>DAIDKO010000140.1 GCA_027450005.1 Rhodanobacter sp. | reverse complement strand
ATCTCGTTCGCCAGCTCGCACGAGGATGCGCAGGCGTTCCAGTCGATGGACCTGCACGGCCACCTGCATACGCTGTGGCCGGACCACTGCGTGCAAGGCACACCCGGTGCGGCGCTGCACGAGGGCGTCGACTGGTCGGTGGCGGACTTGGTCCTGCGCAAGGGCAACGACCCGCGGGTGGATTCGTACAGCGCCTTCCGTGAAAACCACGGCCCGCGCGGCACGCGCCCCGCCACCGGCCTCGCCGGCTGGCTACGCGAACGCGGCGTGGAAGCGGTGCTACTGTGCGGCCTCGCGCGCGACATATGCGTGCTGTGGTCGGCGCAGGACGCGGTGGCGGAAGGCTTCAGGGTCGGCGTGCTGTGGGACCTGACGCGGCCGGTGACGCCGGCCAGCAACGAGGCTACCCGCGCCGCGCTGGCAGTGCAGGATATCGCCGTCGTCCAGCTCGACGATTAAACTGCACGCGCCGCAAGCAAACCGGACGACGACGATGGCAGAACGCGAATTTCCCGACTACACCGTGCGCTCCGGCGCCAGCCTCGAAGGTTCGCGCTATACCGCATGGCTGTCGGTGGTTCCGCACGGCCATGGCTTCCCGGTGTATTACGCGATCTGCGAGAACCGCAGCTTCCGCCACCAGGACGCGGCCGAATTCGCCGCGGACGATGCGCTGGCCGCGGTACTGGCGCTGGAGGAAGACGGTACGCCGGTGTTCCCGGACAACTACACCGGCTTCGCCGACGAGGCGGCCGGGCCGGCGTAGGCGCGTTGCCAGTCCTGAGGCGTGACGATGTCGAAGCCGTGGTCGCGCCGCGTGCGACTGGCCAGCTTCAACAATGCGTTGTCGCGACTGAGCAGCCACTGCGCGCCACAGGCCCAGGTGAGTTCGAGAAACCTCTGGTCGTCGGGATCGGCGCAGCGCGGCAGCTTCGGCGCCACCGGCAACGACCTGCGCTCCACTTCCGGCAACAGGCGCAATTGCGCGTCGAACGCCACTACCGCAGCGGCGCGCCGCGCCACGTCCAGCGCCAGTTGCGGATAGCCCAGCACGCCCAGCCATTCGCCGCGGCACGCCGCGTCGGCGATCGCCTCCAGCGCGCGGGTCGCCAACCCGGCGCGCAACGCGGCACACGACGCGTCGCCGAACACAAACAGGTCGAGGCAGACGTTGGTGTCCAGCACCAGGCGCGGCAGCGGCGCCATCAGGCCAGCGCGGCGAGTTGCGCCAGCGCGGCGGGAATCTCCGCCGCGCTGGCGGCCTCGCGCATGCGCGGCGCATCGTTCGCGTCGAGGCCGTTTTCCAGCTCGTGTGCCCAGGTCACGTGGTAGGGCACGTGTACACCCCAGCCGCCGAGACGGAGCACCGGTTCGATGTCCGAACGCAGCGAATTGCCCACCATCGCGAACTCGTGCGCCGCGACGTCGAACTCGTCGAACAGTCGCCGGTAGGTCGCCGTGTCCTTCTCCGAGACGACCTCGATGCGGCGGAACAAGTCGGCCAGGCCCGACTCGGCCACCTTTTTCTCCTGGTGGAACAAGTCGCCCTTGGTGATCAGCACCACCGCGTGCGACTTGGCCACCGCCGCCACCGCCTCGTGGATGCCCGGCAACAGCTCCACCGGGTGCTGCAGCACGCACTTGCCGATCTCCACCAGGCGATGGATGTCCTGCGCGCTGATGCGGCCGTCGCTGAGCGCGATGGCGGTCTCCACCATCGACAGCGTCATGCCCTTGGCGCCGTAGCCGAACAACGCGAGGTTGCTGCGCTCGGTGGCGAGCATGCGCGCATGCACCGCCTCGTCGGCGAGGTCGGCGTACCGGCCCAGTATGGCAGTGAAGCCGGCATTGGCGTCGCGGTAGTAGTCCTCGCTGCGCCATAGTGTGTCGTCTCCATCGAAACCCACCATCTTCAGCATGGCCGCCGTACCTGAATCGCGCAGAAGTTCGCATTATCCGCGACATCGCCCCGGTGCGGCGCCCGGCCTAAGCTCGTGTCACGTGCCCCTTCACGGATAGCGCCATGCGCCGCAATCCGCTCTTGCCTTTGCCGCTCGCCGTCGCCGTCCTGGTCGCCTGCGTCTCCGCGCCACCGTCCGCCGGGGCGGCCACACCGGATGTCGCGCAACTCGCCGCCTACCACTGGCAACTGGCAGAGGCCACCAATCACCAGGGGCAGCGCATCACCGTGCTGTTCGTGCGCCCAGACAAGCCGCTGCAACTGGACTTCACCGACGGCAGACTCAGCGTGCGCAACGCCTGCAACGGCATGGGCGGCAGCTACCGCATCGAGAACGGCCGACTGATGGTCGGCCCGATGATGCACACCATGATCGCCTGCGCCGATCCGGCGTTGAATCGGCTGGACGGCCTGATCGGCCACCGCCTCGCCCGCCATCCGGCCATAGCCGTGACCGAGCACGATGGCGCACCGCAACTGCAACTGCGCACCACCAGCGGCGACACCCTGGCATTCACCGGCGTGCCCACGCCCGAAACCCGCTACGGAGGCCCCGGCATGACCGAATTCCTCGAAGTAGCGGCGAAGACCGTGCCCTGCCAGCAAAACCAGTCCTGCCTGAGCGTGCGCGTGAGGTCCACTACGACGCCACCGGGCTCGCCACCGGCACGCCGGGTCAATTGGATGCGCTGCCGTCTATCGGGGGCTTCACGCACCATGACGGCGTGCACAACGTCCTGCGCGAGAGGCGCTATGCCGCCGGCAACGCGTCCGCGGCCTACGTGCTCGACACTGTGGTGGAGACCAGCATCCCCAAGCTGTGAGAGGTCGGCGCGGCGACCGTCATACTCCTACGCGTAGGCGCACCGCCGCGAAGACACGCAGTGGCCGCACCTCGATGCAGCTGGTCTGCGGCCACGGCAGTTCGGCGGCCATGCGGATCGCTTCGTCCTCGCAGTCTGCCTCGAGCAGGTTGAAGCCGGCGCGGTATTCCTTGGTCTCCGCGAACGGACCGTCCAGCACGAAAGTTTTGCCCGCACGGATGCACACCGATTTCGCGGTGGCCGGCGCCTCCAGTTGCTGCGCGTCGCGCAGCTTGTCCTACCCGCGTAGTTCGTCTGCGTGCTTGGTGCAGGCGTGCATGCGCGTATCGAACGCGCCCGGTGGCAAGGCGTCGAGTAGGCTGTCGTCGCAGTAGACCATCACCATGCATTTCATGGCGTGTACGTATCGCGGCGGGAGGGCGCCACGATGCTCGCACACATCGCGCATGCTTGCTCCGTTGCGAACGCTGAGGCACGGGCAGGTGTACGAAGCACGCTGCCGGCGGACCGCGGGACGGAAGCCCGGGCTCGTCGCAAGTACCCGTTTCTCAGCACAGGCGTCTCCGCAAGGGGGAAAAGGGCAAAAGCGCCGCGCATCACTGTCCTTGCCACCGACCTGTTTGTCTTCACCCTTGGCCGTGCGCCAGCGCGTAGTCGATCGCCGCGCGTACCGCCGCGGCCTGCGCATCGTTGCACTGCGCAGGCGTGGCGCGGGGACTATCGGGGTAGACCTCGGTGGTAGTGCGGTAGCGCGCGTTGGTGATGCCGGCGCACAGGCCGAGCTTGCCGCAGTCGTATTCGATCACGCCCTCCGCCACCACCGGCGAACCGATGATGGCTCCATCGGGATCGGCCGGCGCGATGTGGGTAACCCTTGCCACCGCCGCGATCACCGCGCGCTGGAAATCCGGCTCCGGCTGCGCGCTGTCCGCGCACAGGTAGAAGCCGTCGGGGATGGTCCCCGGCTCGAACGACTTGCCGTCGCGCGCGGCCAGTGCGGGACGGAATTCGCTCTCGTCGGTGTCGGTGGTTTCGTGCAGGTCGATGTGCATGCGCGCGGTGTCGCGCAGCGGTGACAGCAGCCGCCACACCGCGGCGGATTCCTGCGCCGGGCTGCCCGCACGGAAGTTGCGGTTGGGGTCGAGCGCGTCGGGGTTCCAGCGGTGGATGCGCTCGTAACCCCACGGGCTCACGCAGGGCACGGCCAGCAGGTTGATGCGGCCGGCATAGGCCATCGCGTCGCGTTCGAGGAACTGTAGCGCGCCGTGCACGCCGCTGGTCTCGTAGCCGTGCACGCCGCCGGTCAGCACCATCACAGGCAATGCGTCATTCCAGCTACGGCTTTTCACTGCGAACAGCGGGTAGTTCTCCGGTGCGTAGTCCAGTCGGCCGTATTCGGCCACGTCGAAGCCCGCGCGCAACGCCTCGATCCGGCTCTGCACCTCATCGGCGTAACTGCGCAGGCGGCGCTGTCGCGCGCGCCACTCGGCGAGCTCCGCTGCACCCCAGGGCGTGCCGGGGGTACCGATGGAATAGAAGGCCGTCGTGGTCATGGCAGATTCCGCTGCAAGATAGGCTGACCACTCTAGCACTGGCCTCGGCCCGCTCCTTCGCTTGTGCACGTTTCCGCGCGACGCGCCATGCCACTCCGCACAACGTGCGCAAAAAAATGGCTGCCGCGCGGTGCGTGGCAGCCAATCGTTGTATCGCTTCGTCGCGGCGCTTACTTGGCGGCGCCAGCCGGGAGCGGTTCGAGGTTGAAGTTGAGCGTGGTGATCTTGGCATCGAGGCCGCTCACCACGTCGCCCGTGAGGTCGTTACTGGTATTGCCGCCAAGCACCGCATCACGGTTCAGCAGCAAGCCGCAATGGTGGTTCGTGTAGGAGCTGTTGACGATGGGCTGCGCCTGTTGGCCGATCTGCTGCATCACCTTGGCCCGGGTGAGCTGGATGCGCTGCTCCAGCTCCCCGGCCTGCGCCTGGAAAGCCTGCATGCGCTGCTGCAGCGCCTGGCCCTGCTGCTGGCGCTGCGCCACGGTAAGCTTGGACGACTTCTGCTGGAATGCCTGGATGTCTGCTTCCAGCGGCTTGCGCTGGTTTTCCAGCAGCGACTGCTGCTGCGCCGCCAGCGACTTCAGGCGCTCGCTAGCGGCCTGGCCTACCTTGGACTGCGCGAACACCGCCTCACGTGAGAGCATGCAAACGCCCGGCACCGGATTGCCGCCCAGTGGATTCGCAGCCGGCGCAGCAACCTGCGCGGGCGCGGCAGAGGCAGCAGAAGCGAACAAAAGGCCGGTGGCGGCGACCAGTGCGGCAAAAAGCAGGGAACGGTGCAGATTCATTAGCGATATCCGATGTCAGGGTTCGAGGATGCCGTGAGCCGTCATTGGCCCTAAGCGAACTTCCATCCTACTAGGACGAAGCTGTCTGTGGGATGGCTGCAAGATGCCCGCACTCGCCGACTATCGCCGCGCACCATGCCACGTCGGTGAATTTCCGGAGGCAACCCATACGCGGCGCATAGCCTCATCCGACGACGCACTCCCGGATCAGCACTGACGCGCCAGGATTTGCCAGAGCGCAAGCCGGCCCGTGATTTGGGCTTGCGTAAAAGCAAACACCCCCACCGCGGGCGGTGAGGGTGTTTGGGGATAAAGCCCCTGGCGGTGACCTACTCTTGCATGCAAGTGCACACTACCATCGGCGCGGCTG
>DAIDKO010000139.1 GCA_027450005.1 Rhodanobacter sp. | reverse complement strand
ACTGCGCTATCGACAAACCCGCTTGGAACTGAACCTGATTCATGGCCATGACAGCTCTCCGCCTCGTAACATGGCTCCGAGGTTGCGCCGTGCGCGTCTCAAATCACGCGACAGTCGGCTGAGCGAAGTCGCTAATCAGGAGAACTGATGGCGCGGCCGATACTCTCGTATGGGGCGCGTGGCCTTGCCACGGCTGCCAAGCCGCGATGCGTGAGGCCGTGCTTGTACCCAGCAGGTGCATGCTCGCTACCCGAAGCGTGCCATGACCAAACAACGGAGATGCTCTGATGCCCGTGCTGCGCCAACTGCCATGATGGACTTGGTGCGGCACGGTCGTGCTGGCTTTGATCGCCGGTATGGTCAGCGCGGCGGGCTATCTCAGCTTCCGGCATCAGTCGATCAGCAACATGACCGGCACACCAGCCTGCTCGGCATCGCGCTGGGTAGGGCCGATACCGGCGAGGCGCTGCTTTGGGCGCTGACCGTTGCCTCCTTCGTGCAGGGGGCGATGTTGAACTGTATTGTCGTTTTTTAGAGCACGCTGCGGCTAGTGCGCCGTTACGGCGTGGCGTTGCTGATGGCGTCCGCGTTGCTGTTCGCCGCGGTGCCGTTGTTGGATGCCTCAGACCCGCTGGGTCTCTTACTCGCCTCGGCTGCTTTGGATTGCAGAACGATATGGTCAGCGCTTACAGCGGTATGATCATCCGTACGACGCGCGTCAACGGCATCTACCTCGGTCACCTGCTGCGCTGCCTGCCGGTGGACACGCTGCGGTTGCACGTATGCGTGCTGGTTGCAACGTTCTTCATGCTGGGGGGGCATCGGTGCGGTCGTATTCGGCTACATGCAGGATCGGAGCCTATTGAACCCAGCAGCGCGCATACCGTGTTGTCGAGCAATGAGGAGGGCAGCAAGG
Organism: Rhodanobacter sp.; assembly: GCA_027450005.1. Taxonomy (GTDB): domain Bacteria; phylum Pseudomonadota; class Gammaproteobacteria; order Xanthomonadales; family Rhodanobacteraceae; genus Rhodanobacter_A. The sequence goes on along the minus strand of DAIDKO010000139.1, from coordinate 4,957 downwards.
TATCGTGGTCGACGATGCGGGTGGCGGCGTCGCCGGCCCTGTAGGCGACGATCCCGCTGCCGTCGGTGGCGATCCGCATGCGGTTAGGCCGCACCTCGAGGAAGTCGCGCGAGGTGGCGTGCCGCGCCACGCCAGCCAGGCCGTTGTAGCCGATAATGCTGCGCCACGTTCCAACGGTGTCGCGGTATACCGCCCCCATCTGCGCGCTGCCCACCCGCAGCCGGCCTTCGGTGTCTTCGCGCTCCGCCCAGATTTCGTAGCGCAGCACTTGGTTCACCGTGCCTGCCGGGTGCGGCGGGCGCACGAAATCCCGCTTGCCCGCGCAACGCACGAAGAAGCCATGGTCGTTGCCCAGCCAGACGTTGCCGGCGCGATCCTGATACAACGCGAAGTTGCTCATTGACTAGTGCGGCCTGATATCAACCGCGCCGATGCAGTCGCTGCGCAGGTTCAGGTAATCCAGTCCGCTGCTGGTGGCGATCCACACACCTCTGGAGCCATACGTGGCGAGCGTGTAGATCTCTCGGTTACCGGTGCCGCCGGGGCCGATTGGGTAGGTGCGGAGGTGGCTGGTTTGCGGATCGAAGCGCGCCAGTCCAGCGGCATTGGTGCCCACCAGCAGGCTGCCGTCCGGCAACGGGAGCAGGCAGCGCACATAGGTGTCGGGCAGGCCGGTGGTGCTGGTACCAGCCAGCTCGTACGTCTGGACGCGGTAGCCGTCGTAGTGCGTCAGCTCGCCCATGGTGCCGATCCACAAAAGGCCGTGGCGATCCTGCTCTAGCCCGGTGGTGTTGGAGTGCGGCAGGCACTGCGCCATGCCCAGGCTGTCGAACCAGGCCTGTTTCGGTGGGCGCCGGGGGGCTGGCCGCGCGCAGCATCGCCAAGGGCAGCGTCGCCGGCAGGGTCACGCGCAGGCCGGCGAACCGGATCATGCGCAACACGTCTTTGCGTCGTGCTTGGGGCGATGGCGGTGCGGATCGTGACGGGGGCTGATTCCACCGGACATGCGAGCGCTTTGACGCGGGGCTTGGCTTTTGGCGGTTTGATATCCCGCGAAATTCCCGCGCAGGGCGGAATGGCGGCGGTCGACGTATCATGTGGACATGTCGCGCAGTCGTTTGCAGCCCACGGCCTCCCTGTTCGCCGAACCCGAAGCGCTCAAGCCGCTGGCCGAGCGCATGCGGCCACGGAACCTTGATGAGATCGTTGGCCAGCGCCGACTGGTGGCGCCGGATCGCGCATTGCGCCGCGCGCTGGAGGCGGGTCGCTTGCATTCGATGGTGCTGTGGGGGCCGCCCGGCAGCGGCAAGACCACCCTGGCGCTGCTGGTGGCGGACTACGCCGATGCCGAATTCAAGGCAATCTCGGCCGTGCTATCCGGCCTGCCCGAGGTGCGCAAGGCGCTGGCCGAAGCGGAAGCCAACTTCGCCCAAGGGCGACGCACCGTGCTGTTCGTGGACGAGGTGCACCGCTTCAACAAGGCCCAGCAGGACGCCTTCCTACCGCACATCGAGCGTGGCGTGATCCTGTTCGTGGGCGCCACCACCGAGAATCCCTCGTTCGAGCTGAACTCCGCGCTGCTGTCGCGCTGCCGCGTGCACGTGCTTGAGGCGGTGTCGGCAGACGACATCGTGGCCGCGCTAGGGCGCGCGCTGGCGGACACCGAGCGCGGCCTCGGTGCGCAGCAACTGCGGGTGGACGATGCCTCGCTACGGCTGATTGCCCAGGCCGCTGACGGTGACGTGCGCCGTGCACTCACCCTGCTGGGGATCGCCGCCGAGCTGGCCGATGGTGGGTGCATCGACCAGGCCACGCTTGAGCAGGTACTGGCCGATCGCACGCGCCGCTTCGACAAGCAGGGCGAGCAGTTCTACGACCAGATCTCGGCACTGCACAAATCGGTGCGCTCCTCCGACCCCGATGCCGCTGTGTACTGGCTGGCGCGCATGCTCGACGGTGGCTGCGACCCGCTGTACCTCGCCAGGCGCATGACCCGCATAGCGGTGGAGGACGTGGGCCTGGCCGAGCCGCGTGCTTGGCGCATGGCGCTGGACGCCTGGGATACCTACGAGCGCCTTGGCAGCCCCGAAGGCGAGCTAGGCCTTGCCCAGCTTGCGATCTGGCTGGCTATGGCACCGAAGAGCAACGCCGCCTACTTGGCGTGGAACCAAGCCCGCGCAGCGGTGCGCGAGACGGGTACGCTGGACGTGCCGATGCATCTGCGCAACGCGCCGACGAAATTGATGAAGGGTCTCGGCTACGGCCAGGGTTACCAGTACGACCACGATGCCGAGGGCGGCATCGCGCTGGCCCAGCAATGCCTGCCCGACGTGCTGGACGGCACAGTGTTCTACGAACCAGTGGAGCGCGGCCTCGAGATCCAACTGCGCGAAAAGCTCACGGCGCAGCGCGAAGCTCGCCGCAAGGCGCGCGGAGGCAAGCCCTAGTGAATGTCGCCCCCTCCGTAAAAGGAGAGCAAATCGGCTTTCGTCTCGTTGCCACTGGTCATACGCGGCGGCGATAATCCGGGCCTCCGACCGCTTTCCGGACAGACCTCATGCTCGATCCCGCCCTGTTGCGTTCGCGGCTCGCCGAAACCGCGGCGTGCCTCAAGGAAGCCCGCGGCTTCGAGCTCGACGTCGCCGCCGTGGAGGCGCTGGAAAGCGAACGCAAGTGCCTCGCCACCGAGACGCAGGAACTGCAGAACCTGCGTAACACCCGTTCCAAGGCGATCGGCCAGGCCAAGGCCAAGGGCGAGGACACCGCGCCTTTGATGGCCGAGGTCGCTGGCATCGGCGACAGACTCAAGGCCAATGAGGCAGCGCTGACCGAGGTGCAGGCGAAGCTGGCCGACATCGCGCTGGGCATCCCGAACATCCCGCACGAGTCCGTGCCGTTGGGCAAGAACGAGAACGACAACGTCGAACAATTGCGCTGGGGCACACCGCGTGCCTTTAACTTCGAGGTGAAGGACCACGTCGACCTCGGCGCGCGCCATGGCTGGCTGGACGCCGACGCTGGCGCCAGGCTCTCCGGCGCACGTTTCACCGTGCTGCGCGGCCAGTTGGCGAGGTTGCACCGCGCTCTTGCGCAGTTCATGCTCAACTTGCACACCGGCGAGCACGGCTACCTCGAATGCAACGTGCCGCTGATTGTCAATGCCGAGACCATGCAGGGCACCAGCCAACTACCGAAGTTCGAGGAAGACCTCTTCAATACCCGCGTCGGCGACAGCAAGCGTTACCTGATTCCCACCGCCGAAGTGTCGCTCACCAACCTTGTAGCAGGCAGCATCCTCGAAGCCGATGCGTTGCCGATACGGCTCACCGCGCACACTATGTGTTTCCGCGCCGAGGCCGGCAGCTATGGCCGCGACACCCGCGGCATGATCCGCCAGCATCAGTTCGAAAAAGTGGAGATGGTACAGATCGCCGCACCCGATCGGTCACACGAGCACCTGGAGGAAATGGTCGGCCACGCCGAGAAGGTGCTGCAGTTGCTCGGCCTGCCATACCGTAAGGTGCTGCTTTGTAGCGGCGATATGGGCTTCGCTGCGATCAAGACCTATGACCTCGAGGTGTGGCTACCCAGTCAGCACACCTACCGCGAGATTTCCTCCTGTTCCAATTGTGGCGACTTCCAGGCCCGCCGCATGCAAGCGCGTTGGCGCAACCCGGAAACCGGCAAACCCGAGCTGGCGCACACGCTCAACGGCTCGGGCCTCGCCGTGGGCCGCACGCTAGTGGCGGTGATGGAGAACTACCAGAACGCCGACGGCTCGATCACCGTGCCCGAGGTGCTGCGCCCGACCATGGGTGGCCAGGAGCGCATTGCGTGAACACGGTCGCTGGGCGAGGCTGGGATAAGGTCGAGTTCTGGACTAGCTACTTTCTGCTGGCGGTGCTCGGTTCGGTGATTCTTGCTCGTCTGGGCTTCGCCAGTGTTTGGACATTGCCTACGCTCGACCTCGTGCTGGGCAGCATCGCCCTACTGCTGATCTGCGCCAGTCCGTGGATCGCCCGCCGGGGCCGCGCCCTGCGTATCTTCATCGTGGCGTATGCCACCGCGACCCAACTGGTACCTATGTGCGTGCGTCATCCCGCCGTGCTGTTGCCTCTGCTCGGCGCGCTGATCCCCGTGGTCATCATGATCTGGGCGCTGTTCACGCTGTCGCGCAAGGGGCGCGCGGGGCAGGGTAGGCGGCAGACCTGATAGGATGCACTCCCGGCAGTGCTGCATCGCGGCTGCCGGAACAGCGAATCCCCAGAGATGGCCGAGTTGTTTAAGGCAACAGCTTTGCTCGCGTAGGCGGTATGCCGCAGCGAAAAGCAGCGCAGTCGCTGGCCCTCAGGGCGAAGGGCGGTGAGCCCATAGTCAAACCGGCGCAATGCTGCTCACGGCGAGGCTGGTGGTGCGACAAATCGGAGAGATGGCCGAGTGGTTTAAGGCAGCAGTCTTGAAAACTGCCGTAGGTGCAAGCCTACCGTGGGTTCGAATCCCACTCTCTCCGCCAAACCTTTTAAGTTATTGATTTTCAGTTAATTTTCTGAAACATCGATAAATGCGCTTGGTCAAGTCGGTTGGTCAAATCCAATGCGGCTTGCACACCATCTTCTGCGTCATCCGTCGGGCGTGTGGCACTTTCGCCTGATCGTCCCCTCCGATCTTCAGGGCCTGCTGGGTCGGCGCGTCATCAAGAAGTCCTTGGACACCCGGGATCCGGTGGTAGCACGCGTCTGGGCGTATGCGCTGGGAGCGCAGTATGCTCAGGCCTTCGCTGTTGCGCGTGGCCGGGGGAGCCGCATGGGAAGCGACTTTGAGGACTACTTGAAAGGCCTGAAGGGGTTCGAGATTGAGCAAGGGCCGGAACCGCACCAGTTCAAGATGCGAACCAACGGCACGCCGGAAGACAACCAGGCGGCTAAAGAGGCGCTGGCCCAGTTGCTCAAGCTCACGT
>DAIDKO010000138.1 GCA_027450005.1 Rhodanobacter sp. | reverse complement strand
CCTTGTTGGCGGCAAAGAGGCAGTTTCTTCGGCCCAGCGGTGGCAGTTCGTTGTCCTCAGACAGCGAGGGCGGCCCACAGGGCCAGCCACAGGACGAACATCGACGGCTTCGGATGCCTCACCGGCAACGTCCGTCACTTCGCATAATGTATATTATGTCAAAATGTGGAAGGCGCTGCGGAAGCTTGGCACCGGCCTTGCTTGGCTGGTCTCCCTGATGCATGGAGGCTCACGCAATGGCGCGACCACGTACACGCCTGCCCTGGCGGTATGACGATCAGCGGCAGGAATTCACCAGAGGGTCGGCAGGGATTCACCCAAAAACCGGCAATTTGCCGCCTAAAGTATCGCTTCACTTAGGAATTTGGTCGCTTCTGGCTAGCGCTCTTCCGCTGCTTCGTTGTCACGTTTGGCAGCCACGGCCTCCTCGGCTGCACGAAGAATCCGGCGTGCGAAGTCGATGGGTGTGACCTCTCTGCTCGTGTCTACGGTGTAGTCGCCGAAGCGGTTGATGTGCGCGGTCCTGTATGGCGACAGGCCGGCCAGTACTTCCGGACTGATTTCGACGCCCTCGTCCCGGAGCTCGGCCAAAACACGAGACATTTGTTCGACGTTGTGAAGGATCACCAGGTTGGCCACCAAGTGGTTGTACCCGACGATCTTCTGCTGCTCATGCAGCACGTTCTCGGCGATGATCCCCTGCCCGCCGAAGAACGCCCATTTGGTGAAATTGTTGAACTCCTCACTTTTATTGGTCGCTGCCTGGATCGTCTTGCGCACCTCCACGTCGTCGATGTAGCGCAGCAAAAACAGGGTACGGATGACGCGGCCAAGTTCTTTGAAGGCAAAGTACAGCTTGTTCTTGCGGCTGTAATTGCCAAACCGCCGCAAAATGGTCGAGGCGGAGATCTTACCGGTTTTGATCGATACGGCCACGCGCAGCATGTCGTGCAGATGTGTTTCGATCAGGTTCCAGTCGATGCTTCCGTCGCCATAGAGCGCCTGAATGTTCGGATAAGACGCTTGTGGGTCTGGCTTGGAAAGCGCGAGGTCCTTGATGTTGCGTATGCGAGGCATGAGATCGATGCCCTCGAGGAGCGCTGCACCATCCTGGTGGTGGAGGACGAGGCCGAGGTCCGCACCATCGCGGCCCGCTTCCTCAGTGCGAACGGCTACCAGGTGCTCACCGCCGCCGGCGCGCACGAGGCGCTGGACGTACTCGTCGCGAACCCCGCGGTGGATCTGGTTTTCTCCGACCTGGTGCTGGGCAACGGCATGAATGGCGAGGAGCTGGCGCACGAGGCATGCCGGAGGCAGCCCAGGCTCGCCGTGCTGCTCACTTCCGGCTACCAAGGCAAATACGGCGGCGCGGAAAGCCCCACGGCACCCTTCGAACTGCTGCGCAAACCCTATAAGTGCGAGCAGCTGATCGAAGCGGTGAGGCGGCTGCTCGACGCCGGCTAGGCATGCCTGCTCAGGGCGTCGTGCAGGGTGTACCGACGCAGGCGCGTAGCCTGGGGATATCCAGCAGCTTCACTTCGCGGCGCAGCACCTCGATGTAATTGAGCCGTTCCAGGTGCGACAACGCGCGACTCACCGTCTCGTGCTTGAGCGCCAGGAAGCTCGCGATGTCCGCACGTCCCATGCGCAGGATGAAATGGCGGGCGCTGAAACCGAGATGGGCCAGCCGCCCGGCGATATCCAGCAGGAAAGCCGCCACGCGCTGCTCGGCCGGCAGCGTGCCGATGGCCAGCATCCAGACGCGGTCGCGGCGGATTTCCTCGGCCAGCGCGGTCGCGAGCCGCACCTGCAATTTGGGGACGTGCTTCAGCGCATCCAGCACCGGCGGATAGGGCAGCTCCCAGATTTCGGCATCGTCCAGCGCCACCGCATCGCAGATGTGCACCGCCAGGCCGATCGATTCGACGCCAAGCAGGTCGCCGCGCATGCGGAATCCCGTCACCTGCTCGCGGCCGTCCTCCGACAGCTCGCAGGTCTTCAGGAACCCTGCGTGCACCAGGTGTAGCGCACGGAACGGCTGGCCGTTCCGATACAGATACTGGCCCGCCCTCACCTTCCGCCGCGTCACGACCACGTATTTCTGCAACTGCGCGATGTCCAGCCCGGACAGCGTCTCGCCCTGGCGCGGCTGCGGATTGGGGGCATCCAGCGCGATGGGTGCGAACGTGGTGTCCATGTCGTACTCCCGGTGGTGGTTGCGTGAACCTCAACGCTAGGCAGCCACCGCCACGCTGGCATGTCGGCACGGCAACGCTCGGTAACAGTGCGTAACAACGGCCCCGGCGCAGGACGGGCATGCGTGCATCCAGGGCGGCGCGGTATCCGCAGCGTCGACACGAGGCTGCGTCATGCTTCACTTGCAGGCACGCCGGGCCGAGGCGGCATCGACAGAATCGGCACGGCGATTGGCTATAGTGACGAACCGGATAGCCAAGCACCGCCATGAGCCAGCACAAGCCGATGCCACGACGTTCAGCAGGGCCCCAGGGCACGCGATTGTTTTCCCCGGAAGAGCTTCGCCTGCAGGCCGACAGGCTGGCACCTGCACCGAGCGGCCGCGCTAGCGTCCACGAGCCAGTGCTCGAAACCGTCGGTGGCGAACACGACCGCTTGCGCCACACGGTGCGCCCCGGCCGGCAGACGGTCGGCCGGCGTGGCGACAACGACATCGTGATCAGCGACCCCAGCGTGTCGGCCTCGCACGCATGGATCATGAACCAGCAGGGCCACTACGTGATCATGAACACGCTGTCCACCAACGGCACTTTCGTCAACGGGCAACGCATCCACGAGTCGGTGCTGCGCCACGGCGATCGCATCCGGCTCGGCCAGGCCGAATTCGTCTTCCTGACCCGCGACCCACGCAGTACCCGCCCCGGCAGTTCGAAGCGGCTGGCCGTCGGCCTGCTGGTGCTGGCGGTGCTGACCGCCCTCGCCGGCCTGGCCTGGCGGCTGCGCTGAGGACTGCCTCGTGGATGCCCATGCCGCCGTACCACCGACGATCGGGCGCTACCGCATTGACGGGGTGCTGGGCGAGGGCGCGATGGCGGTGGTCTACGCGGGCTTCGATCCCGGCATCCAGCGCCAGGTCGCGATCAAGTGCCTGCACCACCACGTGGCAGCCGACGCGGCCTACCGGCGGCGCTTCCTCGCCGAGGCACGCGCGGCCGGGCACCTCGTCCACCCCAACGTCGTCACCATCTTCGACGCCGGCGAGACCGACGACGGCCGCCCCTACATCGCGATGGAACGCCTGGGCGGCGAGACGCTGGCCAGCAGGGTCGCCAGCGAGGGGCTGCCACCGCTGCCGCTGGTGATCGAGCTGGCCAGCCAGATCGCCGCCGCGCTGAACTACGCGCACGAACAGGGCGTCATCCACCACGACATCAAGCCCGAGAACATCATGCTGGCGGAGGGCTGGCATTACGCCAAGCTCAGCGATTTCGGCATCGCCGAGCGGCGCGGCGCACAGGCCGCCGACGGCAAGATCGGCGGAACGCCGGCCTACATGGCGCTGGAGCGCCTGCGCGGCGAGGCGGACGACGCACGGAGCGACCTGTTCTCGCTGGGCGTGGTGATGTACTGGCTGATCACCGGCAAGCTGCCGTGGCGTGAGACGTCCGACGTGGCGCGGCTGATCCGCGAACGGCAACGCCTGCCGCGCCCGCCGATCGAACCGCTGGACCCGGCGACGCCGTCGATGCTGGTGGGCATCGTGCGCACCCTGCTCTACCCCACTGCGGCCGCGCGCTACCAGAGCGGCGCCGAGGTGGTCGACGACCTGCGCCAGGCGCGTCGCGAGTACGAGCGCCTGCACGAGAAGCCGATCGCCAACCGCATCATCTCGCTGCGCCTGCGCTGGGCCGGTGCGCTGGGCGCCACGCTGAGCCTGGTGTTGCTGCTGGGCCTGGCCACGATCTACGCCAAGCAGAACACCGCAGTCAGCGGCCTCGCGCTGGATTTCGGTGGCTCGCTGAGCCGCATGATCGCCGGCGAGGCGGCGGAAAACCTGCTGCTGAACGACCAGGCCGCCACGCGCGCGCTGGTGCAGTACATCGCGCAGAACCGGCAGATCCGCTATCTCGCCGTCGCCGACCGCCTGGGCAACGTGGTCGCCAGCACGCAGGCCGCGGACATCGGCCAAGCGCTGCCTATTCGGACAACCTGATCGAGATCGTCGAGTGGTGCATGTCGCTCGACCCGCTGGCGCGCCCGCAAAGCGTGTTCAA
>DAIDKO010000137.1 GCA_027450005.1 Rhodanobacter sp. | reverse complement strand
GGACGGGCCGCACCACGATCACGCTAGGAGCACTCCAGTACGGATACGGGCCGTAGCCCCACGGACCCCAGGGACCCCAGAACGGGTCGTAGAAGCCGGGAGGGTAGGGCGTGCTCACGTAGACCGGGCGCTTCGGCCACAGATACACCACGTCGGCTTCCACGCGCGGATAGGGGTAATCGTAGTCGCCCACCTTCTGCGTCACCGTGCCGTGGATGGTGCCGGTCACGGTCAGCTCGCGGCCGCGGGTGAACACCTCGGGGTCGTAGAAGCCGCTGTGGCAAGCCACGAAGCGGCCTTGGTCGCCACCCGAGCGGCCCGCTTCCGGCCGCGCCTGGCTGTCCAGCGGACGGGCGAGAATGTAGAAGCAGGTTTCCTGCGGGCCCGGTTCGGTCTTGATGATCTCGCCGCCCCAGCGTACGCGGGTACCACCGGCACCACCCTGCTGGGCGGCGCTGCTGGAAAGGTTGGCGTAATTGCCTTGCAGCGGTTGCGGCATCGTGGCGCAGCCGCCCAGCAGGGCAACGGCCGCGACTAGCGCGAGGGGACGGTACAGGGACATGGCGGTTTCTCCATCACGAAATGGGTGGGTTGCCTATTCAACGTTCATTTGACCACGCGGCGGACAGGAAAATCCCGAATCGCGCGTTGCAGCCTGCGCAGGGATTCAGGCGTGGGTTTGGCGCGGCCGTAGCGCAGCTCCAGGTAACGGTGCATCAGTTCGAGCAGGCGCTCGCGCTGGGCAGGCAAGGCAGCTGCTGCACGCTGCAGATAGTCGCGAGGACCCTCGCCGGCTTGCCGCGCAACACCCAGCCGGACCAGCTTGCGTTCGAGTTGGCGCAGTGCGGCGCGCACGGCGTCCTCCGGTTTGCGCCGCCGCCATACCCAGGCGAGGCCGATCAGCATGGCCAGCGTGCAGGTCGCGGCAAGCAGCAGCGCTAGCGTCGAGGTGTCCGTCCGGTCGATGCCGAACGGCCTCAGCAGGCCGCGCTGGCGCAGGGCGTTGAAGCCGTTGACGCCCTGGTTCCACCAGCGGTTGACGATGTCCCAGTGGTTGCGCAGCGATTGCAGCCAACCCACCTGGTACCACGGCAACTGGCCACCCGGCGCTGCGGCGGCGGCGCCGAGGCTGATGCGCTGCGGACGTACCGCGGCGGTGGGATCGACGCGTACCCAGCCCTTGCCGGCCAGCCACACTTCGCTCCACGCATGCGCGTCGGAATTGCGTACCAGCAGGTAGTGTCCGATAGCGTTCCAGTAGCCGCCCTGGTAACCGGTGATCACCCGGGCCGGAATGCCGGCGGCGCGCATCAGCACGGTGAAGGCCGAGGCGTAGTGCTCGCAGAAGCCCTCGCGCGTATCGAACAGGAAATCGTCCATGGCGTTCCTGCCCAGCGGCGCGGGCGCCAGCGTGTAGCGGAAGCCGCCGTCGTGGAAAAGCGCGAGCGCCGCCCGCACGATGGCGGCATCGTCGTTGCCGTATTGCCTGCGCCACGACTGGCCCAGTGCCAGCGTGCGCGGGTTGAAACCGGCGGGCAGTTGCAGCCAGCGCGCGTGGTGGCGACCGAGCTGTGGCTCCAGCCGGTAGGCGGTTGCGGAACTCACCGTATAGTCGCGCAGCTTGTCCACCGGCTTGTCGGCGATCACCACGCGGTCGCGGCGCAGGCTGGCGCCAGGCGGCGCGGCCAGCGGCATATCCAGCGTGGGCAGCACGCGCTGCCGCGTCGGTTCCAGGCTGATCCGGTAGCGGATGCCGGCGGTGGCCTCGATCGGTGCCGGCGGCTGGTTGGCCACGTCGCGATACGTCCAGCTTGCGCCGTCGTAATGGCTCATCACGTAGGCGCGGAAATAGCGCAGGCTAGGCGGTGGCGGCGAGCCGTCGAAACTCACGCGAAGCGCGGGGCTGTCGTCGACCAGCAACTGGGTGAAGCCGGCTGGCGTCATGCTGTCGGCAAGGCCGCTGCGTTGTTGGTCGACGTTCGGCGCGCCCCACAACGGCGAGCTGAGTCGCGGCACCAGCAGGAAGGCCAGCACGGCCAGTGGCAGCGCGACGGCAAGCAGGCCCATGCCGGGCAGCCATTCGCGCCATAGTGCGGCAGGTGCCCTGCGCCCCGGCTCCAGCGAGCGTAGCGCCGCCAGCGGCGGCAGCAGGCCCAGCGCCACTGCCAGCGTGGCGACGAGGCTCTGGTCGAACAGCAGTGCGGCCATCAGCGTGAAGCAGGTGAAGCCCATGCCCACGCGCGCGTCGCGCGGGGTCTCGGTTTCCAGCAGCTTCAGTACCAGCAGGCCTGCGGCCAGCGCGGTACCCGGCACCAGCCCGAACACGTTGCCGTAGCGTGCGACCACGGCCAGCACCAGCAGCGCGAGCAGCGGCAGTTTCAGCAACGCGGGTATACGGGTCCGTTGGTACCGGCGCAGCCACCAGCGCAGGCCGATGGCCAGCAGCAAGGGCGCGCCAAGCCACCACGGCAGATGCGGCGCTTGCAGCACGAGCGCAATGACGAAAGCGAGCGCAGCGAGGTCGAAGCTGCGCGTGTCCAGCGGCTGGGCGTCGGCCTTCATGGCAGCACCGCCAGCGCGCCCATGCAGCGCGCGTAATGGGCCGGGCCGCTGCCGAACTCGATGCGTTCGCCTGGCAGTTGCAGGCTGTAACGGCGGCCTTGTGCCTCCGCTTCCCCCAGCCAGCGCGCCAGCCGGGCGATGCGCGCCTCGCGGTCCAACGAGCGCAGTGCATGCCAATCCAGCGACCAGGTTTCGCGCGGCTCGGGTCGGTCGAAATCCTTGACCAGCAGGTCGTGGTGGCGTGCGCTGGCTTTCCATGCGATGTGGCGCGGCGCGTCGCCGCGGCGGTAGTCGCGCAGCGCTGCCAGTTCCTCGCCCGGTTGCGGGCGCAGGCGTTCCTGCCCATCGGCCGGCAGCACGGGGGGCGGCCCGGCCTGCTCAGGACGTGGCCATACCAGCACCGATTGCTGCGGATGCAGCCAGCTCCACGCACGGAACATTCCCAGCGGCCAGGTACTCCAGACGCGTATCCGCGGCAGGGCCTGCCAGCCGCGACGCGTGGTGGGCAGCTGCAGGCACAGCTCGGCGGTGCCATCGACCGCGAACGCGCGGGTCTCGCCCATGCAGTCCAGCCGTACGGCTTCGCGCAGGCGCGAGGCGGAGAAATCCAGCGTCAGCCGCAGCGCTTCACCGGCGACGACGTGGTCGGCACGGATGTCCGACAGGCGCAGCCCGTCCAGCGTGCGGAAGGCAAGCAGCATGCTCGCGGCGGCGGCGGCGCCGAGCAGGCAGGTCAGCAGCAGGGCGGCGTTGTTCGCGTAATTCAGCGCGCCGACCAGCATCACCAGCAGCAGCGCGCCGAAGCCGAACCCGAACGCGGTGGGCAGGATGTAGATGCGTCGCCGGTTCAGTTCGATCGGCAGCGGCTCCGGCTGGCGCAGGCGGGTCAGCGCCGGCAGACGGCGTTCGGCCCGGGCCACGGCGCGTTGCGCGAGCCGGCGCAAGGCAGCATGCATGTCAGTCCACCGCCACCTCGGCGAGGAGCTGGCGGGCCAGCGCATCGCCGCCGGCGCCGCGCGCAGCCACCAGACGATGGGCGGCCAGCGGTACGAACAGCGCCTGCAGGTCCTCCGGCAGCACGTAGGCGCGGTTGTGCAGCAACGCCCATGCGCGCGCGGCGGCGAGCAGGGACAGTCCGGCGCGCGGCGACAGGCCGGTGCGGATATCCGCATGGCGGCGGCTTGCGGCGAGCAGCGCCTGCAGGTAGTCGAGCAGGGCGGGGCTGGCGGCGATGGCCGACGATTGCCGGCGCAGCGCGAGCAGGGCGGTGCCGTCCAGCGCCGGCTTCAGTTGCGCCAGCAGGTCGTGGCGGTCGCTGCCGGTGAGCAGTTCGCGTTCGGCCGCGGGATCGGGATAGCCCAGCGACAGCCGCAGCATGAAGCGGTCGAGTTGCGAGTCGGGCAGCGGGAAGGTGCCGGTCAGGTCGAGCGGATTCTGCGTGGCGACCACGAAGAACGGTTGCGGCAGCGCGTGCGTCTGGCCGTCCACGGTGACCTGGCCTTCGGCCATCGCCTCGAGCAGGGCGCTTTGTGTCTTGGGCGTGGCGCGGTTGATCTCGTCGGCCAGCAGCAGGCCGCCGAAGATCGGGCCGGGATGAAAGCGGAACTGGCCGGTCTCGCGCTCGTAGATGCTGACGCCGAGGATATCGGAAGGTAGCAGGTCGCTGGTGAACTGCACGCGCTGGAAATCCAGCGCGAAGCTGGCCGCCAGCGCGTGCGCCAGCGTGGTCTTGCCCACGCCGGGCACGTCCTCCAGCAGCAGGTGGCCGCCGGCGACCAGGCAGGCCAGGGCGAGCTTCACCTGCCGTGCCTTGCCAAGCACCACGCGGTTGAGTTGCGCTTCGGCGGCGGCAAGGCGCTGGCGCAGTTCGTCGGCGGGCGGCATGGCGGGTTCGGGGTGGTTCATTGCTGGTTGGACTCGCTGCAGGTCATCGGCAGGTAGCGGTTCGGCAGTTCGGAGCTGCAATGCCAGGTCGGCGTGAGGCCGCCATCCTTGTCCATCGTCAGCCAGACGCGCTTGCCGTCGAGCATGGACCGACCCGCTGCGCGCAGGGTCAGTTCCAGCGCGCAGCGGCCGCTGCCCTTCATCCTGCCGGCCTGGATGGACTGCAGCTGCCTGCTGGCGTAGCTGTCGGCATCGCGGATGCCGGCCTCGCCGTTGCGGGGGCATTGACCGCTGGCCTTCCAGGCTTGTTCGACCTGCGCTTTCAGCGGCCCGGCCTGCAGGATCGCGGCGCCGATCTGTGCACGCTCCACGTAGCTTTGGTAGGCGGGGATGGCGATGGCCGCGAGTATCGCGATCACCGGTACGACCAGGAATGCACCGACCAGCATGGCGATGAGGCAGCCGGAGGTTTGCGTGCTCTGCCTTTCCGGATGGTCGGTGAAGGCCCAGCGATCCGTCACCAGGGTGTTCGCCACCATGTCGTGCAGCGCCTGCCTGCGCTCGGTAAAGGCGGCCATCAGGAAGCCGACGTACAAGGTGAGGTAGGACAGCGCCGCGGCGAACCAGCGGCCGACGGCATGCTTCCAGCTGATCCGCCGCCCTTCCAGGTCGGTGACCTTGATGCCCAGAGCGCGCTTGCCCAGCGTGGCCTGGTGCACGGAGCTCTCCTGCAGCGAGTAGTACAGCAGCGCCACGCCGAAGACGATCGGGTACACCAGCAGCACCCAAGCGGTGCGGGCGGGATCGGGCGCGCCGGCATGGTCCAGCGCCGACAGGCCGATCGCCAGGGCAAGCACGAAGATCAGCGCGGCGTTGATCGCGCCGAGGATCAACCCGTCCAGCAGGAAGGCCGCCCAGCGACGCACGAAGCCGGCGTAGACCACCGGATTCGATGCCGACACGAGCGCCGGTGCGGTGCGAAACGGTGGTGGCGGAACCGGCGGCGGCGCGGTGGCCTGGTCCAGTTCCGCGGCCAGCGTGGACAGCGGTTGCCATTGCGCCAGCCCGTCGCGCCAGACCAGGGTTTCCGGCGGCAGTCGTTCGCGTTCCAGCACGCGCAGGAATTCCTCGCGCGACAGCGGTCCTTGCTGCCTGCCGTCCCGGTCCGCGTAGTACCACGTCGTTTCCGTATTCATGCACTGCTCCCCTGTTCCCTTGGTGCAGAGTAGCGGCAGCCTGCGCGCACTGTCATCGGCGCGGCGGGGGTTACGGCACGGCCACACCCGCCGCACGCAGCAGCTTTGCCAGCGCGATCAGCGGCAGGCCGACCAGGGCACTGGGGTCCTCGCTGTCGATGCGCTCGAACAGGCTGATGCCAAGGCCTTCGCATTTGAAGCTTCCGGCGCAGTCCAGGGGACGTTCGCGCGTCACGTAACGCTCGATTTCCGCTGACCCGAGTGCGCGGAAATGCACCCTGGTGTGGTCGACGTGAAGCTGGTGGTGGCCCATGCGCGTATCGAACAGGCACAGCGCGGTGTGGAAATGCACCGTGCGGCCGGAGCTTGCGGTGAGCTGGGCGCAGGCATTCGCCACGCTGCCGGGCTTGTCCAGGGTTTCGCCGTCGAGTTCGGCGACCTGGTCGGAACCAATCACCAGCGCATCGTCGAAGTGGCCTGCGGCAGCCGTGGCCTTGGCGACCGCCAGCCGCGCCGCGCGGGCCTCCGGCGCCTCGCCGGGCAGCGCGGTTTCGTCGATGCCGGGGGCGTGCTGCTCGAAATCGGGGAGCAGCCGGTGCAGCAGCTCGGCGCGGTAGCGCGAGGTCGAGGCCAGCACGATGCGGGGTGGTGCGGCGTTCATTCGGCATCCCGGTGGATGTGTTCGCGCATGGCGCTGTCCAGGTCGCGCTGGGCGGCATTCAACGCCTGCAGGAGCGGCTGCAGGCGGTCGCGGCTGGCACGCATCGTGGCGACCGCCTCGTCGAGTTCGTGCTGGCTGGCGGAGGCCGCATGGTCGCGGATCCAGATGCGCTGCCGCAGCAGGGCCTGCAGGCCGGCATCGACGGCGTGGCGGGCATCCTGTTCGCTGGCAGCGGGCAGGTCCGGGTTGATCGCCATGACCGCGTGCGCCTGCTGCAGTCCGGTGCGACAGCTCTTCAGGTCCGCCTCCAGCCGGTCGGCGAGGTCGAGCAACTGCTGCAGGCCGGCGGCGCGCCGGTTCTGCCAGCGGCGCGACGTCAGCGCCCAGGCCGCGGCGGCGACCAGCGCCAGCAGTGCCAGCGCACCGAGGGTCAGGGGAAGGTTCACGTGGCAGGGCTCGCATGGTGCGGGCATGCAGTCTGCCGCAAGCAGGACGGATCAGGCAAAATGACCGAAGGGCGCGACGCAAGCGCTTGATTGTCGGTTGACTTCGGTCGTTTGCGAACTTACCATTCGCCGATTATGTCCGTGACACTGCCAGAGTCCGTGGACGCATGGCGCATGGTCTCGGCGCGGCGTTCGTTCGAGGGAGCCATGCCGGTTGCCGCTTTCGGGCGCCTGTGCGGCGCGCTGGCCGGCAACGACGGCGAAGTGATCTATCGGCTGGATTTCGGCCGCGACGAGCTGGGCACGGACTACGTGGATGTCCATGCGCAGGCGCCGCTGACGATGACCTGCCAGCGCACGCTCGAACCGTTCGTGTTGCCGGTAAGGGTGGACAGCCGGCTCGGGCTGATCCGGCGGGAGCGCGACGAGGCGGGTTTGCCGCCCGGGTGCGAACCGCTGCTGGTGCCTGACGATGGCCGCCTGCATCCGGCGGACGTGATCGAGGACGAGTTGTTGCTGGCCTTGCCGCTGGTGCCGGTGAACCCGGACAGCAGCCTGCCCGACGCGCTGGTGGGTCAGGGCGAGCCGGAGCAGGGCGGGGCCGAGTCGCAAGAGAACAATCCGTTCGCGGTGTTGCGCGAACTGAAGAAGTGAACCGGTCGGGGCATGCAGCCCCGATCACGTAGAAATCGAACACAGTTTCAGTTGGAGAACTACCATGGCCGTTGCCAAGAGCCGCCGTACCCCGTCCACCCGCGGCATGCGTCGCGCGCACGACAAGCTGAAGACCGTGCAGCTGTCCACCGACCCGACCAGTGGCGAGGTGCACCTGCGCCACCACGTCACCGCCGACGGCTTCTACCGCGGCAAGAAGGTGATCGAGACTAAGGGCGCAGTGTCGGTCGAGGACTGATCGCGCAGAGGATTCCCCTCGCGGAATTCGCCTGCACGCATCGACAGAAACGGCGCGGCGACGCGCCGTTTCGCGTTGCAGGGCATCGAGTGGACGTCCGAACGGTTGCGCATGCGTCGCGCAGGGCGTTCAATTCATGGTTTACGTTTGACGGAAAACGGAATGGCCCCGATCTACTCCCGCATCATCGCCACCGGCAGCGCTCTGCCCGAGCGCGCCGTGAGCAACGCCGATCTGGAGAAGATCGTCGACACCAGCGACGAATGGATCCGCACCCGCACCGGCATCCGCCAGCGCCATATCGCCGCCGACGGCGAGACCACCGGCGACCTGGCCTTCCTCGCCGCGCAGCGGGCGCTGGAGGCGGCCGGCGTCAAGGCGTCCGAGCTGGATCTGATCGTGCTGGGCACCACCACGCCCGACATCATCTTCCCGTCCACCGCCTGCCTGGTGCAGCAGCGGCTGGGTGCGAACGGTTGTGCGGCGTTCGACGTCAATGCCGCCTGCTCCGGCTTCATGTACGCGTTGGGCATCGCCGATAAGTTCATCAAGAGCGGGCAGTCGAAGAAGGTGCTGGTGATCGGCGCCGAGACGTTGACCCGCATGGTTGACTGGAACGAGCGCGAGACCTGCGTGCTGTTCGGTGACGGCGCCGGTGCGGTGGTGCTCGAAGCCTCCGGCGAGCCCGGCATCTACGCCACCTGCATGCACGCCGACGGCGGCTACAAGGAACTGCTGTGGAATCCGGTCGGTGTGTCGGTCGGCTTCCGCGACGAGCCGAACCACGGCGTGCGCATCAAGATGGCCGGCCGCGAAGTGTTCAAGGTCGCGGTGAAGACGCTGGATTCGCTGGTCGACGAGACGCTCGAGGCTGTTGGCATGCACGAGTCGGACATCGACTGGCTGATCCCGCACCAGGCCAACCTGCGCATCATCGAAGCCACCGCCAAGCGGCTGCAGATGCCGATGGATCGCGTGATCGTGACGGTCGACCAGCACGCCAACACCTCGTCCGGCTCGGTGCCGCTGGCGCTGGATTACGCCGTGCGCTCGGGCAAGGTGCAGCGCGGCCAGAACCTGCTGCTGGAAGCCTTCGGCGGCGGCTTCACCTGGGCCTCGGCGCTGCTGCGCTACTGAGCCCGGATCGAGGATTCGGAAACGCCGCTCGCCCCGGCATGCGGGGCGGGGGTGCCTGCTTTTGCATTCGTCGGAGAACGCCAGCATGACCGTCATCCACCCCAACCTCGCCTTCGTTTTCCCTGGCCAGGGCTCGCAGTCCGTTGGCATGCTGGCCGAGCTGGCCGCGGCACATGGCGACGTGAAGGCGGTATTCGACGAGGCTTCGCAAGGCGCCGGTACGGACCTGTGGTCGCTCAGCCAGCAGGGGCCGGAGGATCAGCTCAACCGCACCGAGAACACGCAGCCCGCGCTGCTCGCCGCCAGCGTGGCGGTATGGCGCGTATGGCAGAAGCTCGGCGGCGCGCGGCCGGCGCAATTGGCGGGCCACAGCCTCGGTGAATACAGCGCGTTGGTGTGCGCCGGCGCCTTGTCGCTGCACGATGCCGCATCGCTGGTGGCCGAGCGCGGCCGCCTGATGCAGGCGGCGGTGCCGGCGGGCACGGGCGCGATGGCGGCGATCCTGGGCGGCGACGATACGCAGATTGCGCAGGTATGCGAAGAGGTGGCGCAGGGCCAGGTGGTGGCACCGGCCAACTACAACTCGCCCGGCCAGCTTGTGATCGCCGGCAACGCCGAAGCGGTGGACCGCGTACTGGCCCGGCTCGCCGAACTGGGCGTGAAGAAGGCCATCAAGCTGGCCGTGTCGGTACCCTCGCATTGCTCGTTGATGCGTGAGGCGGCGGACAAGCTGGGCGAGCGTATGGCCTCGATGGCCTGGCAGTTGCCGGCGATCCCGGTGGTGCAGAACGCGGAAGCGAAGCGTTACGACAGCCTCGACGCCATCCGCGGTGCGCTGCAGCGCCAGCTCTACCTACCGGTGCGCTGGACCGAATGCGTGCAGGTGCTCGCCGCCGGCGGCGCCACGCGTGTCGCCGAGTGCGGTCCGGGCAAGGTGCTGGCCGGCCTGGTCAAACGCATCGACAAGGGGCTTGAGACACGCGCGATCGGTGCGCCGGCCGAGCTCGACGTCGCGCTGGCCGACTGGCGCGACTGAGCAGGGACTCTACGGAGGGCGCGCTTGACGCGCCCTTTCGTTGGGTGCGCCCGGCAGGGCGCACTTACTTGGAGGTGAAAGTCCTCTACTCGGCCGGCAAGGGGAAGAGTTAGCCGAACGGCAAGGGTGTCGTGGGCGACTGCGAATCTGGAGGAAGCCGAAGGCAAAGCGCTGGCCTGAC
>DAIDKO010000136.1 GCA_027450005.1 Rhodanobacter sp. | reverse complement strand
AGCACCGCCTTGAGCTTGTGCGCGGCGCCGTCCAGGTAGAACGTGTCGGCGGTGCCCACGTAGAGATGGATCTTGCCGTCGAGGTAGGGCTTCAGCTGGGCCCAGTGGTGCTGCAGCCGGTAGGCGATGTCGTAGTGGTCGCGCCAGTAGTCCACCACGGCCGGGTCCACGTCGCCGGTGTCGCGGTCGAACATCGGCTCCGGGCGGCCGTCCTTGCCCTTGGGCGAGAACACCCATTCGAACGAGGCTAACTGGCCGCCGTACGGTCCCATCACGCGTTCCAGCTGGGCGAACTGCTGGAAGGTGGCCAGCACCTTGCCCTTGTCACGCACCAGCGGATAGGCCGTGCCGTCGGGCCGGCGGTAGACGTTGGCGTGTGGCGCGTACAGGTCGGGCCCGGTGAAATCGTGGAAGTCACTGGGGTCGGGCGAGGTGGACCAAGTGCCGCCGAAGATCTTCGGATAGCGCGTCTGCAGCCAGAGCGTGGCCCAGCCGCCGGAGGAATGGCCCTGCAGGAAGCGACCGCTTGGCCTGGCGTCCATGCGGTAGGTCTTCTCCAACTGCGGGATCAGCTCTGTGGTGAGCGCCCGCCCCCAGGGCCCGTTGTTCACCGAGTCGGCGAACTCGGTGGTGCCGGTGGGGCTGGACTGGTCGAGGAACACCCAGATCATCGGCGGCATCTGCTTCTCCGCCGTGGCGCCGTAGACCATCGCCGCGCTGCCCGCCAGCGTATCCGTGTCGCCGCCGAAACCGTGTGTGAAATACACCGTGGGATAGGTCGCACCGGCGTGGTGGTTGTAGCCCGGCGGCAACATCACCCAGCCACGCATGTGGATGGGCCTCCCCCAGAACGCGCTCAGCACGGGACTGACGAAGTCGATGGCCTTGGTATGCTCGCGTGCCTGGTCGAAATGCTTGAGCGTGGTCTTACTCATGTAGCGCTTCGGTATGTCCCACGCCTTGCGCGCCGGCACTATCTCCGAGAGCGTCAGGTCGGGCATGCTGGCAGCCGGCAGATGCAGCTTCACCACCTTGCTCAGCACATCGCCGCCGTGGCGGCCGTGATAGTTGTAGTCGTGGTGCACGTCCAGCACGGCCTGCACGTAGTAGTCGCCCGCCGGCAAGCGCGACCAGGGCTGCGGGAATGCCATCTCGTCGGCATCCACGTCCACCGCCTGGCCCGGCGCCAACCGGCTGACCTCGCGCGCCGCCACGGCGGTCTGCGTGGGGAAGAACGGGCTGGTATCCACCGCCTCCACCTTGCCGTCTCCGCCGTGCTCCTTCGCTGCCGCCTCGGCATCCTTGGCGGCGATCGCGAACAGCAGCAGGCGCCCCGACTCCGGCCGTGCCACGGCGCCGCCCAGCTGCACGTGGAAGAAGCTTGCCGCCGGTGCGACCGGCGCGCTGTCGCGCGCAGGCGAGACGGCGGAAAACAGCAGCCCGCAGCCCAACAGTGCCGCGGTGAGATGACGATGGCGCATGGCGATCCCCTCGGTTGACGGTGTGGCCCCGTCCCAATGCGGCAACGTGGCCGGTGCATGCCGCCCCTCCCGCGCGGGAGGGGCGGGAACTCAGATCTTCTTCCCGGCAGCCTTCACCAGCACCGGACGCAGGTCCTGGAAGTCGAAGCTGAAATCGGTCAGTGGCGACACCGGCTGCATGCGCATGGAGCGCACGTGGCCGTCGTCATCCAGCGCGAAGTTGACAAAGGCGTCCGCGTCGAGCGAGCGGTCGTCCCAGCGCACGATGAAGGTGTCGTGCTGCCACGGCGTCATCGTGCCGACCAGTTGCCTGGTGTGGCTGAAACGCAGGCGCAGCTTGCCGCCTTCGTCGCTGACGACGATGTCGCCGTACCATGGGTCGCGGTAGGTGCCGGCGTAGCCGGACAACGGCAGCGAGGGCTTGCTGTTCTTGTCGCGCGCGGCTTCGTGCTCGGCCCAGCTGTGGTCGGCGTCGGCTTCGCCTTTCTTCACCGCCTTTTCGTACACCGCCACCCAGTCGGTCTTGTGCGCCGGATTGAGGTAGGCGTCGAGCACCCGGTAGGTGACCGCGTTGAACGCGGCACCGGACTGCATGTTGGTCAGCACCACCACCCCGAGATGCAGCTTCGGCACCATCGTCACTCGCGTGACAAAGCCCGGCCAGCCGCCGGTGTGCCAGACCAGTTTCTGGCCCTGGTAGGTGCTGAGGAACCAGCCCTCGCCGTAGCCATAGAACTCCGGCACCAGCGGCGCCATCTCGGAAATCGGCGGCTTGCCGATCGGGATCGGCGTAAGCATCGACCACATCGCCCGGTGGCTCTTCTCGGAGAACAGCCGCTTGCCGTCCGGCAGCATGCCGCCGGCAAGCTGCACGTTCATCCACTTGGCGAGGTCGTCGACGCTGGCATAGATGCCGCCGGCGCCGGGGTCGTTGAGCCAGGCCATCGGCGGCACCGGCTTCACGTCCTTGAAGTTGTAGGGCGCGTGGCCGGTGGCCACGTCCATGCCGGGCTTCAGGTAGGTGCAGTCGATCAGCGACTCGTCCATGCCGACCGGCTTGAAGATGTGCTCGCGCACGAAGTCGGCGTAGCTTTGGCCAGAGACCTTCTCGATGACCTCCGTCGCCACCGCGAACAGGATGTTGTCGTAGGCGTAATGGGCGCGGAAGCTGTTCTTGATCGGCACCCTGGCGAGGCGCTTCACCACGTCCGCGGTGGTGTAGCTGGTCGGCGGCCAGTACAGCAGGTCGCCCGCGCCGAGGCTGAGGCCGCTGCGGTGCGCCAGCAGGTCGCGCACGCGCATCTCGTGCGTCACGTAGGGATCGCTCATGCGGAACCCTGGCAGGTAGTCGGTCACCCGCGCGTCCATGTCCAGCTTGCCCTCGTCGGCCAGCATCTGCAGCGCCGCGGCAGTGAACGCCTTGGTGTTGGAGGCGATCGCGAACAGCGTGTGCGCGTCTACCTTCGCCGGCCGGCCCAGCTCGCGCACGCCGAAGCCCTTGGCCAGCACCACCTTGCCGTCCTTGACGATGGCCACCGCGATGCCCGGCACCTTGAAGGTCTTTAGGGTGTCGGCCATGTAGGCGTCGAAGTCCTGCAACTGGGCTGGCAAGGCCGCCTGCGTGGCCGCGACAGGCGCAGGCACTGGCGACGACGCGGGTGCCGCCTGCGCCGATGCCGCGCCAGCAAGGGCGAGCAACGCGGCACATACCGCCATGCGCAGGGAAAGGGGACGCTGGGACATTGCCGACTCCGGCGAGGTGAACCGGGTCACTATCGCCGCAAAGCCGCGGCAAGGCCAGCGCTGGAAGTCACGCCTGCCATCCGGCACGCTTCCCGCTTTCCGAAACGCGGATGGTATGAGCTGTACGGAATCCCTGCCCTTCTGGATGGCCCGACATGTCCTGAGCTTGTGGGGCATCGTGCTGATCCTCGCCTTGCTCGCCGGCGACCTGCTCTGGCGCCTCGCGCGCCGTAACCGGCTGGCCGCCACCGGCAAGCCCGGCTATCTCGCGCTGCGGCCGCGTACCGCCGCGGTCTTGCTGGCGCTGTTCGGCGCGCTGTTCGCCCTGCTGCTCTGGGCCGTGCGGGCACGGACCGCGCTGGTCGGCTTCGATGCCGCGCTGGCACAGGCGCTGCACGGGCAGATGTCGCCCGGCGTGCTGGGCGCGCTCGCCGTCAGCACCAACATCGGCAAGCCGGCGCTGCTGGCGACCGCCAGCGCGGCGCTGGCCCTGCTACTGGCATGGAAGCGCGACTAGCGGCTGTTCCTGCCTTGGTGCGTGGCGGTGGGCGGCACGGTGGTCTGCGGTGAAGCGGCCAAGCATTGGATGAAACGCATCCGCCCCTTCGACGGCCACGCCTTCGTCGTGGAAACCGGCTACAGCTTCCCCAGCGGACACGCCATGATAAGCACGGTGTGCTTCGGCATGCTGGCCGGCTTGCTGCTGTACAGGCTCGCCTCGCGCCACCATCGCGCCGTCATTGCCACCGCCATGGCGCTGGTCGTCTTCGTCGGCATCAGCCGCGTGGTGCTGATGGCGCATTACCTGAGCGACGTGTTGGCCGGCTATGCGCTCGGCGCGTTTTGGCTGGTGCTGGGCGTCGCGATGGCGGAGCTGCTGCAACGGGATCCCCAGGCGCGGCGCTTGCCATGAACCCGCCCGCCGTCCCATCGGTACTGCCCATGCGCTCCTGGAAACCGCTGCTCGTGCTCGCGATCGTGGCGATCGCGCTGTTCCTCGAACGGCGGGCGCGCATGCCGCATCCGCTCGTGCCGCCCCCCGTGCCGGCCGTGTTGGCGGACGTGGGCAGCGATGCCGCGCCGCCCTCCTTCCTGCCACCCACGGCGCGCGACACGCTGGCCCTGATCGCGCGCGGCGGGCCGTTTCCGCACCGCCAGGACGACGTGGTGTTCGGCAAGTACGCGCACCAGCTGCCGGAACGGCCGCGCGGCTACTACCACGAGTACGCTGTGGACACGCCCGGTGCGCGCACGCGTGGCACCCGGCGCATCATCACCGGCGGCACACCGCCCGAGGTGTACTACTACACGGGCGACCACTACCGCAGTTTCCGCCGATTCGCCGTACCCCGATGAACGCCCATCCGCTCGATCCGGACCTGACCCGCCCCAGCCAGAACGGCGTGTATTTTGTGTGCGATGCCGACCTCGGGCGGCTGGCCGACGCCGCGGCACGCGCGGAGCTGGCGGTAAGCCGCACCGACCTGGCCGGCTGCAACCACAAGGCCGAGCTGCTGCAGCGCTTGGCCGAAACGTTGTCGCTGCCCGCCGAGTTCGGCCATAACTGGGATACGCTGGCTGACTGCCTGCGGGACCTCGACCGCTCGCCGGCGCACGGTCACGTGCTGTTGCTCGAACACACCAGCAAGCTGCACCATGGCGCCGACCAAGACTTCGAGGTGCTGCTCGGCATACTCGACGACGCTGCCACGTTCGCGCAGGACGCGGACCGCCCATTCTTCGCCTTCCTCGCCCTGCCGGATCACCCCCACGCATGACCACGCAAAACCTGCGCTTCGAACTCGACCGCGACTTCGTCAAGCTGGACAACCTGCTTAAACTCGTTGGCCTGTGCGACAGCGGCGGCGCCGGCAAGCAGCTCGTCGCCAGCGGCGCGGTGACGGTGGACGGCGCGCAAGAGCTGCGCAAGACCTGCAAGATCCACGCGGGCCAGGTGGTGCGCGTGGATGGCGTGGAGATACGCGTGGTGGGCATGCGCTGATGCCGTCCGCCCCTGCTGCCGCGCGGCCAGGCCCGTTGGCCCCGCCACGGTGTCATCCCGCTGTCATGAACCGCCGGCACTGTCGGCGCGCCGCTGCGCCAGGCGCATGAACCGCAAAGGGTTACCATGCCTGTACGGATGGCGCGGCATGCGCCCCACGGATATCACCCGATGAGTTCACGCGCTCCACGCAAGCCCTCGCCGCTGGCCACCGACACAGCGGCAGCCAACGATACGACCGCCGCCGCCACGCCCGACCTCGGCGAACGGCAGCTGTACATCAATCGCGAATTGTCCCAGCTGGCATTCAACACGCGCGTACTGGACCAGGCGCTAGACGAACGCAGCCCGCTGCTGGAACGGCTGAAGTTCCTGCTGATCTTCTCGCGCAACATGGACGAGTTCTTCGAGATCCGGGTGGCCGGCCTGAAGGGCCAGATCGCGCTGGACCGCGAACTGCCCGGTGCCGATGGCATGGCGCCGCGCCAAGTGCTGGAGGAGATCGCCGCGATCGCGCACCGCCAGATCGAGCGGCAGTACGCGATCCTCAACGAGCGCATCCTGCCGGAACTGGCCGCGAACAACATCCGCATCCTGCGGCGCGACGAGTGGACGTACAAGCAGAAGCAATGGGTGCGCCGCTATTTCCGAACGGAAGTGGCACCCCTGGTGACGCCGATCGGGCTGGATCCGACCCACCCATTCCCGTTGCTGGTGAACAAGAGCCTCAACTTCATCGTGCGGCTGGACGGCGTCGACGCGTTCGGCCGCGACTCCGGCCTGGCCGTGGTGCCGGCGCCGCGGGTGCTGCCCCGGCTGATCCCGCTGCCCCCCGACATCGTCGAGCAGGGCGATTGCTACGTGCTGCTGTCCTCGATCATCCACGCGCACGCCGAGGAGCTGTTTCCCGGCATGAACGTGCTGGGTTCCTACCAGTTCCGGCTCACCCGCAACGCGGACCTCGCGCTCGATCCCGAGGAAGTGGAAGACCTGGCGCTGGCACTGCGCGGCGAGCTGTATTCCCGCCGCTTCGGCAGCGCGGTGCGGCTGGAGGTGGCGGACAACTGCCCAAAGGACCTCAGCGCCTACCTGCTCCGGCAGTTCGGCCTCACCGAGTCGGAATTGTACGAGGTGAACGGTCCGGTGAACCTGGCCCGGCTGTTCCGCATCGCCAGCAAGGTGAACTACCCGGCGCTGCAGTACAAGCCGTTCGTGCCCTCGCTGCCCAAGGCGCTGGAGCATGCCGAAGACCTGTTCGCGGTGATCGCGCGGCGCGACGTGCTGCTGCTGCATCCTTACGAGTCGTTCACCCCGGTGGTCGACATGCTGCGCCAGGCCGCCAAGGACCCGCAGGTACTCTCGATCAAGCAGACGCTGTACCGCACCGGCGCGGACTCGGAAATCGTCGATGCGCTGGTGGACGCGGCGCGCGCGGGCAAGGAGGTGACTGCGGTGGTCGAGCTGCGCGCGCGCTTCGACGAGGAATCCAACCTTTCGCTAGCATCGCGCCTGCAACAGGCCGGCGCGATGGTGATCTACGGCGTGGTGGGCATCAAGACGCACGCCAAGCTGATGCTGATCCAGCGTCGCGAGGGCAGCGAACTGGTGCGCTACGCGCACATGGGCACCGGCAACTACCACGCTGGCAACGCGCGGCTGTACACCGACTACAGCCTGCTTACTTCCGACGTGGCGCTGTGCGACGACGTGCACAAGCTGTTCAGTCAGCTCACCGGCATGGGCAAGGTGCTGCGGCTGAAGAAGCTACTGCAGGCGCCGTTCACCCTGAAGCAGGGCCTGCTCGACCTGATCGCACGCGAGGCGGAGCACGTCGCCGCGGGCAAGCAGGCGCGCATCCTGATCAAGGTCAACGCGCTCACCGATTCGAAGATGATCCGCGCGCTGTACCAGGCCAGCATCGCCGGCGTGCGCATCGACCTGATCGTGCGCGGCATGTGCTGCCTGCGTCCCGGCGTGCCCGGCGTGTCGGAGAACATCCGCGTGCGCTCGGTGATCGGCCGCTTCCTCGAACACAGCCGTGCGTACTGGTTCGCCAACGGCGGCGATCCGGTGCTGTACCTGTCCAGCGCCGACATGATGGAGCGAAACCTGGATCGCCGCGTGGAATGCGCCTTCCCGGTCGAGAACCGCAAGCTGCAGCAGCGCATCCATGCCGCGCTGGAGCTGTACCTGGACGACAACAGCGGCGCTGCCGACCTGCAGCCCGACGGCAGCTATCGCCCGGCGACGCGCGCCACCGGCGAGGCGGTGCGGGATGCGCAGGCGCAACTGCTGGAGAAGCTATGCGGCGTGCCGACATGAGCGCCGCCTCGCTTCGTCCTGAGCGATGATACGCACGCCGACTCCGTGCGATTTCGCACGGGTCAGCAATCCATAGGCATTGCGCCAGGCAGGCGGCCTCAACGCAGGTTCTTCCGCACCCAGGCAGCGTAGCGATCGACGAAGGACTGCAGGAATTTCTGCGTGCCTTCGTTGGTGACTTGGCCGTCCGGATCGACCGGTCCATCGTCCTTGAAGTGCACGAACACCTCCGGCTGGGCCAGCGTCGGCACGTCGAGGAACACCAGCGAGTTGCGCAGGTGCTGTTGCGCCAGCGCGCTGCCGGTGGCGCCGATGGAAGCGCCGATCACCGCGCCCGGCTTGCCGGCGAAGGAGTTGGTGCCCCAGGGGCGCGAGGCGAGGTCGAGCGCATTCTTCAGCACGCCAGGCACGCCACGGTTGTATTCCGGCGTGACGAACAGCAGCGCGTCGGCGGATTCGATTTGCCGCTTGAGGCGTTTCGCCGCGTCCGGGTAGTCGGCATCGAAGTCTTGGTTGTACAGCGGCAGGTCGTCGATCCGCACGTGCTCGAAGGCGAAGTCCGGCGGCGCCAGCCGCTCTATGGCCTTCGCCAGCCGTCGGTTGAGCGACTCCTTGCGCAGGCTGCCCACCAGTACCGCCACCTTGATCGTGCTCATGCTTGGCTGCTCCGTCGGTGAAGTGAGGTCCGCCGGGTCGCATGCGTCCGCCGCGCGTGGCGCGGCCGAGTCCGCCCGGCGCGGAATCGGCGCTTGCGCGGCACCCGCGGCTACTTCGCCTGCAGGGTTTCCATGGCCTGTTTCGCATCGGCGTGTGCGGCATCCAGCGTGCCCTCCTTCAGGCCTCGCTCGGCCTGCCCCAGCGCCACATGCAGGCGATCGACGGTCGCGGTGTCGCCCTTGGCATCCGCGATGGCCCCATGGCCCATGCCCTTGCAGGGATCGCCCGCCTTGGCATCGAAGCCATTGCCCGACGGCCCGACCAGGCAATTCACCACGTGATGCAGGTGCGCGTGCGCCGTCGCGAGATCCGCCGCCCCCATCGCCATGCCGGCATGCGCGGCAGCCGTCGCGATCTGTTTCGATGCCGCACTGTGCGGGTCCGCGGCCCGCGCCGCCAGCGGCAACGCAAGCACCAGTAACAAGCAAGGCAAGACAGGCTGGAAACGTTTCGTCATGGCACCGGCTCCGGGCGACGCGGCTTGCGCCGCAGTCCACCGACTATGGGCCCAACACCGTTAGGAAAGCGGAAAGACCCGCGGCACCGGCAGGCGTGGCGCCTGCGCTACGATGCGCGACCGCCCATCATGCATTCCCGCCTTGCCGCACTACACCGGCCCACTGTTCACCCGCGCCAGCGCCGAGGCGCTGCTCGCCGCGCGCGATGCCGACGCGCCCGAGTGGCACGGCTCGCTGGACCTGGGCCGCAGCACCGGCATCGCGGTGCTGCAGGCGGACGGCTGGCAATGGCGCGGCGAGCGCTACCCCTGGCCTGCCGTTCCCAAGGAACGAGCGATCCACTACTGGGACGGCGAAGGCTTCGCCCCGGTGGCGCGCTTCTCCGGCTCGCTGATCAAGCTGGTGCCGACCGAATGGGACGTGCCCACCTTCGAGATCGACGGCATCAAGATGCTGCCCACCGCGAAGGCATCGCCGCTGGACGACGCGCGGCGCAAGGTGGCGCTGGTCGAGCCGCGCGGCAAGGTGGTGCTGGACAGCTGCGGCGGGCTGGGCTACTTCGCCGCCTGCTGCCTCGAAGCCGGCGCGACGCGCATCCACTCCTTCGAGAAGAACCCCGACGTGCTGTGGCTGCGCACGCTCAACCCGTGGTCGCCGGATCCCGAGGCGCCCTCCAGCGGCGGACGCCTGCGCCTTGCGCATGCCGACGTGGCGCAGGCCATCGCGCAGGTGGGCGACGCCTCGGTCGACGCGCTGCTGCACGACCCGCCGCGCTTCGGTATCGCCGGCGAACTGTATTCGCTGGCGTTCTACCGCGAACTGGCACGCGTGCTGCGGCGCGGCGGCCGGCTGTTCCACTACACCGGCAGCCCGAACAAGCTCACCAGCGGCCGCGACGTGCCGCGCGAAGTGGCGAAGCGGCTGGAGCAGGCCGGGTTCGAAACCCGGCTTGCGCTGGACGGGGTGCTCGCCACGCGGCGTTGAGCGTCACAGGTGCGCGTCGGGCTCCACCTGCTGCAGGAACTCGTAGCGTGCTGCCTTACGGTCGACGACGCTGTGCGTGTCCGCACCGATGACCTGGCGCAGCAGGCCAGCGTCCTTCTCCGCCACGGCGGGCCAATGCGGCAGCCCTGCGCCGTTGGGGTTGCCGGTCTTGATGAAGTTGGCCCAGTAGCCCTCCATCGTGGCGGAGACCCGGCGGTCGGTGGCCGTCCACGCATAGACCTTGTTGCCGTCCAGGTTGCCCAGCGCGTACTCGATCTCGCCGCTGTGCACCGCACCGGTGCCCGGGCCGGCGCTACCGTCGCGCTTGGCCGGGCGCGGCTGCTCGAAGTAGTAGTAGTACACCGGCGCGTGGCCGGTGCGATGCTGCCAGTCCATCCAGCGCCAGGTGGAGAACGCGATGAACTGGTCGCCAGACAGCGCAGTGCCGGAGGACTTCACTTCGGCCTCGTCGTTGCCCGGGTAGAGCTTGAGCGCTGCGTCCAGGTGCGCCGCGCCGAACATCTTCAGCACCGCGGCGCGGTAATTGGCCGGCGTGGGCGCCTGCCCGCCGAGCAGGGCCGCGTAATAGCTCTCCTGCGAGTTCGAGCCGACCAGCAGCGGGATGTGCGCCTGGTCGCCGGCAGCGTAGATGGCGCCGGGCGAACGTGGCAGGAAATAGCCGTCGATGGTCGGGTTGAAGCTGTCGCTGTCCGAGTTGCCCAGCGCCTTGAGCAGCTCGGCCGCCGGCATCGCACGCAGTTCGGCCAGCGAGCGGGCGCCAACCTTGCGCATGAAATTCTCGCCGCGCTGCTCGGCCCGCGCGAACGGTTCCGGCTTGAGATTGCCTAGCAGGCCGCCGCTCTCGCCGATCGCGCGCTGCATCAGCCCTTTCGACAGCGGCGAGGCCATCAGCGCCGAGACCGCCATCGAACCCGCCGACTCGCCGCCGATGGTGACCTGCGCCGGGTCGCCGCCGAACGCGGCGATGTTGTTGCGTACCCACTGCAGCGCGGCCGTCATGTCGAGCAGGCTGTAGTTGCCGGCGGCATGCTGCGGCGACTCGGCAGCCAGCGTGGGCAAGGCAAGCAGGCCGAATACGTCGAGGCGGTAGTTCACCGTGACGGTGACGATGCCGCGTTGCGCCAGGCTGGCGCCGTCGTAGCGCGGCTCCGAGCCGTCGCCCGCCAGCATGCTGCCGCCGTAGAAGTACACCAGCACCGGCAACTTGCCTTTGGCGTGATGCGCCGGCGTCCACACGTTGAGATAGAGGCAGTCCTCGCTCATGCCGTTGGAACGGAACACCATGTCGCCATACAGCGGCCGCTGCATGCAGCGCGGACCGAAGCGGTCGGCCGCGCGCACGCCGTGCCACGCGGCCGCCGGTTGCGGCGGCTTCCAGCGCAAGGCGCCCACCGGCGGCGCGGCATAGGGAATGCCCTTGAACTCGTCCAAGCCGGCCTTGGCGTCGTGGATGCCCGACAGCATGCCGTCGGCGACTTTCGCCATGGGTGGCGGCGCATCCGTGGCCATGCCGCCCGACGCGGACAAGGCCAGCGCCATACCCAGCAACGCACAACAGGAACCCGGAACGATCTTGCGCATGGCGAACGGCCTCGGTCGGCAGGGAAGCACCGGATCGTAACCGCTGGCGACGCCTCAGCCCACCGCTTTCTTCAGCAGCGCCGCGATGCGCTTCTCCACCGCGGCGTCGATGGCCTTCAGCGCGAACGCGGTGGGCCACATGGCGCCGTCGTCAAGCGCGGCGCTGTCGTTGAAGCCCAGGGTGGCATAGCGGTCCTTGAACTTCTGCGCGTCCTTGAAGAAGCAGACGACCTTGTCGTCCCTGGAATACGCGGGCATGCCGTACCAGGTCCTCGGTACCAGCAGCGGGGCATGGGCCTTGACCAGGGCATGCACGCGCTCGGCCATGGCGCGATCGTAAGCCGCCATCCTGGCGATCACCGCCAGTACCTCGCACTCGCCATCCTGGCGGGTCCGGTCCGCGCGGGCCTGCGCCTTCAGTTCCTGCGCATACGCCTTCATCGCGGCCTTTTCCTCGGCGCTGAAGGTGGCCGCCTCGCTGGACGAAGGGGCGGCTACGCGGGGGTGCTTCTTCGCAACTTTCCTGGCAAGCGGACTCATCACAAATTCCTAGGCGTCGGGCGATATCGAAAGCTCAGCGGCGTTCCTGCACGCGCAGCAGGTTGCCGGCCGGGTCGCGGATGGCGCAGTCGCGCACGCCGTAGGGCTGCATGGTCGGTTCCTCGACGATCTCGGCGCCGCTGGCCTGGATGTTACCGAACGCCGCGTCGAGATCGACCGTGGCCAGCTGCATCGTCGCGTAGGTGCCCTTGGCCATCATCTCGGCGATGGTGCGCTTCTCGTCGTCGGTGACGCCGGGGCTGGCGTTGGGCGGATACAGCACGATGGCGGTAGCGGGCTGGCCAACCGGCCCCACGGTGATCCAGCGCATGCCTTGGTAGCCCACGTCGCTGCGCACCTCGAAGCCCAGGGTGTCGCGGTAGAACGCCAGCGAGGCGTCCGGATCGCTGTGCGGCAGGAAACTGGCGTGGATGCTGATGTCCATGGTGCTGCGCTCGCGGTGACTTGAGGAGCCGTCATGCTAGTCTGGGCGTATCCATCGACGCTTCTCGATTCCTGATAGGTCGCATCACCTGGCGCGCGATGCAGGAAGGCAAGCCCTTCGCGGCGCGTGCGGCTTCGCGCCGGTAGGCGCCGGGCGACATGCCCACCAGTTCGGCGAAGCACGTGCTGAAGGTGCCCAGGGAGGCGCAGCCTACGGTGTAGCAGACTTCGGTGACGCTCAGGTCGCCGCGAGGCGACAGCGCCATCGCCCGCTCGATACGCCGCGTCATCAGGTAGCTGTACGGAGATTCGCCGAAGGCGAGCTTGAACTGCCGGCTGAGGTGCCCGGCCGACATGCCGATGGCCTGCGCCAGCGCCTCGACGTTCAGCGGCTGCGCATACTCGCGGTCAATACGGTCGCGCACACGGCGCAACAGGGCAAGGTCGCGCAGTTGATGTGCCGGGGCCGGTCTGCTGCTCATCGGTCCGACCATCCCACGCACGCGATACCATGTCGCCCCCGATTCGCCCACCGAGCCGACCATGACCGCCACGCGCCTCGAAATCACCCGTCCCGACGACTGGCACCTGCACCTGCGCGACGGCGCCGCACTCGGCTCGGTGGTGGCGGACACCGCGCGGCAGTTCGCCCGGGCCATCGTGATGCCCAACCTCAAGCCGCCGGTGGCCACGCTGGCACAGGCCGAGGCTTACCGTGCGCGCATCCTTGCCGCGCTGCCGGCAGGCACGCGCTTCCAGCCGCTGATGACGCTGTACCTCACCGAAGCCACCACGCCGGAGGAGATCGCCCGCGCCAAGGCTAGCGGCATCGTGCACGCGGTGAAGTACTACCCCGCCGGCGCCACCACCAACTCGCAGGCCGGCGTGCGCGACCTGGCGAACGTGCAGTCCGCGCTCGAGGCGATGGAGCAACACGGCCTGCCGCTGCTGATGCACGGCGAGGTCACCGACCCGCTCGTGGACATCTTCGATCGCGAGCAGGCGTTCATCGATCGCCACCTTATCCCGCTGCGCGCGCGTTTCCCGAACCTGCGCATGGTGCTGGAACACATCACCACGTGCGCCGCCGTGGAGTTCGTGCGCGAGGCGCCGGCCCACGTCGGCGCCACCATCACCGCGCACCACCTGCTGCTCAACCGCAACGCGATCTTCGAGGGCGGCATCCGCCCGCACCATTACTGCCTGCCGGTGCTGAAGCGCGAGACGCACCGCCAGGCGCTGGTGGATGCGGCCACCAGCGGCGACCCGCACTTCTTCCTCGGCACCGACAGCGCGCCGCACGCGCTGGAAACCAAGGAAGCCGCCTGCGGCTGCGCCGGCATCTACACCGCGCACGCCGCCATCGAGCTGTATGCGGAGGCATTCGAAGCGGCCGGCAGGCTGGACCGGCTCGAAGCCTTCGCCAGCTTCCATGGCGCGGATTTCTACGGACTGCCGCGCAATGCCGACCGGATCGTGCTGGAGCGCACGCCCTGGACGGTGCCCGACGCCCTGCCCTTCGGCGAAAGCCGCTGCGTGCCGTTCCGCGCGGGGCAGCCTGTGGCGTGGTCGCTGGCCTGAGCGGCTGCGCGATACCGCGATGAAAACGGGCGCTGCATCGCTGCAGCGCCCGTTGCACTAAGCTCGTCCGCAGACGAACGGCTTACCTCCCCAGATCGCTCAGGAAGCTCTTGGTGTACTCCAGCGGCGTGGTCGAGGGCACCGAGTTGCAGGTGGGCGAGGCGGTGCCTTGGCTGCACGGCGTGTCGCGGTCCAGCGACCAGAAGTGGATGCCGGCCAGTCCGTTGGAAACCGCGTAGCTGGTCAGCGTGCCGGCGTTGGCGATGCTGAAGTTCTCGCTGGACACGTCGTTGACGCCGATCATCGGGGTCAGCTCGATTTTGTTGGGCGAGATGCCGTAGGTATGCTCCAGGTTGACCGCGGCCTGGATCGCCGTTTGCGCCATGTCGCACGAACCGTTCGACACCACGCACACGCTGGGACTGGCCGCGCCGTAGTCCATCGTCATCAGGTTGATGGTGTAGTTGCTGAGCGTGGACGCCTTCACCGCCCGCACCACCATGTCGCCCAGGCTGTTCACGCCGCCGTAGCTGCCGTCCGACGCGCCCAGCGTGGCCACGGTGAACGAGAAGCGCAGGTTGGGGTACAGCGACTGGCCGTACACCGCTGCCGCCACCAGGTTGTTGATGTCGGCCTGCGTCTGCCCGCCCTCGATATCGAAGTCCACGCCGACCATCTGTGGCGACATGTAGCGCGCCAGGAAGGTGGCGAAGTTGGCCGTGCTGCCGCAGGTGAAGGTGCCGGCCTGGCCGCCCGTCGAGACCACGTAGGGCAGGCCCGCGCTGGACAACGCCGAGATGTTGGCGCTGGCGAAGCTCGCGCCCGGCACGCCGCCCCAGTTTTCGCTGCCGCATTCGCCGGTGGCAAAGGCCAGCGTGATCGCGCTGAGGTTGCTCACGTAGTTGGCATACAGGCTGCCCGTACCCACCACCGGGATCGACGAACCCGTCGCCGCGGCAGTCTGCATGGTGTCGGTGTTCCAGTTCATGTTGATCGTCACGTCCTTGTAAGGGCTGAACAGCAGGTTGGCGCCCGTGCCCGGCGGATTCGTCGTGCCGCCACCGCCCGTGCCACCACCACCGGTGCCACCGCCGCTTCCGCCGGAACCGGAACCGCCGCCGGTGCTGCCGCCACCGCCCGTGCCGCCGCCGGTGCATGCGCCTTGCGAAGTCCACGGCTCGCCCGAGCCGACGGCGCCGCTGTTGGTGGCCGGGTCGTTGCCCTGCGTCCACCAGTTGGCGACGTAGTCGATGCCGTTCTCGCTGACCACGGCGCCCCCGTTGTAGGCCGTGCCCGCATTCCACGCCGCCGCGCAGGTGCCGCCGGAACCACCGCTGCTGCCCGAACCCGAACCGGAGCCGCTGGAACTCGAACCGCCGCAGGTACCCTGCGAAGTCCAGGGTTCGCCCGATCCGGTGGGGCCGCTGCTGGTAGCCGGGTCGTTGCCCTGCGTCCACCAGTTGGCCACGTAGTTGGTGCCGTTCTCGCTGACCACGGCACCGCCGCTGTAGGCGGTGCTCGCGTTCCACGCTGCCGCGCAGCTCGGCGCGGTCTGCGCATGCAGGGCCTGCACGGGCGCCATCGTCATCAGGCTCATGGCCATCGCGCCGCCCGCGGCGGTACCGAGGGCGTGTATCGCCGTGCGTAAACAGACAACCGACTTCTTCAAATGCATGAAAGCGTCTCCTGGCTGTGTTGCGTCATTGAGGCGAAAGGTGGTCTCCGCGGCAGACGGCGCGTGCTCCCTGGTTGTATCCCCTGCTTCGAGTGGACCAGTCCCGCGGTTGCCGCAACCACGCGGAGGCCGTTTTGGCGTCACCGAATGACAACGTTATCCAACCCATAAGATTGGTTTTGTGACGCCGCTGGCGAACATACAACGTCGCCATCGATTTTTCTTGCGATACTATTTCCCAGAAATATCACGCAACACAGCATCAAACCAGCGATAAACCACGAAACAATGAGGATCGCGCATGACGCACCGCGACTAGATCGTTTTAGACGTCCAGATGTCCGGATGAAAATAATGAGTCTTTACTGACAACGTTGTCTTTTCATCTCCGAGTCGCCAGGCCTACACAGGGTGGTACGTCCGGCGGCCGGGCCTTCGCCGCTGCGTCGTGCCGCCTGCTGCAGCCTTGAGGGAAGCAGCGCATGGCGGCGCCGCGCTTGTCATACCGCGCCGGCTGTGCGCATGCTTGCCGCCTGCCCGAGGAACCCACTAAGGAAACGCGATGACACTTCGCAAGACCAGCCTTGCCGCCCTGATCGGTCTGACCCTGCTGGCCACCGGCAGCACCTGCGCCACGGCAGGCACGAGCGGCAATGCACGCCCATGGATGAACCCGAAGCTGTCGCCCGGCCAGCGCGCCGACCTGGTACTGAAGGCGATGACGCAGGGCGAGAAGTTCCGCCTGATCCGCGTCGACTTCGGTGACACCGAGAACGGCCACGTGATGGCGCCGGGCGCACTGGGCTCGGCCGGCTACGGCCCAGCGATCGCACGACTCGGCCTGCCCGCCATCCAGGAAAGCGACGCCGGCCTCGGCGTGGCCAAGCCGCTGAAGCTGGGCGCCACCGCGCTGCCCTCGGGCCTGGCGACGGCCGCCAGCTTCGATCCCACCCTGGCCTACGCAGGCGGTGTGATGATCGGCAGCGAGGCCCATCGACGCGGCTTCAACGTGATGCTGGCGGGTGGCGTGGACCTGGTGCGCGATCCGCGCAACGGCCGCAATTTCGAATACGCGGGCGAGGATCCGCTGCTGGCCGGCCTGACCGTCGGCAACGCCATCGCCGGCATCCAGAGCCAGCACCTGGTCTCCACCATCAAGCACTACGCGTTCAACGACCAGGAAACCGGCCGCACCACGGTCAGCGCGGACATCGGCGAAGCCGCAGCGCGCGAGTCCGACCTGCTCGCCTTCGAGATCGCCATCGCCACCGGGCACCCCGGCGCGGTGATGTGCTCGTACAACCGCGTCAACACGGTCTACGCCTGCGAGAACGACTGGCTGCTCGACGTGCTGAAGCACGACTGGCACTACCCCGGCTTCGTGATGTCGGACTGGGGCGCGGTGCACAGCGGCGCGAAGGCCGCGCTGGCCGGGCTGGACCAGGAATCCGCCGGCGAGACCTTCGACAAGGAGGTGTATTTCGACAAGCCGCTGCGCGCCGCGGTGGCCTCCGGCAAGGTGCCGCAGTCGCGCATCGACGACATGGCGCGGCGCATCCTGCGCAGCCTGTTCGCGGCGGGCGTGATGGATCATCCGGCCACGCAGGCGCCCATCGACTTCGCCGCCGACCGCAAGGTGGCGCAGCGCGCCGAGGAGGACGGCGCGGTGCTGCTGCGCAACCAGGACGCGCTGCTGCCGCTGTCCGCCGCGCAATCCGTGGCGGTGATCGGCGGGCATGCCGACAAGGGCGTGCTGACCGGCGGCGGTTCCTCCGCGGTGCAGTCGCCGCAGGGCAACGCGGTGCCGGGCTTGCCGCCGGCAGCGTGGCCGGGGCCGCGCATCTACCAGCCCTCCGCACCGCTGGCCGCGATCAGGCAGCGTGCGCACGGCACGGTGCGCTACGCCAGCGGCGACGACATCGCCGCCGCCGCGAAGCTGGCTGCGCAGTCGAAAGTAGCCGTGGTGTTCGTCGAGCAGTGGGCGGCGGAGAGTTTCGACGCGCCGCACCTGGCCCTGCCGGGCAATCAGGATGCGCTGGTGGACGCCGTGGCCAGGGCCAACCCGCATACCGTCGTGGTGCTGGAAAACAACGGGCCGGTCGCCATGCCTTGGCTGGACAAGGTCGGCGCGGTACTGGAAGCGTGGTACCCGGGCGCGGCCGGCGGCGAGGCGATCACGCGGCTGCTGTACGGCGAGGTTGACCCGGCCGGCCGCTTGCCGGTGACCTGGCCGCGCGACGAATCGCAGCTGCCGCGTCCAGCCATCCCCGGCGCCGGCCTCGCTTCCATCGGCCTGCCGCCGCAAGGCCAGCCGGCGCAAGACGTGGATTACAACATCGAAGGCGCCGACGTCGGCTACCGCTGGTACCAGCGCAAGCACCTCGAACCGCTGTTCCCGTTCGGCTACGGCCTCAGCTACACGCACTTCGACTACAGCGGCTTCGCGCCACGCGTGAAGGACGGCAAGCTCACCGCCTCCTTCACCGTGACCAACCGCGGCAAGCGCACCGGCGTGGACGTGCCGCAGCTCTACGTGACACTGCCCGGCGCGAACGAAGTACGCCGGCTGGCCGGCTGGTGCCGCGTCAGCCTCAGGCCCGGGCAGTCCGCCCAACTCACGGTCACCGCCGATCCGCGCCTGCTCGTGGACTTCGATGTCCACGGCCAGCGCTGGCAACGACCGGCCGGCAGCTACCAGCTGCAGCTCGGCCACTCGGCCACGTCGTTCCAGGGCGACGGTCAGGTGGCGCTGCCCGCGGCCAGCTGGGCGGCAGACGCCTCGCCGGCTGGCGCGGTGCAACCGTGCATGGCCGACGGCGTGCGGTGAGGCCATCTGGTCCGATGGCGTGCCGGCACGCCACGCCATCGGCATCACGACGACCATCGAGCGCGGCGCGGAGGGTAGCCCGCACGCTGCCACCGGCGGTGGCCGCCACCACGACCGGGGCGATTTCGTTCTGACAGGCCGGCATGCCGCTTGCGCGGGCATGCCGTCACGCCCCTGGCGCTCAGATCGCCGCGGTGACCACGATCTCCACCTTCCAGTCCGGCCGGGCCAGCTTCGCCTCCACGGTGGCCCGCGCCGGCGCCTTGCCGGGCACCACCCATGCGTCCCATACCCGGTTCATGCCGGGGAAATCCGCGATGTCGGCAAGGAAAATCTGTGCGCGCAGGATGCGCGTCTTGTCGCTCTCGACCTGCGCCAGCAGCGCGTCGATGGCCGCCAGCACCTGGCGTGTCTGGCCCTCGATATCCGCCCCGCCGTCTTCGGCAACCTGGCCGGCCAGGTAGACGATGCCGTTGTGAATGGTGGCCTCGGACATGCGCGGGCCGGCGTCGATGCGGTGGATCATGGAAAGGCTCCGTGGTGGCGACCCCTCTGCCTTCGAAGGGACGAACGCGACGTATAACCAAAGCCACGCGGAAAGTGAAATGACCGCTGTGCCGATCAATTCGCCGATGCCTGCGCACGCCGATGAAGCCGATCCCTCGACCGCCTCCGGCACGTTGCCATGCCGCCCCGTGCGCGGCCGCCGGTCGAGACCGCACACCGCCGGATGAGTCGCGGAGCCGCGTGGACGTTCGCAGGGAAAGCGCGGCCAACGCACGCCCGGGGCACGCGCCGCCGCCTTATCCGGCCAGGTAGAAATCCAAGGGGATCAGCTCGACCACCCAGTCGCCCTGCTCGCCCAGCATCGCCGCCGGGTGCATGGATGCGATCCGCAGCGCCTCGTCCTGGCTGTCCGTCTCGATGATGAACAGCCCGCCCACCACCTCCTTGGACTCGGTATAAGGCCCGTCGCTGACCTGCGCCTTGCCGCCGCGCGTGCGCAGCGTCCGCCACCGATCCAGGTCGCCGAGCGAGGCGGAGACAAGCACCTTGCCCGTGGCACGCATCTTCTCGTCCAACGCAGGGCACTGGCTCACCAGCGCCTTGACGTCGTCCGGCGCCATCGCGGCGAATTTTTCGGGAGTGAAATAGGCAAGGCCGAGGTATTTCATGGGTGATCCTTGGGATGGGATGCGGTAACGACGAAGCAGGCGACCGGAATTCGACAACGCTACGGAGAATTTGCCCCAGGCTTGGGCCAATCCGCCCGCGCCGGCCTCGGCCTGGGTTCCCACAGCTCGACCTTGTTCCCCTCGGGATCAGAGATCTACGCGAAGCGGCCGTTCGGATCGCGGTCGTCGCGCTTGAGAATCCTGACGCCCCGGGAGCGCAGCCGCGCGAGCATGGCGTCCATGTCGCCCACCGCGTAGTCGATCATCAGCTCGCTGATCGATGGCGCAAAGTACTTCGTCGACGCGGGAAAGGCAGCCCACGCCAGTGCAGGCGGGTGCCCGGATGCGTCGTAGCGCAGAGCCGCGCCGCCCCAGCTTTCCACCGGCAGCCCAAGGACGGCGCAATACCACGCCGCAAGCGCCTTCGGATGCCTGGCCTTGAAAAAGATGCCGCCGACGCTGGTGATGTGCCCGGCGGGAGGTGCCGACGCGGCCGACGCCGTGCCGGCGAGGGAAAGCAAGGCTGCGCATAGCCGTAGAGTCGTCGACCGCTTCATCCGCCCCTCCCGTTTCGTGTGCGTGTGTGTGTGCTCGCATGTTCGCATCCGATGCCGCTCATCCGCCGCCGGTCACGGTCGGCAACGAAAGCGCCCGCCGGGCCGAGACGGCCGTGGCGGACAGATCCGTCCCCGCCTCCAGCACCACGGCATGTTCATCCGCCGCGGGTTCCTCCAGCGTCGCCAGTTGGCTGTCGAGCAAGGACGGCGGCATGAAGTGCCGCCGCTCGCGCATGCGACGCGCCAGTTCGTCGCACGGCACGCGCAGGTAGAGCAGGCGCAGTGCCGGATCGGCCTGGCGCAGCAGGTCGCGATAGGCGCGGCGCAGCGCGGAGCAGGCCACCACCACGCCCTGCCCGCGGCGGGCCACGATCACCGCGGCGATCGCCTCGAGCCATGGCTGGCGGGCCGCATCGTCCAGCGGGATGCCTGCGCGCATCCTGGCGATGTTCGTAGCAGGATGCAGCTCGTCGCCCTCGACGAACTCCATGCCGCAAGCACGCGCCAGGGCGGCGCCGAGATGGCTCTTGCCGCTGCCGGAGACGCCCATCACGATGACGGTTGGCATCACGGGCGTCGGCAAGGCGCGGCTCCCGGCTGCCGGACAAGCGTGCCAGCAGGCACGCACGACGCACGGGTATCCGCTGGGCGCTTCCAAGGATTCATGACATGTCCCGCCGGGCTTGGGAAATTTGACCCGGCACTCCTGCGCACCATGCCACACTGGCGCCTGCCGCGGCACGCCATGGAATGCCAGCGGGTCCTGCATGGGCGAGCGACCCGCCGATCGCCATGCATCGGCATTACGCCATGTCGATTTTCCGGCCTGCGGTTCGTCGGAACCAGGCAGACACACCCATCCACCCAGGAGCACGACATGCGCAAACTCATCGTCCCCGCCTTCGTCACCATCGACGGCATCATCCAGTCGCCCGGCGCCCCGGAGGAAGATGTCGAAGGCGGCTTCGCCCTCGGCGGCTGGTTCTGGCCGTATGCCGACGAGGCCACGGACGCGATGGAAGACCTGTTCCAGCGCCCGTTCGAGCTGCTGCTCGGACGCCGCACCTACGACAACTTCGCCGGCTTCTGGCCAACCGTGGCGGAGGACTCCCCGCTACGGGCAACCGCCGACCTGTTCAACGGCGCAGCCAAGCACGTCGCTACCCACAACCCCGGTCCGCTCGACTGGAACCGCAGCCGCGCGCTCAGGCCCGACCTCGTCGCCGCGGTGCGCGAGCTCAAGCACAGCGACGGCCCCGACCTGCTCACCCAGGGCAGCAGCGGCCTGGTGCACCAGCTGCTGGCCACGGACCTGGTCGACGAGCTGATCCTGGTCGTGGTTCCGATCCTGCTCGGCACGGGCAAGCGCCTGTTCGACGAACGCGCGAAGCCGACGGCGTTCCGGCTCGTGGAATCGAGCACCTCGAGCAAGGGAAACGTGGTGATCCGCTACGCGCGCGAAGGCGCGGTGTGCACTGGGTCGGCCTGACGGCGGTGACCGGCGCCTGCAAGGGGCCGCTCGCACCCCGGCGGAAAGCCGGGCTCGAACGGCACGTCGCCGAACGCAGCTGCGCCCCGCGCGGCAACGCCGACCGGGTAAGGGCCCGCGCGGGATAGTGCACGCCCCTGCGCTTGAGAAAGCGCACTTCGCCCTGATCCTGTTAGCGTCAGGACTCCGCCCGCGTGGGACATGTTCGACAAACTCCGAAACTGGCGCATGCGCCGCCTCGTCGCCAGGCATCCGATCCCCGAGCCGCTGTGGCGGGCCGCCTTGATGCGATGTGCACCGGCGCGTCGGCTAGGCGCCTCCGACCAGGCCGCGCTGCGCGTTCTGGTCACGCTGTTCCTGCAGCGCAAGTCGCTGGAACCCGTGCAGGGACTGGAACTCGGCGACGCCGACCGCGTTCTGCTAGCCGCCCACGCCTGCCTACCCATCCTCAAGCTCGGGCTGGACTGGTACGACGGCTGGCACAGCGTGATCGTGTATCCGGACGCTTTCGTGCCCCATCGCACGCAGACCGACGCGGCGGGCGTGGAGCACCAGACCCGCACCGCGCGGGCCGGCGAGGCATGGTGGCGCGGGCCGGTGATCCTGTCGTGGGCCGAGGTGCTGGAGGCCGGCAGCAAGCCGGGGCGCAACGTCGTCGTCCACGAGATGGCGCACAAGCTGGACCTGCTCAACGGCGACGCCAACGGGTTTCCGCCCTTGCACCGGCGCATGGATCGCCGCGTCTGGTCGGCCACGTTTTCCGCCGCGTGGGATCGCCTGCGCGAGGAGCGCAGCCAGGGCCTGGCGCCACCGCTCGATCCGTATGCTCTGGAAAGCCCGGCCGAGTTCTTCGCGGTGGCCAGCGAGCAGTTCTTCGAGACGCCCGCCGCCCTGCAGCAGCACCTGCCCGAGGTCTACCGGCAGCTGGAACGGTTCTACCGGCAGCATCCCTACTGATCTCCGCCCCCGCGCCCGGCGAGGGACCCGGCTGCGGTAACGTCGCTTCTCGCACTTGCTTTAGGGGATCCGGATCTGGATACGGATCCAGATGCGCTTCGCCTCGCTTTTCGCCGCCGCACTGCTGGCCGCCGGCTCGGCCGCCGCAGCCGAAGTTCCGCCGCCGCCCACCGAACACCCGCAGCTGCGCGAGATCGCCGACCGGGTGCAGCCGCAGGCACTGCAGTCCACGTTGACGACCCTGGTCGGCTTCGGCACCCGGCACACGACGTCGGCGACCGATTCGGACCACCGCGGCATCGGCGCCGCGCGCCGATGGGTCAAGGCGCGCTTCGAGGCGATCTCGAAGGACTGCGGCGGTTGCCTGCAGGTGATGACACCCACACAGACCGTCACCGGCCCGCGCATTCCCACGCCCACCGAGACCATGGACGTGGCGGCGATCCAGCGCGGCAGCAGCGATCCGGATCGCGTGATCATCATCACCGCACATCTGGACTCGCGCGTCACCGACATCATGAACAGCCGCTCGGACGCCCCCGGCGCCAACGGCGACGGCTCGGGCACCGCCGCCGTGCTGGAGGTGGCACGCGTACTGTCGAAGTACCGCTTCCGGGCCACCCTGGTCTACGCCGCGCTGTCCGGCGAGGAACAGGACCTGTACGGCGGCAAGCTCATGGCGCGCTACGCCCGCGGGCACGATTGGCAGGTCGAGAGCGACCTAAACGACGACATCGTCGGCAACATCCACGGCATCGACGGCGTGGTCGACAACACGCGCGTGCGCGTGTTCTCCGAGGGCACCAAGAGCACCGAGACGCCGCGCCAGGCCGCCTACCGCCGCTATTTCGGCGGCGAGGTGGATTCGCCCTCGTGCAACGTCGCGCGCTTCATGGCCGGGCTGGCGGAGCGGTACCTGGCGAATTTCCAGGTGCAGATGATCGACCGCACCGACCGCTTCGGCCGCGGCGGCGACCAGGTGCCCTTCCTCCCCGCCGGCTACCCGGCAGTGCGCCTGACCGAGCCGAACGAGAACTACCACCGCCAGCACCAGAACCTGCGCGTCGAGCACGGCATCCACTACGACGACGTGCTGTCCGACGTCGACTTCCCCTACCTCGCGCAGGTGACGCGGCTGAACGCGATCACCATGGCGGCGATGGCCTGGGCGCCGGCGCCGCCCGGCGATGTCACGGTCAAGGGCGCGGTCGAGCCCGACACCACGCTGGCCTGGAAGCCCTCGCCGGGCGCCTACGGCTACCGCGTGTGGTGGCGCGACACCACCGCACCGCGCTGGCGATACCACCGCTGGGTCGGCGACGCGGCCACGGCCACGCTG
The DNA here is from genome assembly GCA_027450005.1 of Rhodanobacter sp. GTDB lineage: Bacteria > Pseudomonadota > Gammaproteobacteria > Xanthomonadales > Rhodanobacteraceae > Rhodanobacter_A. The sequence continues at coordinate 18,939 of DAIDKO010000136.1, read as the reverse complement.
AAGGACATCGTGATCGACAACTACTTCTTCGGCGTCAGCGCGGTGTCGAAGGACGGCTACGCCAGCCCGGTGGAATTCCCCGGCTTCGCCGGTAGCTTCGTCAGCCCGCCACCGGCGCCCGCCGCGGGCAAAGCCGGCGCGTCCGAATAAGCTGGCACGGCACGCAACCGGCGCCCACGCCCACGCCGGCTCAGCCCGACGCCATCGCAGCGACAGAGGGACCCGGCGGCATCAGTACCACGCGGTTGCCGCCCTGCTTCTTGGCCGCATACAGCGCCAGGTCGACCCGTTGCAGCAGGCTGTCGAAGGTGTCCGCATCGTCGATCATGGTGGCGCCGAACGAGGCGGTGACCTGGCGCACCGGCACCACCGACAGGCGCGCAATCGCCAACTGCAGGCGTTCCGCCACCAGGTGCAGTCCGGCCGCGTCGATCGCCGGCACGATCACCAGGAACTCCTCGCCGCCCCAGCGCGCGATGCTCTCGTCCTCGCGCAGCAGCGACTTGCAACGCCCGGCGATGGCCTGCAGCACCTGGTCGCCGACCGGATGACCGTGGGTGTCGTTGATCGACTTGAAGCGGTCCACGTCCAGCATGATCACGCCGGCGGCACGGTTGCCGTCGAACAGCTCCCTGAGCAGGCGCTCGCCCAGCCGGCGGTTGTGGATGCCGGTAAGCGGATCGCGATGCAGCATCAGCTCCATCCGCTCGCGCTCCGAAGCCAGCCGCCGGATCGCACCGGTCAGCCCGCGCTGCACCGGCAACAGCACCACCACCATGATGCTGACCGGGCCGTACGCCATCAGCAGGTCGATGCCACGCGGCATCCACATCTCGCGCGGGTGCAGCAGCAGGTAGACCAGCACCGGCGGCGCGATCAGCAGCCAGCACAGTAGCGCCAGCACGTAGGCGGCGCGCCCTGGAATGAAGATCATCACCATCGCCAGCAGCACCACGAACAGCGACGACACCGGCGGCAGCACGGCGATGAGCTGCACGCCCGGCGTCGACACTGCCTGCAGGGTGTAGAACCAGGCCGGCGCAGCCAGCGCCAGCACCGCGACGGCGAGCGCCACCCGCACGATGCCCTGCAGCCACCAAGGGCGCCGAAGCAGGGCAACGATAAGGCCGCCAAAAATGGCGCTACCGACCGGCGGCACGATCATGTCCATCGGCCGGTGCACCGGGCCCAGCCAGTGGATCAGCGTGGCGCAGATGCCCGCCAGCATCGCCAGCGACAACATGACCAGCACGGCGACGCGCACGTAACTGTCTTCAGCGGCTGGTTTGGTCACGGCGAGGGGATCTGCAACGCGGGTGGGTCAGCGTAACGCCAAGCAAAACGTGGGCCAGCGATCCCGGCCGCCGCCCACGGGCGATGCGCTCCCGGCGGCGCGGTACGCCACCCTCTCCAGGGCGAGCAGAACGCCCTGCAATGCTGCGCCGGCTTTGAACCACACGGCGCCGGCCCCATATCCCGCGCATCCCCGATTCCGATCCCGAGGCATGCCATGAGCGACCCGCTGCATCTCGTCTGCCCGCATTGCCAGGCAGTGAACCGCGTGCCGGGCGAACGCCTGGCCGCGGCTCCGGCCTGCGGCCAATGCCACCAGCCGCTGTTCACCGGCCATCCGCTGGCCGTCGACGAAGCCGCCTTCCAGAAGCACCTGGTCCGCAACGACATTCCCGTGCTGGTGGACTTCTGGGCCACCTGGTGCGGCCCCTGCCAGATGATGGCGCCGCACTTCGCGCAGGCCGCCACGCAGCTCGAGCCGCGGGTGCGCCTGCTCAAGGTCGACACCGACGCGGAACAGGCGCTCGGCAACCGTCATGCGATCCGCAGCATCCCCACGCTGGCGCTGTTCAAGGGCGGCCGCGAGGTCGCACGCCAGTCGGGCGCGATGCAGGCCGCCGGCATCGTGCAGTGGGTGCGTGCGCAGGGCGCCTGAGCGACTCCTTGCGCGGGTTGGCGCCGCCTATTTCGAGTCCACCGGCACCGGCTCCAGCGGTGCCAGCCACGGATGGTCAGGACGCGAACGGCTGTCCAGGCGGTTGGCGTTGCCGGGGCAGTCGGTGCCTTCGCTCGCCGCCACAAGGCGCTCGTTTCGCGACTGGATGCTGCTGCGATAGCAGCTGCCCAGCGAATCGCGGAAGCTCACCCGTTCGCTGCCGGCCTCGTCGTGCTGGAAGCGCGTGCGGTCGAGCGGATCGGGGATGGTCTTGCCGTCGGCGTGATCGCGGGTGGCTAGGCGCTCGTCCAGCAACGCGTGGTAGGCCGCGCCCCCCGCCTCCGTGCGCGTGGTCTCGAGATGGTGGCCCTGCTTCATCGCCACCTGCGCGGTGAAATCCTGCCCGGTGGTCCGCATGGTCTTGCGCGAGGCGAGGAACAGCGGATCCCGCTGCTCCACCGTATAGCCGTCCAGGCGCTTGCCATCGAGCCTGCGCTCCACCGCCAGCGACATCGTGCCCAGTTGGTCGATGGTCTCGTCGTAGCGCTTCGCACCCGGCCGCGCGAACGTCTGGTGGTTGTGGAAGCCGCCGGTATAGCGCACGGTGGTGTCGATGTCCCCACGCGGCGTGTGCAGGCGGCCGGCGATCGTGTAGCTCTGCGCCAGGTCGGTGTCGATCGTGCCCACGATGCGGCCGGCGCCGTCGGCGTGCAGCGTGTCGCGCACCACGGGTCCTGCCGGCTGCTGCGCGGCCAGCGTGTCCCGGGTGAGCCCGCCGCTCAGCTGGCTGGCGTGCGGGTCCTGGTAGACCAGCAGGTTCGCCGCCACGTTGAAGAAGTGGTCGGTGCCCGGCACGCGCACGGCGACGGTGTGCGGCTTGCCGTCGTCGAACAGGCCGGCGAACGGCGTCAGGTCCACCCTCGCTGGAATGAAGTTGGTGGTCTGGATCGCTGGCGTCGGCAGCCACAGGTGCGGCGCCACGCCGCCGGTGAAGATCCACGGATACACCGGCGCCAGCCCGGCCGGCTTGCCGTCCACCAGCACCTCCACGCCGCGGAAGCTGCCGCCGTCGCAGGCCTCGAACGACTCCAGCGAGTAGTCGCGCGTCTTCGCCAGGTAGGCCTTGTCGACGCAGGTGTACCAGCGCTCGTCGTGCGCCTGGCTCTGCGCGATCACGTCCAGGTAGGCGCGCTCGACGTTGCGCGGGAAGGCGATCTCGCGCGACAGGCCGTCGCCCGCCTGCTGCAGCGCGGTCTGCTCGCCGCGCGGGTCGCTGCTCAGCGGATACAGGCGGTCGGCGGCGAGCGCGGCCGGTTGTCCCTTGTTGGCCGGATAGAACACCAGCCGCACGTCCACGTAGATCGGCTGGTTGGTGCTGGGGCTGACCCAGTTGTTGAGGATCATCTGCCCCGCCTGCGCCTGCTTGAACAGCGCGGCGTAGTCGGTCAGGTCGCGCTCCACGTGCCAGTGCTGCGCCACCCCCGGCTTGGGTTCGATGGTGGTGCCGAAATAGAGGTTCACGCCGCCCAGCCACAGCGCCACGGTGCGGTCGAACTGGCGCCCGGCCGGCACCGAGAAATCTGCCTCCAGCACCACCTTGCTCCAGCCGCCCGTGCAGCCCCTGGGCGACGCAAAGGCGAAACGGTGCGGACGCGCCGCCATCGACGAGCCGTCGCCCCGGTCGTCGAACGCCTCGTGCTCGAACACGGTAACCACGCAGGGCTTGCCCGATGGCCGCGACACCGGCGGCTCGGCGGTGGCCACCACGCGCGAACCGATCCGGAACTGCGCCGCAGTGGCGGCCTTGAGCCCCGTCGCCGGAACCACCGCCAGCGCCAGCGCCAGCAAGGCGAGCACGCCGGGCAGCCCATGCCGCACCCTTACCGTTTTCTCAGTCACGACCGTCGCTGCTCTCGTTCAAGGCTGGTGCGTGGCGCATAGCGAGGATCGATCACCGAAACGCGGCTCCGGCCGGCCGATCACGACGATGCGGGCAAGCCACTATCCTGCTGTCCGCGTCGCCCACTGCCAAGCGTGCCGCGCAACGGACCCACGCACGCCGCCACCTGATGCATCCGCCATCGCGGGCTAGACTGGACCGACACACCACGCGGGCCGCCCCATGATCTCCCACTTCAGCGACCTCTCCGCCAACGAACGCACCTACCTCGCCTAGGTCCGCACCGCGATATCGTTGATGGGCTTCGGCTTCCTGATCGAGCGCTTCGACGTATTCCTGATCTACACCTCGCGCGGCGCCGTGCTGAACAACGGCCTGCACCTGCGCGCATCCGAGTGGCTGGGCCTGGGCATGATCCTGCTCGGCGGCATGCTGATCCTGTTCGCCACTCGCCGCTACTACCGCAACGGCCGGCTGATCCGCGCCGAGACCAAAGCGGCCTACCACGGCACCCTGGTCGAACGCGTGCTGACGACATTGCTGGTGGGGCTGGCGCTGTTCCTGATGCTGTACGTGGGCTACCAGATCACCAGCCTGGGTTGAGCATCGCATCGCCTGGTGGCTGCCGTGGCCGTCATGCGTCGCATGCCTTTCGGCGGTCGATCGCGTTTTCCCTCAGCGCGGGATCCTGCCATGACCCTCTGGAAAATCACGAACGACTCGATCGACACGGCATCCATGCTCGTGGCGACCGAAGATGACCGATTCAACCTGCACTTCTGGGATCGGTGCGGGGGCGCCGTGGCACCGATCCGGTGGAGCAAACCATCCAGGCTGCGACCGTTCGTCGACTGAAAGCGGGCGAATCCAAAGCCTCGCGCCGACATACGCCCCTTATCGCAAAGCAAGCTTGTAAAGCGTTTGCGCCCGGGCTACCCGCGCGTGACCCGGTGCGCGCATGCCGCGACGGCCGATGGGAACCGCGTGGCAGACGGTCTCCCACTGGAGCGACATCGACCACCGCTGCCTACCGTCGCCGAAACGGCTACGCTTGCCTCTGTTTTGGCGGACGGCTGGACCGACACCTTCGGCACGCCGGATTCAACAGCAACGCGCTCCGGCTGCGGGGCGCATCGGGGAGAACCATGAAGACTCGTCGCGATTTCCTCACCCAGGCACCGCTCGGCCTGCTGGGTGCCGTGGTGGCCGGCAGCGCGCTGGCGCAAACCGGCCAGAACCCAACCCCGGCCGCCCCGAAGACGCCGCCGCCCGGCTCACCCGGCGCGTTCGACACCGCGCCGCCGGTCGGGCCGAAGCTGAGCACGACCACCTTCGTGGAGGCGGAGAAGCTGGCACAGGTCAGCATGACCGAGGCGCAGCGCGCCATGGCGGTGGCCAACTGGCCGACCTCGATGGCCGCGCTGCTGGAGCGCCGCATCGGCCCGCGCAAGGTTGCGCTGAAAGAGGGCTTGGCGCCCGCCACCACTTGGTTCCCGGCGATGGGCCGCGCGCATGTCGGGCCCGCGCACGACCGCTTCCGGCCGTCGAAGGTAACGGCTGCGCCGCTGCCTGCGAAGGACGAGGACATCGCCTTCGCCTCGGTCGCCCAGCTCGGCTCGTGGATCCATGCGCGCAAGCTCAGCTCCACCCGGCTGACGAAGATCTACATCGAACGCCTGAAGCGCTACGACCCCGAGCTGCGCTGCGTCATCACGCTGTGCGAGGAACACGCATTGAAGCAGGCCGCGCAGGCCGACAAGGAAATCGCCGCCGGCCACTACCGCGGCCCGCTGCACGGCATCCCGTGGGGCGCCAAGGATCTGCTCGATACCGCCGGCATCCCCACCACCTATGGCGCCGAGCCGTTCAGGCACCGCGTGCCGAAGGACGACGGTGCGGTCACCCGCAAGCTCAACGAGGCGGGCGCGGTGCTGGTGGCCAAGCTCAGCCTGGGTGCGCTGGCGCTCAACGACATCTGGTTCGGCGGCCAGACCATGAACCCGTGGCTGCTCAAGGAAGGCGCCTCCGGCTCCAGCGCCGGCCCGGCCTCGGCCACCGCCGCCGGCCTGGTGGCGTTCGCCATCGGCAGCGAGACCCAGGGCAGCATCATCAGCCCGTGCATGCGCTGCGGCACCACCGGCCTGCGCCCCACCTACGGCCGCGTGCCGCGCACCGGCGCGATGACGCTGTGCTGGACCATGGACAAGCTCGGGGCGATCACCCGCACGGTGGAGGACACCATGCTGGTGCTCGACACTATCCGGGGCACCGATCCGGGCGACACCGCCAGCGTGGCAGCGCACTTCGACTACGACGCGGGCGCTTCGATCAAGGGTCTCAAGGTCGGCTACTTCCCCGGCTGGATGAAGGAGGCGCCGGCCACCGACCTGGATCGCGCCGCGCTCGACCAGCTGCGCGCGCTCGGCCTGGTGCCGACCGAGGTGTCGCTGCCCGACTGGCCGTACGACGACCTCAACCTGTTGCTGTTCGCCGAATCCGCCGCTGCCTTCGAGGAGCTCACCCTCTCCGGCGCCGCCGACCAGATGCGCGTGCAGACCCCGGACGGCTGGCCCAACCTGTTCCGGGAGTCGCGCTTCCTTTCCGCCGTGGACTTCGTGCAGGCCGACCGCATGCGCCGCCGCGTGGCGATGGAGATGGAGCGCGTGATGGGCGAGGTGGACCTGCTGCTGGTGCCCTCGCTGCGCGACGAGATGATGGTGATCTCCAACATGACCGGCCAGCCTTCGCTGACCCTGCGCACCGGCTTCGTCGAAGTAAGCCAGGTGCGCAGCGACTGGGCGCCCGACCCGCAGCACCCGCTGCCGAAGCTGAGCAAACCGCACCGCGTGCCCTACGGCGTCACCCTGATCGGCCGCCTATTCGAGGAAGGCACGCTGGGCAGCGTCGGCCGCGCGCTGGAGACGAAGGTGGCGGTCGCCGGAGAGCGGCCGCCGGGATTCTGATCGGCGTGGGCTGATCCGATCGGCCGGACCGAGAGCGTGCCGGGGCGACCCGGCGCGCTTTTTCACAGACCAAGATTCCGCGCTTACATCGGTGGTGCGACGCATCGGCGACTGAGACAGGGCTGCGGGAAAGCTTCAGGCCAGTGTCGATCTACGAAGGTCTGCAACGTCGTCCCTGTGTGGCCGCCGGGGCCGCCTTCGACAGGAGAGATCGCCATGAGCAAGCCAGCGCTGAACCTATCCGTTTCGTTCGACCACGTAGGCCCGCACCACGCCGTGGGCGCAACCCGCAGGGTGACGTTGGCGGGCCGGCTGGCCGCCAGGCTGCTGGGGTGCGCCGCGCTCGCCTTGCTTGGCGTCACTGATGCGGCTGCGGCGACCACCCAACCCTATGCCCGCATGGCCCCGGTCGATGCCTACTTCATGGGCCGCGCCCAGGAAATCGCCCTGGCCCGGAGCGCCGCGCCCGCTGCCATCGCCAAGAAGGCGACCGTGCTGGTGCTCACCCGCACCGGCTACGAAACCGCCGTCAGGGGCAGCAACGGCTTCGTGTGCTGGGTGGCGCGGGGCTTCAGCGGCGCCCCCGACTGGCCCGAGCGGTGGAACCCGAAGATCCGCGGCCCCGGCTGAGACAACCCGCAGGCCGCGCGCACCGTTACCCGCATTGCCGAACTGCGCACGGCGCTGACCCTTACCGGCCACACCGACGCGGAGATCGCCGAACGGATCCAGGCCGCCCTGCGCAGCCAGCAGATACCACCTCTGGCGCCGGGCACCATGTGCTACATGATGTCGAAATCCGCCTACCTGACGGATGAGGGCAGCCACGACATGGCACACCTCATGTTCTACCTGCCCTTCAAGGACGGTGCCGACTGGGGCGCCAACCTGCCCGGCTCCCCGGTCTTCGGCGGCAACTACTGGTACTACGCGCCCGAGCACCAGGCCGAGGCCGCCGCCCTGCCTCCGCTGTCGGTGCTGCTGGTCGCCGTCGGCACCTGGTCCGACGGCACGCCGGCGGGGATGGCGAAGTAAAGAGCCGAACGGAACCAGGTTCACTTGCACACGCCCGACAAGCGAACCGGGTTCCCTTGACCCCTCAAGCTTTGCTGCCGGCTCCACTGCCCACCGGCTTGCAAATGCCGTCGTGGGTACCCTCCACGCTGGGCTTATCCGTCAGCTCGCAGGCGAAGTCGAGCGGCTGGCCATCGAGCTCGGTGTTCGCCTCGAAGGTCAGCTTACCGTGCCTCCAGGCCTCGTAATCGATGCCCTGGAAGCGGATCACGATCGACTGTTTGGCGACCGGCTGCCCCGGCAACATCCGCCACAACCAGCCGAGCGGTTTCAGGATGGCGGGGAAATGAAACGTCCCATCCGCACCGGTGACTGCGCGATGCACCCGGTTCTTTGCATCATTCGCGGAGACACGCGCCGTCTCGATCACCTCCGCACCCTCGACCGGTTTGCCGTGCATCAGCACGGTGCCGCGCACCTCGGAGAACAACACCCAGTTTTTCGGAGCGCCCATCGCGCAACCTCCCGATGCCGCCGACAGCCAGCCTATCGCCACCAGCCACAGCACCCCTCGCATCGCCAGGACTCCATGGGATCTACGCGTTGTCGGGTTCCGCGCCATGCCATCCTCCCCCGGGGTCTGGCGCCTGGACATCGCCCATGCCGCGGCATCACCCCACTCGCGCCATAGTGAACCCGCCCCGCTTTTGCGGTATGGCGACTGCAGGTGCTACCGTGGGGCGTCGTCCGTCGGCAGCTTCCACGCCAGCGGCGGCACCCGGTGCTGCAGCAGCGCGAGGAAGCGCGGCTCGTCACGCGGTGAAACTTCGCAGCGGCGTTCCCACGGCACCGAAGGATCCGACCACGCGATCCGGATCCGCCGCCGGCTCAAGGCCGCACTCGCCTGCACGCTGTCCACGATGTCCACGCGCATGATGGCGCCATAGGGAATCGCCACGTTCCAAAAGATCGCGAAGCGCACCCGCAGCTCGTCCGCACGCAGCTGGTATCGCGTCCCCAGCACCAGCCCCGACAGCGCCAACCATGCAAGGACCAACACGACTGCCAAGGCGGGTGGCACGATCACCATGGCCCCGGCACCCTTCGCATACACGCCCAAGCCCAACGCAGCCAGCATCGCCAGCAGCGGAACCGCCAGCAGCAAGGCATACAACCCACCGATCTTGGGCCGGAAAGTCGATATCGCGGATGTCGTCATCGCGCACCTCGCGCCATGGGCCGGAAGGATGCGGCCAGCCCAGGCATGACGGGTGAAGGCAGGGCGCACAGCGCGCCGGCTTTCGTCTCCGGTGAACAGCACGCCCTCGATAAGGCCAGGCGTTACGCCCGCGCCCGCTTCGTCAGTGATGCTTACCGGTCTGCATGTGCTGCACGATGGCCAGCGACTTCTTCACGTGCTGGTCGGGGGTCAGGTGGTCGGCGGAAGAGGACAGCGTGGCCACGATCTTGCCGTCCGGCGCGATCACGAAGGTGGTGCGCGGGATGAAGCCGTGCCCGATCGTCTTGCCGCGCACGTCGGTCAGCCCGGCGCTGCCGGGGATCAGCTTCAGGTCATACGAAGCCGCGATGTGGCCGCTGGCGTCGGAGGCCACCGGAAACTTGCCCGCGCAGTAATGCGGATCCGCCGAGAACGCGTTGAGCCGCTCGATGCTGTCGGCCGAAACACCAATGATGGTGGCGCCTGCGGCATCGAACTTCGCCTTGTCGGTGGCGAAAGTGTGCGCTTCAAGGTCGCAGCCTTGGGTGAAGGCCGAGGGATAGAAATAGACCACTACCGGCCCCTTGGCGAGCGCCGCCTTGAGCGAGAAGGTGAAATCCTTGCCGGCTCGGCTCGCCGTGGCGGTGAAATCCGGCGCCTTCGCGCCCGGCTGCAACGCAGCCCAGGCTGGCATCGCCAGCAGGGCGAGCGCCCCGGTCATCATCGTGGTTAGCAGACGCTTGTTCATGCGAAACCCTCTTGGTCATGACGTCGCCGGACCCGGTGCCCGGCCGATGCGGATAGCCGAGTCTAATCCAACGCTCCGCGGCCGTGCGGGTGCTTCGTCGACCGCGAGATTCCCCATCGGCAAGCCGAGTCACGCGGCAGCAACACTGCCCGACTCGTACGGCATGCCTGAAGGCACGCTACTGCGCCGAAACCGCTATGCTCGGCCGACACGGCGTGGGGACGCCGATCAACAGGGAAGCGACGGCATGGCAACACGATCGAGGGGCGCGGACGCCGGTTTCGGCTGGTTGACGAACGGCATCCGCGGGGGCTTCGACCACCCGAAACTAATGTTCGGCGGAGCCGCCTTGCTGGCGGTGGCGTACTTCCTGCCGTCGTTGGTCACCACGCCGATGCAATACTTTGCCGTGAAGGCGGGCACGCTCCATAGCACGGCCACAACGATCGTGGCCATGGCGATCTCCGTGCTGTACGGGTTTCTGATCGTTCCGCTCTAAGCGGGCTATCTGCAGCTGATCAATGCAGTCCAGAAACAACAGGCGGCTCGCCTGTCCGACATCTTCAAGCCTTATCGACAAGGCGAGGCATGGCGCCTGATGGAATTCGGACTGGCGAACTTCGTGCTCTACGTCGGCGGGATCGCCATCATCGTGCTGGCCACCGGCTGGGGCATGATCGGCTGGTACAAGCAGGCAGTGGCGGCCCAGGCAACCCACCAGTTGCCCCCTGGCCTGGCCGGCGGCTTCTGGACCAACCTGGTGCTGCTGATGGTTTTCGGCCTCTGGATGATGGGTTACTACGCCATTAGCTTTGGCCAAGTGGCCCTGAATCGGCGCGGCGTGTTCGGCGCCATCGGCGATGGCATGAGTGGTGCATTCAAGAACGCGCTGCCGCTGCTGGTGTTTGCCCTGAGCTCCCTCATGCTCTGGGTAGTCGTGCTAATCGCCCTGATCATCGTCGGTGCGCTGTTGGCCCTGATCGCCAAACTCATAAGCACCGCGCTGATGCTCCCGGTGTTCATCGTGCTCTATTTCGCACTGCTCCTGTGGATGTTCACCGTGATGTTCTGGGTGATGTATCACCTGTGGCACGACGTGTGCGGTGACGATACGGCGACAGCCATGCCGCCGTCCTTGATGGCCTGACGCGCATCCACCCGAATCCACCCAGAGGCAGCTTCGTCAAAAAGGGCATGGCCGACAGCCACGCCCTTTTTTTCGCGCTACCTCTCAGTGCTTCTTGAGCATGCTGATGCCCAGCAACACGAAGACCACGACCAGCATCACGATGTAGAGAATCGAACGAATCCGGGCAAGCCTGCGCAGGCTTTTGGATTGCAGTGGAAACAAGATCCCTCTCCTTCTGTAACGTCGGCCCGCAATGTGGATGATGTGGGCATCGAGTCGGAAGCAACCACTGCGCTATCTCACCGCGCAGCATGTCGACCAGCCTACCCGCCGGCCCAATGCGTGAACAATTTGGCAGAGACCAGGCGCCGACCGTGTGCGTCGCGGCGTTCGAGCAAGGAGCCGCGGCCGGCAAAACCCGCCTGCGGAGCGGCGAAGCGACGTTCCGCCCAGTGAACCCGGCACCGCCGCGATATTCCCCACCCCCTGATCCATCGAACGGTCTCGCGCCGGCGTCGCAACGTCGCCGCGAAAGGCACCGCGTTGCCGCGTGAACGCAGGACCCATCGCGGCCGGAAATCCGTTGTTCGCTGCGCCCCAGGCTAGCGCAGCCATCTTGCGATCCATTGATCGTGCGCAACTCGGCCGCTCCAGCGACGGACTAGGTTGGTCGCATGCCATTGCCATCAAAACGCAGGAGCAAGCCGATGGCGACGGCCATGAGGCGACGACGATAACGATCCACCCCCTAGGAGTCACGACGATGCGCTACGTACTGCTTGCCATGGCGATACTGCTCGCTCCGGCCATCCCGCCCCCGGCCCAGGCACAGACCCAGCTGAGCATCGGCATCTCGGATCGCGGTTTCACCCTCGGTTTCATGATGTCGACGTATCCGACGCTGGTGCGCATCCCAGGCTACCCGGTCTATTACGACCCGCGCGTGGACGCGAACTACTTCTTCTACGACGGCCTGTACTGGGTGTACGAGGACGACAACTGGTATTCCAGCGGCTGGTACAACGGTCCGTGGGACTTGATCCCACCGGCCTACGTACCCTTCTTCATCCTGCGCATTCCGGTGCGCTATTACCGCCGCCCGCCCGCCTATTTCCGCTACTGGCGTGCCGGTGACGCGCCGCGCTGGGGCGAACGCTGGGGCCGTGACTGGGAGCGCCAGCACAGCGGGTGGGATCGCTGGGACCGTCGCTCCGTACCCGTGGCAGCGCCGCTGCCGAGCTACCAAAGCAACTACATCGGCAACCGTTATCCCCGCCAACGGGAGCAGCAACGCATGATCGAGTCGCGCAGCTATCGCTACCAGCCGCGCGAGGCAGTGAGCCGGCAGATACTCGAAAAGCGTCGCCAGGGCGTGCCGGCACGTGAACGGGAGCAACAGCAGCAGAACCTGCAGCAGCAACAACGGCGGAGCACCCAGCCGCCGCCGAACCTCCCGCTGCAACAGCAGCGAACGGTCCGGTCGCAGCAGACCATCCAGCAGCAGCCGCGGAATACCCCGCCGCCGCAGAACGTCCAGCGGCAACCGCAGCCACAGGCCTGGCCGCGTCAGAACGTCCCGCAGCAACAGCAGCGCACCCAGCAGCAACATGCACAGCCGGCACAGCGAGCCCGCGGCGCCGATAGGAAGGGCGAGCAAAGCCCGGCTGACAAGGGCAAGAAACAGCGAGGCAACGACCAGGACAACGGCGGACACCCCTAGCCCGAGGCAACAGGCAAAAGATACCGGGCACGATTCGAACGCCGCGGCGGCCGGCCGGGTGACCGGGCCGCCGCGAAGCGTCCGGCTGTCGTCGCGGCCCGGTCACGGCATCTTCGCCGCGGCAAAACCCTGATCGATCAGGCGGCACAGGCGCAGCGATGAGGAAAGGCGCATGCATGAGGTCTGTGCACGTCATCGCCGAGACACCTGGCCTTCCCTCTTGACCTGCATCAACACCACCGCCCGTCGCGATCCCACCATGGAGTCCGCCACCATCTCGCCGGGCGGAGAGGACAAGCCATGACACCCGCCAATCGCACGCTCATCGTCTACTACAGCCGCAGCGGCACCACCGCGCGCATAGGCCATGCCCTGGCCCAGCGCCTGGGCGCGGACGAGGTGACGATCCAGGACCAGCGGGCGCAAGGCCGGGTATCTGTCTGGCGGGCAGCGCTTGATCGACTGCTCAACACCTCGCCACCCATCGCCCCGATCACGGCGCCGCTGGAGAACTACGATCTGATCGTGCTCGGGACACCGGTCTGGGGCGGACGCGCCGCGGCACCGATGCGCCGGTTTCTCAAGGACTACGGGGCGCGCCTGCCCGCGGTGGCGTTCTTCTGCACGATGGGCGGCAGCGGTGCCGCAAGCACCTTCGAAGACATGCAGGCGCGGCTGGGTAAGCCGCCGCGCGCGAGCTGTTCGTTCGACGCCAGGGCACTGGGGACTGGCAGTTATCTGGACGCACTCGACCGCTTCGCGATGCAACTGAACGGCGACGCGCACCCGCCGCCTTCACGCTAGCCGGCAACCGGCGGCGTCCCTGTGCACCGTCAGGCAAGCGAAGGTGGGGTGCCGTGCCCTTTCCCCGGCAGGTGTTCGTCGGCGCGGAAAAGCCCGAGGCCGAGGGAAATGAACCTGCCCCCTCACTTGGGGCCAAGGTACCAAGGCTGTGTACCCCCTTCGCCCCCTGCGGCCCTCCAGACCAATCGCAAGCCGTCAGATGGTGCACTCTGCACCTGGGTCTTGATCACGCCATGCTGTCTGCCGGGCCAAGCGTGAGCTGCCTGGAGAGCACCCTCCGACGCGGGTGTTGGGGCAAACCAGAGTTCGCTACGCTTGGCTTCGATTAACGCGGGGGAAGCGCATGGCGCAGGGCGAAAATTGGTCGCGTCTGGAGGTCGAGGCCTGCGTGGCCGAGTACCTGACGATGCTGACGCTGGAACTCAACGGCCAGCGCTACAGCAAGACAGAACACGCCAAGGCCCTGATGCTGAGACTGGATGGCCGCAGTCGGCAATCGATCGAGTTCAAACACTGCAACATCAGCGCCGTCATGCTGGCGCTGGGCTTCCCCTACATCGACGGCTGCAAACCGCGCGGCAACTATCAGAGCATATTGCTTGACGTAGTCGAAGCGCAGGTGCAGACCAACGGCGAACTTCAAGACGCCGCGCAAGCAGCGGTGCTGCGGCCGGCGACTGCGGCCGCACTGGGCGCGAGTGAGGCGATCTGGGTTCCTGCCCCCAAGCCATCCCGCATTCGCGAGATGCCAGCCAGCTACATGCCGCGCTTCTCGCCCGCCAAACGGGATTACCTCGCCCAAGAGACCCGCAACCGCTCGCTCGGTCGCGCAGGTGAAGTGTTCGTGGTGGAGCTGGAAGCACGCCGCCTGCACAGCGCGGGCAAGAAGGCGCTGAGCGAACGCATCGAACACGTTGCCGCTAGCCGTGGCGACGGTCTGGGCTACGACGTGCTGTCGTTCGAAGAGGATGGTCGTGAGCGGCTGATCGAGGTCAAGACCACCGCCTTCGGCGAATTGACACCGTTTTTGTAAGCCGCAACGAACTCGCACGCTCCGAGGCGGACGCCGAGCTTTACCATCTTTACCGCGTTTTCGACTTCCGACAGCGTGCGCGACTGTTTCAGTTGCACGGTGCCATCACGGCGTCCTGCACGCTCGAACCCACGACTTACCTGGCTCGCCTAGGCGAGTAACGCCCATGCCAACGCCCTGCTGGGTCACACGGCACCAAGGCTGGGTAATCCCTTCGCACCCTGCTGCCCGTTAGGCCAACCACACGCCATCAGATAGTGCACTCAGACCGGCTTTTGGCAGGACGAGGCTTAATTGGCCACGTCCCCTTTGTTGTTTTATTAGTTCTTGCCAGGCACGCCCCTACTCGGCAACATCTCCAGGCTGGCGACACTCCGCGAGTGGGACAACCTTCATTCTGATCCCCTGCAATCCTGTCAATCAGGCGCAACGCTAGTTCATGCACAGCGTTGCGCGCAAATGCTGGCCAGTTTTGCTACTGCCAAAATGACAAGGGCCCGCCGATGGCAGACCCTTGATGGCGGATTAAATTGCCAACGTCACATATTCCGCCGGTACTCCCCACCCACGTCGTACAGCGCATGGCTGATCTGCCCCAATGAATGCGTCTTCACCGCCTCCATCAGCGCGTTGAACACGTTCTTGCGGTCGCGCGCGGTGTTCTGCAGATAGGCCAGGCCGTGCCCTTCGACTGCGCCATGCGAGCTACGCTCAGGGTGAACGGATGACGGCTCGTCGGTGGAATCGCTGGCGTGCGCGTGTGAGGTCTCACCCGCCGGCGCCAACCCATTCCGCGCCTTCTGGAACGCCTGCACGTTGGCGATCTGCTGCCCCTTCTCCTCCTCCGTCGAGCGGATCAGCTCGATCTCGGTGGCGATCTCACCGCCGTGGTCCTTGGGCAGGAAGGTGTTGACGCCGATCAGCGGCAGGCTGCCGTCGTGCTTCTTGTGCTCGTAGTACAGGCTCTCTTCCTGGATCTTGCCGCGCTGGTACATGGTGTCCATGGCGCCGAGCACGCCACCGCGCTCGCTGATCGCCTCGAACTCCTTGTACACAGCCTCTTCCACCAGGTCGGTGAGTTCCTCGACTACGTAGCTGCCCTGCCAGGGGTTCTCGTTGAAGTTGAGGCCCAGTTCCTTGTTGATGATCATCTGGATGGCCACGGCGCGGCGCACGCTTTCTTCGGTGGGCGTGGTGATGGCTTCGTCGTAGGCGTTGGTGTGCAGGCTGTTGCAGTTGTCGAACAGCGCGTACAGCGCCTGCAGCGTGGTGCGGATGTCGTTGAACTGGATCTCCTGCGCGTGCAGGGAGCGGCCTGAGGTCTGGATGTGGTACTTCATCATCTGGCTGCGGGCGCTGGCGCCGTAGCGCTCGCGCATGGCGCGGGCCCAGATGCGGCGGGCGACGCGGCCGATGACGGTGTACTCCGGGTCCATGCCGTTGGAGAAGAAGAACGACAGGTTGGGCGCGAAGTCGTCGATCTTCATGCCGCGTGCGAGGTAGTACTCCACGATGGTGAAGCCGTTGCTCAGGGTGAAGGCGAGCTGGCTGATCGGGTTCGCGCCGGCCTCGGCGATGTGGTAGCCGGAGATGGACACCGAGTAGAAGTTGCGGACCTTGTGCTCCACGAAGTACTGCTGGATGTCGCCCATCATGCGCAGGGCGAACTCGGTGGAGAAGATGCAGGTGTTCTGCGCCTGGTCCTCCTTGAGGATGTCGGCCTGCACGGTGCCGCGCACGCTGCTCAGCGTTTCGGCCTTGATCTTGGCGTAGGTCTCCGCGTCCACCACCTGGTCGCCGGTGACGCCGAGCAGGCCCAGGCCAAGGCCGTCGTTGCCCTTGGGCAGCTCGCCGGAATACTGCGGGCGGCCGTGCGGGTACATCGCGGCGATCTTCTTTTCCGCCTCGGCCCAGCGCACGGGGTCGGCCTTGAGGTACTTCTCCACGTTCTGGTCGATCGCGGTATTCATGAACATCGCGAGGATGATGGGCGCGGGGCCGTTGATGGTCATCGACACCGAGCTGGTAGGCGCGCTGAGGTCGAAGCCGGAGTACAGCTTCTTCATGTCGTCCAGCGTGGCGATGTTGACGCCGGAGTTGCCGATCTTGCCGTAGATGTCGGGGCGCGGTGCCGGGTCCTCGCCGTACAAGGTGACGGAGTCGAACGCGGTGGAGAGGCGCGTGGCCGCACCGCCCTGGCTCAAGTAGTGGAAGCGGCGGTTGGTGCGCTCGGGCGTGCCCTCGCCCGCGAACATGCGGGTGGGATCTTCGCCGCTGCGGCGGTACGGATACACGCCGCCGGTGTAGGGGTAGTGGCCGGGCAGGTTTTCCTTGCCGAGGAACAGCAGCTGGTCGCCCCAGCTTTCGGTCTTGGGCGGCGCCACCTTGGGGATCTTCTGGTGACTCAGCGATTCGCGGTAGTTCTCCACGCGGATCACCTTGTCGCGCACCTTGTATTCGTTCACGTCCTTGGTCACCGACTCGCGCAGCGCCGGCCAGTCGCGCAGCAGGTGGATGGACTCGTGGCTGAGCTCCTTCAGCGCGGCGTTGTAGCGCTGGCGGAGCAGCAGCAGGGTGCGGTCCGCCACAGGCTCGTCATGCCGGCGCAGGCCGGCATCCAGTGCTTTTGCGTCGTGCAAATCGTCGCTGTGGTACAGCTCCAGCGGCTTGGGCAGCTTGTCGTCGGCCAGCTCCTTCAGCGACTCGTAGTAGTGCTGCGCCTTGCTGGCGGCCTCGGCCTGGTGGGCGACGGAGGCATTGATGGCCCTGCCCAGCTCGGCGATCTCGGCCAGGTAGCGCACGCGGCTGCCGGGGATCAGCACGGTGGCGCGCGGCTCCTTCAGCGTGGTGTCGATCTGCGGCGTCCACTTCTCCGCGGGCAGGTGCAGCCTGTCGCGCAGCAGCCGGCACAGGCTGGCGAACATCCAGGTGACGCCGGGGTCGTTGAACTGGCTGGCGATGGTGGGGTATACCGGCACGTCCTCGTCCTTGACGGCGAAGGCGGTGCGGTTGCGCTTCCACTGCTTGCGCACGTCGCGCAGGGCGTCTTCCGCGCCGCGCTTGTCGAACTTGTTGAGCACGACCAGTTCGGCGAAGTCGATCATGTCGATCTTCTCCAGCTGGCTGGCCGCGCCGTAGTCGCTGGTCATCACGTAGACCGGGAAATCGACCAGGTCGACGATCTCGGAATCGCTCTGGCCGATGCCCGCGGTTTCCACGATCACCAGGTCGTAGGGCTGCGCCTTGAGGAAGTCGATGCAGTCGTGCAGCACTTCGTTGGTGGCGGCGTGCTGGCGGCGGGTGGCCATCGAGCGCATGTAGACGCGGTGGCTGCGCAGCGCGTTCATGCGAATGCGGTCGCCCAGCAGCGCGCCGCCGGAGCGGCGGCGGGTGGGGTCGATGGCGAGCACCGCGATGCGCATCTGCGGGAAGGCGTGCAGGAAGCGCAGCAGCAGCTCGTCCACCACCGACGACTTGCCCGCGCCGCCGGTGCCGGTGAGGCCGAGCACGGGCGTGGCCTTGCCGGCCAGCTTCCACTGCTTACGCAGGTGGTCGAGGTCGGTGGCGGTGAGCTTGCCCTCCTCGATGGCGCTGAGCATGTGGCCGATGGAGATCTCGTCGTCCACGCTCACCTTGGAGGCGGCGGTGTCGGGCGCGCGCTGCGCGGCGGCGCGGCGGGCTCGCTGCATCACGTCCTCGATCATCTCGGTGAGACCGAGCTTCATGCCGTCGTTGGGGTGGTAGATGCGCTCTACGCCGTAGGCCTGCAGCTCCTTGATCTCCTCCGGCGTGATGGTGCCGCCGCCGCCGCCGAACACGCGGATGTGCGCGGCGCCCTTCTCCTTGAGCATGTCCACCATGTACTTGAAGTACTCGACGTGGCCGCCCTGGTAGGACGACAGCGCTATGGCGTCGGCGTCCTCCTGCAGGGCCGCGCGCACCACGTCCTCCACCGAGCGATTGTGACCCAGGTGGATTACCTCGGCGCCCTGGCTCTGGATGATGCGGCGCATGATGTTGATCGCCGCGTCGTGGCCGTCGAACAGGCTGGCCGCGGTGACGAACCGCAGCGGGGTGACTTCGGCCTGGGGGGCGCCGGCAGGGACGTGCTTGGCGGGGGAACTCATGGCGACTCCGACTTCGTGTGCTTGAACCGCACAATTCTAGCGGGGGTCGCCGTGAAGGGCTTGCTGCAGCGCGTGTACCGGGGCGTATGGAGCGCCGGTTCGTGCAGCGCAGGGTCCGGCTGCATACTCGGCGGCAACCGTGTGGCGCCAGAGCGGCCTGCCAGGGGACAAATCACCACAGGACTGCGATGGCCGCGCTGCCCGACACGGTGCCGCCGATGGCACGGGACGGACGGTGCGGCCAACCTGTCACACACGTCACGCAAACTGGTTCGACTTCAACGCAACCCAAAGGAATGCCCGCATGAAGAAGGCACTGTTCGCTGCACTGCTA
>DAIDKO010000135.1 GCA_027450005.1 Rhodanobacter sp. | reverse complement strand
GCGGTAACGCCCTCCCGACTGGCTGAGCTCCAGCAACTTGACTGCGGTCGAGCTGATGTCGACGCCGATCAGTGCCGGCTTCTTGGGTGTGAAGAGCCCCACGGTGTTCCCCCTTTGCCCCTGGGCGGCAAGGCCGGATTTTCGACCGATGCGCGCCCGCATTAAATCGAAAAATTTACGTTCCTGCAATGGCCTGGAGAGTTTTTTTCATGTATTTCCCGTGATGGCGCCCACATTTAGGTGGACGCTTTTCCGGGGCGTGATGGGGGCCACGTTTCGCCATCGGCGCAGCATTTTGCGGAAATGGAAAGCCTCCATCCGAAAATGTGCCGATTCGGAGCGCCCGGCGACACAACCCCTATACTCTGCCGGGTTTCGACTTGGGCGATCCGCAACACATGCACATTTTCAAGCGTCTGCTGCGCTGGGCTCTGATCCTGGCGTTCTCGGGGTTTCTGCTGGCGGTTCTCGCGGTCGGCGTGGCGTATTGGCTGGTGGCGCCGCGGCTGCCTTCGGTATCGGTGCTGAAGGACTACCACATGCAGGTCCCGCTGCGCGTGGAGAGCGCCGACGGCAAGCTGATCGCCACGTTCGGCGAGACCCGGCGCATCCCCGTCGCCATCGCGAACGTGCCGGACAACCTCAAGCATGCCGTGCTGTCGGCCGAGGACGCGGACTTCTACCACCACCCGGGCGTCGATTGGCGCGGAATCGTGCGCGCCGCCTGGCATGTGATCCTGGCGGGTGGCGACAAGGTACAAGGCGGCTCCACCATCACCCAGCAGGTGGCACGCAACTTCTTCCTAAGTCCCCAGAAGCTCTACTCGCGCAAGCTGATTGAGATTTTCACTGCGCTGCGCATGGAGCACGAACTGAGCAAGGACCAGATCCTGGAGCTGTACCTGAACAAGATGTTCCTCGGCCATCGCTCCTACGGCGTGGCCGCAGCGGCCGAATACTATTACGGCAAGACGCTGGACCAGCTCAGCATCGCGCAGTGCGCCGCGATCGCCTCCACGTTCCAGTTGCCTTCGCTGGTTAATCCGCTGAACAACCAGCCACGCTTGCTGGCGCGGCGTAATTGGGTGCTAAGCGAGATGCTGCGGCACGGCTATATCACCCGCGCGCAATATGACGCTGCGATCGCCGAACCAAACGATGCCGCGCCGCACGATGCACCGATCCAGGTGAACGCGCCCTACCTGGCCGAAATGGTGCGGCGGCAGGTGCTCGATCGCCTCGGCAACGACGCGCTTACCGAGGGCTACGTGGTGAAGACCACGATCCAGAGCGCAAAGCAGCAGGTGGCGACGGAAGCCGTACGCCAAGGCCTGATCGACTATGACCGTCGCCACGGCTGGCGGGGTCCCGAAGCGCACCAAGACCTCGCCGCCGACGCCACCACGCAGGACTACGCGCATGCACTGGCCGGTTACAGCGACGTGTCGGGCCTCAAGCCCGGCCTGGTCATCGCCAGTTCGCCCAGCGCGGCCACGGTCTACCTGGCCTCGGGCCAGAACGTGGACCTCGACCTTGCCGCGGTGTCGTGGGCGCGCCCCTATATCAACGACAGCCGCCGCGGTCCGGCGCCGAAACAGGTCGACGCGGTACTCAAGCGCGGCGACATCGTGCGCGTGTCGCAGGACGACAAGGGCACCTGGCAACTCGCGCAGATCCCCGCCGTGCAGGGCGCACTGGTCTCGCTGCGGCCCGACGACGGCGCCATCGAAGCCCTGGTGGGCGGCTTCAGCTTTACCCGCAGCAAGTTCAACCGGGCTGTGATGGCGGCGCGCCAGCCCGGCTCCAGCTTCAAGCCCTACCTGTACTCGGCGGCGTTCGACCATGGCTTCACGCCGGCCTCCATCCTCAACGACGCGCCGCTGGCGCTGCCTGACCCCTCGCGCCCGGGCGGCCTGTGGACGCCGAGCAACGACGACGACAAGTTCGCCGGCCCGATGCGCCTGCGCGAGGCGCTGGTACAGTCCAAGAACCTGGTCTCGATCCGGCTGCTCGACGCAATCGGCATACGCTACGCGCGCGACTTCATCACGCGCTTCGGCTTTCCGCTCGACGCCTTGCCCGACAATCTTTCGATGGCGCTGGGTACCGCCTCGACCTCGCCGATCAGCATGGCGCGGGGCTACGCGGTGTTCGCCAACGGCGGCTACTTGGTCACGCCCTATTTCATCAGCGAGATCGATGACCGCGACGGCAAGCCGGTCTACATCGCCAACCCGGCGCGGGCCTGCCGCGAATGCCAGGAGCGCCTGCTGGAAAACACGCCTGCCGGCCCGCCACCGGCGGACATGAGCAAGCACCCGGCGAACCAGCTCGCCACGAATGCCAGCTCGACGGCACCCGCCAGCGCCGCCAGCACGGACGACTCCGGCGTAGGCACCCTGCCCGCCGACGCCCATGGCGGCGGCGCGCACGCGCCCGTGCTGGCCCCACATGTGCTCGGTCCTCGCACCGACTTCCTGATCACCTCCCTGATGAAGGACGTGATCCTGCACGGCACCGGCATCGCGGCCAAGTCGCTGAATCGCAGCGACCTCGCCGGCAAGACCGGCACCAGCAACGACTTCCGTGACGCGTGGTTCATGGGTTTCAACGGCGACGCTTCCACCGCGGTGTGGGTGGGCTTCGACAACTACGGCTCGCTGGGCCACGACGAGTTCGGTGCCACGGCGGCCCTGCCGATCTGGATGGACTACATGGGCACCACGCTGAAAGGCCAGCCGGAAGATTCGCTGCCGATGCCGCCGGGCATCGCCACCGCCCTGATCGACCGCTCCAGCGGCCTGCCGACCACGCCGGACGATCCGGACAGCATGACCGAATACTTCAAGGTCGAGGACCTGGACCGCCTGCGCAGCCAGGCCACCCAGCAGCAACAGGAGCAGCAGAACCCGTTCAACATCTTCTGAGCGGGGACGCGGATAGGCCCGTTCCGGTATCGCGTCGCGTGCGCTAGTCTGGCGACGCACGCGGCGGAGGAATCGACATGGCACGAGGCGAACATCACCGCATCCATGCAAGCGACCGTCAGCAGCGCAACCGGCTGCGCGTGGCGCAGGAGGCAGCCCGCCTGATGAGCGAGCACGGCATCCGCGATTTCCACCGCGCCAAGCTCAAGGCCGCCGAACGGCTGGGCATCCTCGACGAACAGGCGCTGCCGCGCAACCACGAAATCGAACAGGCGCTGCGCGAACACCAGCGCCTGTTCCAGGGCGGCAGCCAACCGCAGCTGTTGCAGGAACGCCGCGAGGCGGCGGTGGAGGCCATGCGCTTCCTCGCCCGCTTCGAACCGCGCCTGGTCGGCGCGGTGCTCGACGGCACGGCCGACGCACACTCGGCGGTCTGCCTGCACGTGTTCAGCGACGACCCCGACGCCGTGCATCGCTACCTGCACGAACATGGCGTGCCGTTCGAGACGCAGACGCGCCGCCTGCGCACGAGCCGGGACGAACAGGCCGAATTCCCGGTGTTGCTGTTCGCCGCCGATGCGCTGCCCTTCGACCTCACCGTGCTTCCACACAATGCATTGCGCCAGGCGCCGCTGGACCGCGTGGACGAAAAGCCGATGCGCCGCGCCGCGCTGGCGGCAGTGGAGGAGTTGTTGGACAGGGGTGACGGTCCGGACGACCTGGAACGCATGCTGGCGCAGGCCAACCGCCGCGGATAGGGGCACTTACTCTTGCGCCCCTCGATGCCCGCGAGCCTCGAGCGGCAATCAGCCCGGCTGGTGACATCCGGAAAAAAACGCCCCGGCAAGCCGGGGCGTTTTTCTGGACAGGTCAGGCAAAGATCAACTCAGCGCTTGGCGGAATCCCGATAGTCGCGCACGCCGTGACCGGTATAGATCTGGCGCGGGCGCCCAATGCGCGATCCGGGGGTTTCGTGCTGCTCGATCCAGTGCGCGATCCAGCCGGCGGTGCGAGCGATGGCGAACATCACGGTAAACATCTCGGTGGGGATGCCCAGCGCCTTGTAGATAATGCCGGAATAGAAGTCGACGTTCGGGTACAGCTTGCGCTCAACGAAGTAATCGTCCTTCAGCGCGGCCTCTTCCAGCTTCATCGCAACGTCCAGCAGCGGGTCGTTGACGCCCAGCTCGGCCAGTACCTGGTGGCACATCTCGCGGATGATCTTGGCGCGCGGATCGAAGTTCTTGTAAACCCGGTGGCCGAAACCCA
Source organism: Rhodanobacter sp. (assembly GCA_027450005.1). Lineage (GTDB taxonomy): Bacteria > Pseudomonadota > Gammaproteobacteria > Xanthomonadales > Rhodanobacteraceae > Rhodanobacter_A. The sequence continues at coordinate 33,189 of DAIDKO010000135.1, read as the reverse complement.
TCAGACGGAAGCTGTCGTTCTTGTCCTTGGCGCGCAGCACCGCCGACTCCACGTTGTCCGCCGTGCCGATCTCCTCCAGCATCTTCAGCACCGCCTCGTTGGCGCCGCCGTGCGCGGGGCCCCAGAGCGCGGTGATGCCCGCCGCCACCGAGGCGTACGGATTGGCACCGGTGGAGCCAACCAGGCGCACGGTGGAGGTGGAGGCGTTCTGCTCGTGGTCGGCGTGCAGGATGAACAGCAGGTCCAGCGCCTTCGCAGCCACCGGGTTCATCTGCAGCGGCTCACTCGGCACCTCGAACATCATGTGCAGGAAGCGGTCGACGTACTCGAGGTTGTTGCGCGGATAGCGGAACGGCCAGCCGATCGAGTAGCGGTAGCAGGCCGCGGCGATGGTCGGCATCTTCGCGATCAGGCGGATCGCAGCGAGCTTGCGGTCGGCCGGATTCTCGACGTCGAGATCGTCGTGGTAGAACGCCGACAGCGAGGCCACTGCGGCGGCCAGCATCGCCATCGGGTGCGCGTTGTGGTGGAAACCCTGAAAGAAGTTCTTCAGCGACTCGTGCATCATCGTGTGATGCGAGACGTCATGCTCGAAGGTGGCGAACTCGGCTGGCTTCGGCAGCTCGCCGTTGAGCAGCAGGTAGGCCACTTCAAGGAAGCTCGACTTCTCGGCCAGTTGCTCGATCGGGTAGCCGCGGTACAGCAGTACGCCCTGGTCACCGTCGATGTAGGTGATCGCGCTCTTGGTGCTGGCGGTCGAGCCGTAGCCGACGTCGTAGGTGAAGTGGCCGGTGTCCTTGTACAGCGAGCTGATATCGATGCAGGCCGGGCCGAGGGTGCCGGAAACCAGCGGCATGGTGCTGCTGCGCTGGGTCGACTCGTCCACCAGCTTCACAGTCTTGGAATCGGACACGGGAACCTCCTTAGCTTGGGTCGTCGCCCGGGCCGTGGGGCGGCACCGAAACGAGGGGAAACAGGCACCGAATCAGCGAATGCCTCGATGCAATCCTTTCATTATCGCACAACGGCCAGCAGCCATGCGTCCGCGGATGGCCGGACGGCGACCGCAAGAAGACGGCCGCGGACGCGTTGCTTCTCGGGGCCGCATCGGCAATGAAACGCACGCAAAAACACACGGGGCAGGCTAGCGCCTGCCCCGTGTGTGTGAACGCTTCAGCCCGGCGCAGTGCGGCGGGCGCAGAGCCCGCTTACTTCTGCGCGTAACGCTTGCGGAACTTGTCCACGCGACCGCCGACGTCCAGCGTCTTCTGCTTGCCGGTATAGAACGGGTGCGAATGGCTGGAGATATCCACCTTGATCAGCGGGTACTCGTTGCCATCTTCCCACTTGACGGTTTCCTTGGCGGCAATCGTCGAACGCGTCAGGAACGCGAAGTCAGACGACAGATCCTGAAACACCACCGGGCGGTAATTCGGATGGATATCGGGCTTCATGACGGGCTCTGTTGCAACGTGAAAAGAGAACAAGTGTAACCAGCCGCGCGGCGATGCGTCAAGCCGTGCCCAGCGCCTTGCGCACCATTGCCTGGAAGCGCGGCTGATCCACCTCCAGCACGATGCGCGCCTGCGCGGGCCGGCCCAGCCGCCCGGCCCAATCCACCACGGTGGCGCCTCGGGTAAGCCGGCCGTCCAGCTCCACACCCACCGCACGCGTCTCGCTGCGCACGATGATGTCGGGATCGATCGCCACTGCCATTCCCAGCGCATCGGCGGCGAGCACGCCGTTGCGCTCATGCGTGGCGTTGTAGTCGCGCGCCGTACGAAACACCTTCTCGAAGAATTTTGCGCGATGGTCGCCGGAAGCGATCCAGCCCTCGAACTCGGTTTCGTCGAAGGCGTGGCGCAACGTGGCTTCCCAGTCGACAAGGTCGAACGCCGGAAAAGCCTCGAACACCACGTGCGCAGCCTCGGGGTCGAAGCCCACGTTGAATTCGGCAGGCACCCTGCCGGTGTTGCCGTGGCCAGTCACCGCCCCTCCCATCACCACCAGCCGCCTCACCCGCTGTGGCAACGCCGGGTCGAGCTTCAACGCGAGCGCGAGATTGGTCAGCGGCGCCAGCGCCACCAGCGTCAACTCGCCGGGACGCTCGCGCGTGAGCCGCAGCAGCGCCAGCGCAGCGGCCTCGCCCTCGGCCGCCGCCCGGGGTTCCGGAAATCCCACGTCGCCCAGGCCATCCGCCCCATGCACGAACGACGCATCCTCCTCCGGCGCGCGCACCAGGGGCGAGGCGCAACCGGGAAACACCGGAAACGAGGCGTCCAACAGCTCGCGCAGGGTGCGCGCATTGCGCACGGTGTGATCCAGCCCCACGTTGCCGGCGGCCACGCTCAACGCTGCGATGTCGGCGTGGGCATGCGCCATCATGATGGCCAGCGCGTCGTCCACGCCGGGGTCGGTGTCGATCAGCAGTTGCGGTTTGCTCATGGATGCATGTTCGCAAGAATTGGAAATACGGCCAAGGATGGCCGCCGATTTGATCCTGCCGATCAAGGATCATCGCAACAATCAGGCGCGCGCGTAACGCGCCGCGCCGCCGATCCAGCGGGCGATCAGCCGATCCGCCTCATGCGGGTGCGCCGCCAGCAGGCGTTCGCCCACTTGCTGCACGGCAGGCAGCAAGTGGGCATCGCGCACCAGGTCGGCGATGCGGAAACTGAGCAGGCCGGTCTGCCGCGTGCCAAGCACTTCGCCCGGGCCGCGCAGTTCCAGGTCCTTTTCGGCGATACGGAAACCGTTGCTGGTTTCGCGCATCACGGCTAGCCGCTCGCGCGCGAGCTGCCCCAGCGGGGGCTGGTAGAGCAGCACGCAATTGGAGGCCACTGCGCCGCGTCCCACGCGCCCGCGCAACTGGTGCAGCTGGGCGAGGCCCAGCCGCTCGCTGTTCTCGATCACCATCAGGCTGGCATTGGGTACGTCCACGCCCACCTCGATCACGGTGGTGGCGACCAGCACCGCAAGCTCGCCCGCCTTGAACGCATCCATCACCGCCTGCTTGTCCTTCGGCTTCAGTCGGCCATGGATCAGGCCCACCTTGCAGCCGACCAGCGCAGCGGAGAGTTCCGCATGGGCCACTTCGGCGGCCTGCGCGCGCAACTGCTCGGACTCCTCGATCAGCGTGCATACCCAGTACGCCTGCCGCCCCTCGGCGCAGGCCGCGCGGATGCGCTCGATCACCTCGACACGGCGTGCGTTGGACACCGCCACCGTCTGCACCGGCGTACGGCCCGGCGGCAGCTCGTCGATGGCGGAAACGTCGAGGTCGGCATAAGCGCTCATCGCCAGCGTGCGCGGGATTGGCGTGGCGGTGAGGACGAGCTGGTGCGGCACCTCGCCGCGCGCATGATCGACACCCTTGTCGTGCAGCGCCAGGCGTTGCTGCACCCCGAAACGGTGCTGCTCGTCGACGATCACCAACCCCAGCCGAGGGAAGTCGACCCCTTCTTGCATCAGCGCATGCGTACCCACCGTGACCGGCACACCCCCAGCCACGCGGCGCAGCGCCGCCCGACGCGCCTTGCCCTGCTGCTTGCCGGCCAGCCATTCCACCTCGACCCCCAGCGGCGCCAGCCAATGCCGGAAACTGCGCAGGTGTTGCTCGGCGAGCAGCTCGGTAGGCGCCATCAGCGCCACCTGGTATCCCGACTCCACGGCGGCCAGCGCAGCCAGCGCGGCGACCACGGTCTTGCCGCTGCCCACGTCACCCTGCACCAGCCGCAACATCGGCTTCGCCTGGGCAAGATCGCGGCACACCTCCTCATCCACGCGCTGCTGCGCGGTGGTGAGCGCGAACGGCAGCGACTCGATCAATCCCCTGCGCAGGGGACCGGCTCCGGCGAGCTTCGGCGACCTGCGCCGCCGCACTGCCGCACGCATCCGCTTCAGGCTGAGGTGCTGGGTCAGCAGTTCCTCGAAGGCCAGACGCTGCTGCGCGGGATGCCGGCCGTGCAGCAGCAGGTCCAGCCGGGCATCGGGCGCCGGACGGTGGACGGTGAGCAGCGCCTCGCGCAACGAAGCGAGGCCGTGCGCCGCGCACAGCTCGTGCGGAATCAGCTCCAGTGCCGCCTCCGGCGGCAGCAGCGCCAGCGCCTTGGCGACGACGCCCGCCAGGCGCTTCTGGCCCAGCCCTTCGGTGGTCGGATAGACCGGGCTCAGACGATCCTCCACCACGACGGCCTCGCCGGCACCAAGCCGGCGATACTGCGGATGCACCATCTCGAGGCCCTGCGCCGCCTGGCGTACTTCGCCGAAGCAAAGCAGGCGCGCGCCAGGCACGAGCTGTTCGGCCTGCGCGCGATTGAAATGGAAGAAGCGCAGCTGCAGGCTCTGCCGCGAGTCGTCACCGATCGCCACTTTCAACTGCGGGCGGTAACGGAAACCGCGCTCGACCGCCTCGACCACGCCCACCACCTGCGCGCCCTGTCCCGGGCGCAGGTCGGAAATCGCGGTGACACGGGTGCGATCCTCGTAACGCAGCGGCAGGTGGAACCACAAGTCCTGCACCCGCTCCAGGCCCAGCCTGTGCAGCAAGGCCGCGAGCGCTGGACCCACGCCCGGCAGGGTGGCCACTGGGTGTGCACCCGCATCCGCCGCGGTGGCGACGTTCGTCATCGAGCGATGCGGGTCAGCCCAGCACCATGATCGCGTCCACTTCCACCTGCGCGCTCTTGGGCAACGCCGACACTTCGATGGTGGAACGCGCCGGATACGGCTGCTGGAAATACTCGGCCATCACCGCATTCACCTCGGCGAAGCTCGCCAGGTCGGTGACGTAGATGCCCACGCGGACGAACTGGGCCAGCGAGCCACCGGCCGCCTGCGCCACCGCCGCCAGGTTGTCGAATACGCGCCGCGCCTGCGCCTTGATGTCGCCCTCGACGAGGTTGCCGGTGGCCGGATCGAGCGGGATCTGCCCGGAGAAATATACGGTATCGCCGGCGCGCACCGCCTGCGAATACGGACCGATCGCGGCGGGCGCCTGCGTGGTGGATACGATGCTGCGAGACATGGGAAACCCCGGTCGTAAGGAACGCCAAGCATTGTAGGCGCGCGCTCCGTGCAGGTGAACCCGCCGGGCGGGAGCCGCATTGCGCGACTACAGCGGGTAGCGATAGACGCCACTCACCACGCCGGTGCGCCGCACGCGACGGATGACTTCGGCAAGGTGTTTGCGGTTCTTCACCTCGATGGCGAACAGCAGCGCGGCAGCGGCAAGGTCGCGCTCGATGTACTCCACGTTCTCGATGTTGGAGTCCGCCGCGGCGATGGCCGCCGCGATGGTAGCGAGTACGCCGGGGCGGTTGATCACCTCGATGCGCAACTCGGCGCGGTAATCGCCCTGCACATCGTGGTCCCATTCGATATCGACGTAGCGCTCCGGCGACTTGCGCAGCTCGGCCACGTTCGGACACTCCTCGCGGTGCACCACGATGCCTTTGCCCGGCGACACGTGGCCGATGATCGCATCGCCGGGCAGCGGATGGCAGCAGTTGGCGAAACTGAGCACTCCGCGCTCCGCGCCGGTGATGCGGATCTTCTCGCGCGCCATGCCGGCACCCGGCGTGACGTCGTCGGACTGGCCATCGCGCAGCGCCAGCAGGTGACGTGCGACCACGTCGGGCATGCGGTTGCCCAGCGCGACCTCGGCCAGCAGCTCCTCCAGCCGCTTCAGCCGCGCGTCGTGCAGGAAGCGGTCCAGCACCTCGGTCGGGATCGCATCGAGGCTGCTGCCACGCGCATCGAGCGCGCGGTCGAGCATCCGATGGCCGAAGTCCACCGCGTCCTCGTGCTGCAGGTGCTTCAGGTACTGGCGGATCGCGGTGCGCGCCTTGCCGGTGACCACCGACTCCAGCCATGCCGGGTTGGGCACCGCGGACGGCGCGGTGATGATCTCCACCAACTGGCCGGACTCCAGCCGCGTACGCAGCGGAAGCAGCTTCTTGTCCACGCGCGCGGCCACCGCATGATCGCCCACGTCGGTATGCACTGCATAGGCGAAGTCCAGCGCGGTGGCGTTGCGCGGCAGCGCGAGGATGTCGCCGCGCGGCGTGAACAGGTAGACCTCGTCCGGGAACAGGTCGATCTTGACATTCTCGAAGAACTCGGCCGACGAGGTGGTGTTGACCTGGCTGTCAGCCAGCGAGGAAAGCCACTCGCGCGCGCGCGCCTGCGCGCTGTTCGCCGGACCGGAATCGGTCTTGTAGGCCCAGTGCGCCGCCACGCCGCGCTCAGCCACCGAATCCATTTCCGCGGTGCGGATCTGCACCTCGATCGGCGCACCGAACGGCCCCAGCAGCACGGTGTGCAGCGACTGGTAGCCGTTCGCCTTCGGTATCGCGATGAAATCCTTGAAGCGCCGGTCCACCGGCTTGTACAGCCCATGCACCACGCCCAGCGCCTTGTAGCAATTCAGCGCGCTGTCGACCACCACGCGGAAGCCGTACACGTCCATCAGCTGGGCAAAGCTTTTATGCTCGTGGCGCATCTTGGAGTAGATGCTCCACGCCGACTTGATCCGGCCCAGCACGCGTGCCGGCAATTGTTCGGCACCCAGCCGTTGCGACAGCGCGGACTCGATCTTTCCCATCGCCTCCCGACGGTTGCCCAACGCGGCACGGATCCGCTCGCTGATGACGCGGTAACGGTCGGGGTGTAGCGCGCGGAAACCCAGATCCTGCAGTTCGGCCTTGATCGCGTTCATGCCGAGGCGCTGCGCGATGGGGGCATAGATCTCCAGCGTCTCGCGCGCGATGCGGCGGCGCGAGGCGGAATCCTTCGCGCCCAGCGTGCGCATGTTGTGTAGACGATCGGCAAGCTTGATCAGGATGACGCGCAAGTCGCGCGCCATCGCCAGCAGCATCTTGCGGAAGCTCTCCGCATCCGCCTCCTGGCGGCTGCCGAAGCGCATCTTGTCCAGCTTGGTGACGCCGTCCACCAGTTCGGCCACGGTCTCGCCGAACTCCCCGGCCAGCGCGCTGCGGCTGAGCGCGGTGTCCTCCAGCGTATCGTGCAGGATCGCGGCGATGATGGTCTCGGCATCCATGCCCAGTTCGGCGAGGATGCCGGCCACGGCAACCGGGTGGGTGATGTAAGGTTCGCCGCTCTTGCGGGTCTGACCCGCGTGCGCCTCCGCACCGACCTCGAACGCGCGCAGCACGCGCTTGAGCTGCGGCGCCGCAAGATAGCCGAGCTGATCATTCAGCACCCGCACGTATTGCGGCAGCGCGGCAGGATCGCCCGCAATGGGGGTGCCGGCGGTCATGCTGCGACCGGCCGCGGCGACCGCGCCGGTGGCACGGTCATGCGATGACAACGAATGCGGCTGGTCGCGCGTCCGGGTGCATCGGATGGCCCGATGCGATGCCTGCGCGATCTACAGCCGCCCTCCATCAATCGTCGCCGACCTTGGAAAGGTCGTCGTCCACCTCGGCGGCGGCCCACTCCAGCGCCTCGCGCTCGGCGCGCTCGCGCTCGGCTTTGTCGATCTCGTCGATGGTGGCCTGGTCGATGCGTCGGCCGGCGATCTCGCGCAGTGCCAGCACGGAAGGCTTGTCGTTGTGCGGGTTCACGGCCGGCTCGGCGCCCTTGGCGAGCTGGCGGGCGCGCTTGGTCGCCATCAGCACCAGTTCGAATCGGTTGTCGACCACCTCGAGGCAGTCTTCCACGGTAATGCGTGCCATGCCAAATCCTTAGATAAATAGAGACTTATACAAGATGACAGTTTAGAGCAGCGGGCGCCGGACTGGCAACGCGAGGGCGTGCGATCGCCGCTGGGATGCGAAAGCACGACGAAACGCGTGCAGGATATAAAACCAAACAGTACACTATTACGGCCTCCAACGCCCCACCCCGCTCCCCACCTGGCCGCGCCTCCATGCCGATGCCTTCACTGTCCCGATCTTTCCTGCGTCGTGGCCTGGCCCTGCTGGCCGTGGCCCTGCTGGCCGGCTGTGCCATCGCGCCGCCGCGGACCGACGATCCGCTGCAAAAGGTCAATCGCAAGGTCTACGCGTTCAACGACAAGCTCGACAAGGCCGTGCTGCGGCCCGCGGCCGTGGGCTATCGGAAGGTCACCAATCCGCCGGTGCGGCACGCAGTCGACAATTTCTTCACCAACATCGAACTGCCCGTCACCATCGCCAACGATCTGCTGCAGGCCCGGCCGTCGCAGGCGCTGGGCAATACCGGGCGATTCCTGATCAACCTCACCGTGGGCGTGGGTGGCATCTTCGACCCCGCCACCAAACTCGGCCTGCCGCAGCAGAGCACCGACTTCGGCATCACCCTCGCGCGCTGGGGTGTGCCCGAGGGCGACTTCCTGATGCTGCCCCTGCTCGGCCCCAGCACCGTGCGGGACGTGTGGCGTTACCCCGTGGACGGCTATTTCTTCGATCCACTCAGCTTGATCGCGAAAAACCATTCCTTCAACTACGGCCAGTATTACCTGCCGCAGGTGCTTTACGTGGTATCGATGCGCTCGCAGTTGATCGACGCGGAGGGCTTCCTGCAATCCGCCTATGACCCCTACGCCTTCCTCCGCGACGCCTACCGCCAACGTCGGCTGTACATGTTGTACGACGGCAACCCGCCATCCGCGGTGATCGAAAAGATGCAGGGCGTCGACCAGCAGGGCTTCGATCCCGACGAATTGCTGCAACAGCAGAAGCAATGGGAACAGCAACACAGCCCATCATCGCCGACGGCAACGCCGTCGAAGCACTGAGGGGAAAACGGGGCCGAAAGGCCCCGTTTTCACATCCGGCACGTCGGCGTCGCTCAATCCAGCAGCGCTTCCACGCCGCTGACGCGCGCCAGCGTGCGCATGCCCTCGGGCACGTGGCGCAGGCTTACCGCCTGGCCACGTCCGCGCGCCTCGGCCAGCACCGCCAGCACGCAGGCAAGCCCGGCGCTGTCGCTGCTGCGCACGCCGGCAAGATCGACCTGCATGCGATCGCCGCCGTGCAGCGCCTGAGTGAGGGCCTGCAGGGCCGCAGCCGCCGTGGCAAAACCCAGCGTCCCGGACAACGCCAGCGTACCGGGTGCGCCGCGGTCCAGCCGGAACGCGTCGTCAGCCGCCATGGGCCTTGCCGTCCTGCTCCATCGACTTCAGCGCCTGGTCGCCCTGGGTCTGCAGGTTCTTGATCAGCTGGGCAAGGCCGACCTTGCGGATTTCGGCATCGACCTGGTTGCGGTAGTTGGTGATGTAGGAGATGCCCTCGATCACCACGTCGTAGGCCTTCCACTCACCGCTGGCGGTCTTGCGGAACACGAAGTCCACCGACACGGTCTTGCCGTCGCCGGTGGCTACCTGGGTGCGCACCACGCTGCGTTTGGTGTTGAGGTCGCTGTCGGCGGTCGGCAACACCTTCACCACGCCCGACGTGTAATTCAGCAGGCCCTGCGCATAACGTCGGGTGATCGAGTTGTAGAACGCCTTGGCGAATTCGACGCGCTGTTCCGGCGAGGCCTCGCGGGCGTGTTGGCCGAGTACCAGGATCGCCGCGTAGTCCACGTCGAAATGCGGCAGGAACACGCCGTTGATGACGCCGATCAGCTTTTCCCTGTTCTTTTCCAGCTCGGCCTTGTGGCCGGCCACGGCGCTGTCGAGCTGGTGGGCGATCTGCTGCACCACCTCGGTCGGGGTCTGCTGCGCAGCGGCCTGCTGCGCTGCTTGCTGCTGGGCGAAGGCCGGCGCGGCGAGCGTGCCGCCCAAGGCGACGGCGATGGCGATGGCCAGGTGACGCGTCATGCGGAAACTCCTCTGTGCGAAACGGGGAGCCGGCTCAGTGTTTGCCGGCGGGGGAAGTGGAAGCACCGGCGCCCTGCTTACCGTCGCCGCTGCCGGAGCCGTTGACCAGGAACTTGCCGATCAGGTCCTCCAGTTGCATCGCAGACTGGGTGAGGATCATCTCGTCGCCGTTCTTCAGCATGTCCGGCGAACCGCCGGGCTGGATCGCAACGTACTGGCTGCCGATCAAACCGCTGGTGAACACCGCGGCGGCGGAATCGTCGGGGATCTGGTTGTAGCGGTTGTCGATCGCCAGCGTCACCAGCGCATCAAGCTTGTCGGGTTCGGCCTGCACCGACACGACCCGGCCGATCGGCACGCCTGCCATCTTGACCGGCGAGCCGGCCGACAAAGTGCCGACGTTGCTGAAGCGGGCGAAGACCTTGTAGGTGCCGCCAATGGCATCGGCCGCACCGCCGGCACCGAAGAACTTGCCCAGCATCTCCTCCAGAGGCTCGCTGGAGCGGGTGAGCGCCAGCTTGCCGCCGTTGGCCACGTATTTCTTGGCGTGGCCATACTCGATGCCCACGTACTGGTCGCCAAGCAGCCCGCTGGTGTACACCGTGGCGACCGAGTCGGTGGGTATCGTGTCGTAGCGCTTGTCGATCGACAGCTTCACGTCAGCCACCGCCTTGCCCGGCTCCAGCGCGATCGACTGCACCTGGCCCACGCGCACACCGGCGATCTTCACCGGGGCGCGCTCCTTCAACTGGCCGATGTTCTGGAACTGCGCGTCCACCGTGTAGCTGTCACCTTGCTGGCGATTCGCCACCGAGCTGGTCTGGGTGGCGAGATAGGCCAGCGCGGCAAAGCCGAGCACGATGAACAGTCCGGTGCCGACGGCATAGGATTTTCTCTGGCTCACGGCAACATCCTCGAAGGTTTTTTGGAATCTCGGAAACCCGCCTTCCCGGCGGTCGCTCGAGTCGGCAGGCCCGGTACAGGTGCAAGCCTGGCTGCGCCGACCAGGCATTCGCGTGCTTCGTCGCGAGCGGCCCATCCATGCGCTGTGGGCACCATGATGCTGTCGCGCGTCGTCATGACGTCACATCAGGAAGGCAGTCAGCACGAAGTCCAGCGCCAGGATGGCGATGGACGAGGCGACCACGGTGCGGGTGGTGGCGTAGGCCACGCCCTCGCTGGTGGGCGGCGCAGTGTAGCCCTGGAACACCGCGATCAGTGCCACCACGGCACCGAAGGCCAGGCTCTTCCAGACCACGCCGCTGATGATGTCTTGCCACACGTCCACGGTGGCGGTCATGTTCGACCAGAACGTGCCGTTGTCGATGCCCAGCCAAGTCACTCCCACCAGGTGGCCGCCGAAGATGCCCAGCGCGGAAAACACGCAGCACAGCAGGGGCAAGGCGATCAGCCCGGCCAGGAACCGCGGCGCCGCCACGTAGGCCAGCGGGTCCACCGCCATCAGCTCCATCGCGGCGATCTGGTCGGTGGCGCGCATCAGGCCGATTTCGGCGGTGATCGCGGTACCGGCGCGGCCGGCGAACAGCAGCGCGGTGATCACCGGGCCGAGTTCGCGGTAGATCGAGATCGCCACCACCGTGCCGGTGGCCGCGGTGCCGCCGAAGATCGACAGCACGTGGTAAAGCTGCAGCGCCAGCACCATGCCCACGAACAGGCCGCAGACCATGATGATGGTGAGGCTCATGGCACCCACGAACCACAGCTGGCGCACCGTCTCGCGCACATGGCGGCGCAGGCTGCGCGGGGTCGCCGCGAGGATCTGCAGCAGGAACAGCCCACAGGCGCCGATCTGGCCCAGCGACTGGGTCACGATGTTGTCGCGTTCGATGCGTGCGTTCATGCGCCGCTCCGCGGGAAACCGAGGGCTTCGGCGTAATCGCTGGCCGGATACTGGAACGGCACCGGGCCGTCCGCCTCGCCGCCGAAGAACTGTCGCGTCCACGGCGAACCGTCACCGGCGATGGTCTTCGGGTCGCCCTGCGCCACCACCTTGCCGTTGGCGATCAGGAAGACGCGGTCGGCCACCTGCTTGATCGCGTCCAGCTCGTGCGCCACCAGCACGCTGGTGATGCCCAGTGTCTGGTTGAGCGTGCGGATCAGCTTCAGCACTTGGTTGAGGGCGATCGGATCGAGGCCCACGAACGGTTCGTCGTAGAGGATCAGCATCGGGTCGAACACGATCGCCCGCGCCAGCGCCACGCGCCGCGCCATGCCGCCGGACAGCTCGCTGGGCGCCAGTTGGGCGGCACCGCGCAGGCCTACGGCCTGCAGCTTGGTCAGCACGATGTTGCGGATCAGCACCTCGGGCAGACTGGTGTGCTGGCGCAGCGGGAAGGCCACGTTCTCGAACACGTCGAAGTCGGTGAGCAGGGCCGAGTTCTGGAACAGGTAGCCGATCTTCTCGCGCAGCGCGTACAGCGCCTCGCGACCCAGCTCCGGCACGTTCTTCCCGTCGACCTGCACCTGCCCGGCATCGCCGCGCATCTGCCCGGTGATGTGCTTGAGCAGGGTGGTCTTGCCGGTACCACTGGGGCCCATGATCGCGGTGACCTTGCCGCGCGGGATGTCCATGTCCAGCGCGTCGAAGACCTTTTTTCCGCTCAGCACCGTGGTGAGGCCGCGGATGCGGATCAGCGTGTCGTCGGAGGGGGCGGCGGCGTTCATAAGCGGCCTACGTTAGCTGAGCGGCGGGGGGCCGCCAAGCCGGCAAGCTTCCGGGCGATGGCGCGGCGTTCAGGCCAGCAGCTCGGCGATCAGGGCCTCGTGCCGGTGGCACTGCAGCGTACCGCGCAGGCGCACGGCGCGCACGATGGCCTGCAATTCGTCCAGCGCGTCCTCGAAACGGTCGTTGACGATGATGTAGTCGAACTCGTGCGCGTGGGCGATTTCGCCGCGCGAATTGGCCAGGCGGCGCTCGATCACCTCCGGCGCGTCCGAACCGCGGCCGCGCAGGCGGCGCTCCAGCTCGGCGCGCGATGGCGGCAGGATGAACACGCTGACGCAGTCCGGCTTGCTCTGGCGGATCTGCGCCGCGCCCTGCCAGTCGATTTCCAGCAGCACATCACGCCCCTGCGCCAGCAGCGCATCCACCTTGTCGCGCGAGGTGCCATACAGGTTGCCGTGCACCTCGGCGTGCTCGAGGAAGATGCCCTCGGCGACCTCGCGCTCGAACTCCGCGCGTTCGGTGAAGTAGTAGTGGCGCCCGTACAGCTCGCCCGGCCGAGGCGGCCGCGTGGTGTGCGAGATCGACAGCGAGATCGCCGGCTCGCGCTCCAGCAGCGCATTGACCAGGGTCGACTTGCCGGCGCCCGAGGGCGCGGCGACCACGAACAGGGTGCTAGCCGCCTCAATCGTCATGGCGCAGCGAAGCCCATCTGGACCCTCTCCCCGCCGGGGAGAGAGTCGGCGGGAGTGGTTTGGTCTTGCCGCGTGCTCTCATTGGCACCTAAACCACCAGTAGGGCCGACAAACGGCCGTATATCAAGGTTTCTACACTTCGCCTCTCCGTGTGGGTACAACCAAAACGGACGGTAGGCATCGGCAGGGTGCAGTGGATGACAGGGGCGGGAGTATAGCGTGGGATGCCCCGCTATCCGATCCGATCCCATGCGGCAGGCCAACCGGATGCTGCTGGACGCCACTGGACTGCATCAGATGACATACGTACAATATCCTGTACATATTCGGAGCGCCGCCATGGACTCGATCACCTACACTGCCGCACGCGCCGCGCTGGCCGACACGATGGACCGCGTGGTCAACGACCATGAGCCGGTCATCATCACCCGCAGCCATCAGCAAGCCGTGGTCATGCTGTCGCTGGAGGACTTCAAGGCGATGGAGGAAACCGCCTACCTGCTGCGCAGCCCCAAGAACGCCAAGCGCCTGCTGGCGTCCATGGCGCAACTTGAAGCCGGGCACGGGCAGGTTCGGGAACTGGCGGAGTGATCCTCCAGTTTTCGGACAACGCCTGGGAGGATTACCTGTACTGGCAGCAGGCCGATAGGAAGCTGCTAAAGCGGATCAATGACCTCGTGAAGGCGATCCAGCGTGACCCTTGCCAAGGCATCGGCAAACCCGAACCCCTGCGACACGCGCTGGCCGGCTATTGGTCGCGGCGCATCAACGATGAACACCGCATCGTCTACAAGGTCGAGGGCAATATCCTGATGATCGCCACGGCGCGTTACCACTACTGACATCGGCGCCCGCGCATCCGCATGGACTCGCGCGCGCGATGTGGGCCGGTTAGTTGGAATGGCCCGTTTCCGGCAGCCACGCCAGTGCCGCGCGTCTGGTGCGCCAGACTCACTCGCGCACGCGCGCCATGCGCGCTATGTGGCCGGCTTGGGCGGCTCTACGTAGTGTTCCGGAGTGGTTGCACGGCGCGTGGATGGCTTCCTCATGCCGTCAGATTTCAGAACTTTGCTGGCACCGAACGCGCGTAGGTGAGTATTGCAACCGGCGCGGGCGATGTGCAGCATTGCCTACCATCTGTGTGCCGGGCTCCATCACCGAGGCGTTGATGCTCCACCAGGAGAGAGGGCATGATGATTCGATACGGCCGTCGCGCGCTTTTGCTGGCCTTATGTCTTGCCTGCGCGAACGCAGCAGTCGCGCAGGACGCCCCACAGGGCACGCCAACCATCGCCCAACAGATAAGGGCGTTGCACTGGGTTGAGGGACCAACGCAGGTTTCCGTGGGCACGAATGCCACCTTCGATGTTCCCGCAGGTTATCGCTTCCTTGGTCCGGCGGACACAGTCAAGTTCATGGCGCTCACTCAGAACCTGTCCTCGGACGACAGCGAGACCGTCTTCGCACCGAATGATTTTGCATGGTGGGGAGTTTTCAATTACACGGATGCCGGGCACGTATCCGACCAAGAAAAAATCGACCCAGACGCCCTACTGTCGACGCTGCGCAGCACCCAAGAAAGGGCAAACAAGCAACTCAGTGCGCGCGGATGGCCGACTCTACAGATTGTGGGGTGGGAGCAGGCTCCGTTCTATGACCCTCAAACACACAACCTCAGTTGGGCGATGGAGGCGCGCGATAGCAATGGGGGCGAAGTCATCAACTACAACACGCGACTCCTGAGCAGGACAGGGTTCACTGCTGCTACGTTGGTCGACGATCCACGCACTCTGCAGGCGTCCGTGAGCCAGTTCAAGAATGTTGTGGCCGGGTACAGATTCGTCGGCAATCAGACATATGCCTCCTACAAGCCCGGCGACAAAACTGCGGAATATGGGTTAGCGGCATTGATCACCGGCGGCGCTGTGGCGGTGGCCGCCAAGACCGGCCTGTGGAAAGTGATCGTCGCCGCGCTTGTTGCAGGCTGGAAGGTTGTGGCGGCGTTCGTTGTAGCGCTGTTCGCGTCGATAGGTAAGTTTTTCAAGCGCCTGACTGGCCGCAACCGGGACAGATGATGATTTCGAGCGAAGTCGAGATCGCGTTGCTCATTTTCGCACTATATGGCTCGACCTGTGTCGTTTTCGCCTATGCAAACGAGGGTGTGCTGCAGCAGACTTGGCGCGGTATTTGCGTCCGGCTCGCCGACGACCGTCTTCGCGTTGCCGGACGCTCGCCCATCTGGGTAAATCCCTTTACCCCGATGTGGCCTGCATTTCGTGGCCAATGGGGCCGTGCTGAGGCGATTGCGGAGGCACCGCGCCTGACGTTTCGAATGCGAAAAACCATCGCCGCCAGCGCAAAGTTGGCGCCTTATGTTTTCTCGGTTTTCGTTTGCGTGGTCCTTGGTATCCCGGTTGCTTTGTTAATAGTCGGTGCGGAAAAATCGTGGCCCGTAGTGGCGCTGGCTTATGTCTCCACCCTTGTATTGATGGTGCGCCTCTGGTTTTTGCGTAGCAGCTTTTCGCTAGACGGCAGGAAATTCGCGCTGCTCGCATTAGAGAGTGTCGCATGTCCACCGTTTGCAGCTGGGCTCGTTCGGCGATTGTCTCTGATGGCCCCACTGACGGAAGACCTCGCGTCGTTCATCGATGAGATACCGACGGGTGCGCGTAAGCATACGATTGAGGCACTCATCGCGCGTTGCGAAGAGATGGAAGCGTTCCTCACGGGAGACTCCATCGCGCTTGATCGCCTAAGCCGTTACCGGAACGCCCTTGCAGCGCGTACCAAAGACAGTACTGAAAATACTGTCATGGCGACCTCACAGAATGAGTCATGACGGTTGAAAACCTCAGCGTGATCTTGCTCGGCCTAATCCTAGGCTACACTATCGTTTCGTGGTGGATGAGCCGCGCACGGGCCGCAGACGACCCGTCCAATCCGTCACAAACGAATCAAGGCGGGACAAAGCCGCTAAGTGCGCAAGCTGATTGGCATGAAATCCTGCAAGTCCCCGCCAGTGCGTCGCTGGACGAAATCAAGCTGGCCTACCGGAGGAGGATTGCCGAATACCATCCGGACAAGACGAGCGGACTCGGCATCGAGCTAAGGACGATTGCCGAGGAAAAGAGCAAGCTTATCAATGCCGCCTACGAGCGCGCGTTGCGCGTATTTGAAGAAGGCCATCGCAAGGATTGAAGCTGGCGAGCTCGGCTCGACTGGTTGGCGGCCCATGTGTGGCACGAGCAGCTGGCCGCATGGCATGGGAAGTTTTGAGATTTCTTAGGAAATCTAGTCAGCCTGCACTAGCCTTTTCCAGCCAATCGCTTACGTCCCTCGCGCCAGCGGCGCAGGTTGTCGGCACACATCGCCTTGCCCTCGGGTGTCCGGGGGCCGGTGCTCAGGCCACCGTGCAACTTGCACCGCCCACCGCCCAGCTTCAGCGCGCGGCAGGGTCGCCCCGATTTCGTCCGGGCATTGCATAGGCGCGGATCGTCGCCCGCGTAGTCGCCAGGCACACCGCGCCGGGTGCTGCCTCCCGGCACAGTGTCACTAGCCCGCGCGTGTAGTCCTGTTTGTACCCATTGGGTACAAGCTTGGGTACATGGGTACAGCCGGATGGAGATGGACACCATCGGCGGGTGTCGGACAAGAAAAAGCCCGCAATTCGCAGACTTTCAGTAACTTAACGCCTCACGTCGGACGGCATCGGACACCATCAAACATCATTCAATGTTTTGCACCTGTTCGCGCATCTGCTCGATCAGCACCTTCAGCTCCACCGCGGCGTTGGTGCTGCGCGCATCCACCGACTTGGAGCCCAGCGTGTTGGCCTCGCGGTTGAATTCCTGCATCAGGAAATCGAGGCGGCGGCCCACCGGCTCCTGCAGGCCCAACACACGGCGCGTCTCGGCGATGTGGGTGGCGAGACGGTCGAGCTCCTCGTCAACGTCGCTGCGGGTGACCTGCAGCACCAGTTCCTGCTCCAGCCGGCCAGGGTCGGCCGGCTGCCTGAGATCGGCCAGCCGGGCTTCCAGCCGTGCGCGCAGCGTGGCGCGGATCTCCGGCATCCACTCGCGCACGTGCGCCACGATGCGCTCGATCGCGTCCAGCCGCTCACGCAGCGTCTGCGCCAGCTTGGCACCCTCGCGCTCGCGGGTGGCGGTGAGCGCGTCGAGCGCACGGTCCAGCACCTCGAAGAGGGCCGCCTGCTGCGCTTCGGGATCCAGCGACTCGCGCTGCAATACTCCCGGGAAGCGCAACAGCTCGGTGAACTGCACCTGCATGCCGGGGAAGCGCGACACCAGGTCATGGTTCAAGCCGGAGAGTTGATGCAGCAGCGCGTCGTTGACCTGCAGCGATTCGCGCTGGGCGTCGGCGTTGAAGCGCACCGTGGCGTCCACCTTGCCGCGCGAGAGCCTGGCTGCAATGCGCTCGCGCAGGGCCGACTCCAGGCTGCGCAACTCGTCGGGCAGGCGTGGTGAGAGCTCCAGGTAGCGATGGTTGACCGTGCGCAGCTCGCAGCTCAACGCGCCGGCGGGACCACCGGATTCGGCTGAGGCGTAGGCGGTCATGCTGCGGATCATCGGCGGCCTGCGGGCGGGAGGAGAAGGGCTCAATGGTAAACTTTACCGCCCAGCCTTGCCCAATCGCCCCCATGACCCAGCCTGTCCGTCCCAGCGGTCGCGCCAGCGACCAGATGCGCGCCGTCTCCATCGAACGCCACTACACCCGCCATGCCGAGGGCTCGGTGCTGGTGAGTTTCGGCGATACCCGCGTGCTTTGCACCGCCAGCGTCGAGAACAAGGTACCGGCCTTTCTGCGGGGCAAGGGCGAAGGTTGGGTTACCGCCGAATACGGCATGCTGCCGCGCGCCACCCACACCCGCAGCGACCGCGAGGCCGCGCGCGGCAAGCAGGGCGGGCGCACGCTGGAAATCCAGCGCCTGATCGGCCGTAGCCTGCGCGCCTGCGTGAACCGCCAGGCGCTGGGCGAACGGTTGATCACACTGGACTGCGACGTGATCCAGGCCGACGGCGGCACGCGCACCGCGGCGATCACCGGCGCCTACGTGGCCCTGGTCGACGCGGTGAACGACGTGATCAGGCGCGAGAACCTCAAGCGCAATCCCATCGTGGGCGCCGTGGCCGCGGTGTCGGTGGGTATCTACAAGGGCATGCCCGTGCTCGACCTCGACTACGCCGAGGATTCGGACTGCGACACCGACATGAACGTGGTAATGAACGACGGCGGCGGCTTCATCGAGGTGCAGGGCACCGCCGAAGGCCACGCCTTCCGCCGCGAGGAAATGGACGTCCTGCTGGAGCTGGCCGGAAAAGGAATCGCCGAACTGGTCACGGCCCAACGCGCCGCGCTGGGGTTGTGAAGCCGACGCCCATGGCCCAGCACATCGCCAGCTTCGCGCGCGTCGTGGCGGACGACGACGAAGCCATCGCCTATGACACCCGGGCGCTCGGCTTCGAGCTGCAGGAGGATGCGCCACGCGGGGACGGCAAGCGCTGGGTGGTCGTGGCGCCGCCCGGCGCGGCATCCGCCATCCTGCTGACCGAGGTAGCGGACGATATCCAGGTCACGCGCATCGGCAACCAGTCCGGCGGGCGCGCGGGCTTCTTCCTCCACACAGACGGCTTCGACCACGACTTCGCCGCCATGACGGCGCGCGGCGCGCGCTTCGCCGAAGCGTCTCGTCATGAGGCCTACGGCACCGTCGCGGTCTTCGAGGACCTCGACGGCAGTCGCCGGGACCTGATGCAGCCAAAACCATGAAACTCGTACTCGCCAGCGGCAACCCCGGAAAACTGAGAGAGTTCGGCGCGCTGCTCGCCACCAGCGGCTTCGAGGTGGTCCCACAAGGGCAGCTCGGCATCGACGACGCTCAGGAGACCGGCCTCAGCTTCGTCGAGAACGCCTTGCTGAAGGCGCGCCACGCGGCGCGTGCCAGCGGCCTGCCCGCGCTGGCCGACGACTCCGGCCTGTGCGTGGCGCATCTCGGCGGCGCGCCGGGCCTGTATTCGGCACGCTACGCCGGCATGCACGGCGACAACGCGGCGAACAACGCCCGGCTGCTGCGCGAACTCGCCGGCGTGCCGGACGAGCGTCGCGGCGCCTTCTTCATTTGCGTGCTGGCGCTGTTGCGCCACGCGGACGATCCGGCGCCGCTGATCGCCGAAGGCCGCTGGCACGGCCGCGTGCTGCACACTCCGCGCGGAGCGCAGGGTTTCGGGTACGACCCGTTGTTCCTGCCCAACGACGAATCTTCCAGCGCCGCCGAACTGCCGCCGGGCCTGAAGAACCGTATCAGCCATCGCGGCCGCGCGATGGCGGATCTGCGCCAGCAGTTGGCCGAGCTGAACGACTGAACGATGCCGCTGATCGCACCACCGCTTTCGCTGTACGTGCACATGCCCTGGTGCGTGAAGAAATGCCCGTACTGCGACTTCAACTCGCACAGCCTGCGGGGCTCACCACCGCCCTATACGGAATACGTGGCGCTGCTGCTGGCCGACCTCGACGCCGACCTGCGCGATTTCGGACCGGCGGCGCGGGGCCGGGACATCGTCAGCGTGTTCTTCGGCGGCGGCACGCCGAGCCTGTTCGCGCCGGAACTGGTCGCGCGTTTCCTCGACGGCGCGCGTGAGCGCCTGCCGTTCGCGGCCGACTGCGAGATCACGCTGGAGACCAATCCCGGCACGGTGGAACACGGCCGTTTCGACGGCTATCTGAAGGCCGGCGTCAACCGGCTTTCCTTCGGCATCCAGAGCTTCGACGACGACAAGCTGAAGCGCCTGGGCCGCATCCACTCCGCCGCCGAGGCCGAGGCCGCGGTGAAGTCCGCGCAGGACGCCGGCTACGCCAACCTCAACCTCGACCTGATGTACGCGCTGCCCGCACAGACGCTGGACGGGGCACTGGCCGACGTCGAGCGCGCGATCGCGCTCGCGCCGGCACACCTCTCGCACTACCAGCTCACGCTGGAGCCCAACACCGCCTTCGCCGCCAACCCACCGCCGCTGCCGGACGACGACCACGCCTGGGCGATGCAGGAGGCCTGCGAGGCGCGCCTGGCCGAGGCCGGCTACGGCCAGTACGAGATATCGGCCTACGCACAGCCGGGCCGGCGCTGCGCGCACAACCTCAACTACTGGCGGTTCGGCGACTACGTCGGCATCGGCGCCGGCGCGCACGGCAAGCTCAGCGACCCGGCCGCCGGCAGCGTGCGCCGCCGCTGGAAGATCCGCCACCCGCGCGCGTACATGGAGGCCGCCGGCGGCGCGGCCCGCATCGGGGGCGAAAACACCGTCGGCGCCGACGAACTGCCTTTCGAATATATGCTCAACGCGCTGCGCCTGACCGACGGCGTGCCGGCGACGGACTTCGCCGAACGCACCGGCCTGCCGCCGGAGCGCATAGCCGCCCAGCTGGCCGCAGCCCGGCGACGGGGCTGGCTGGACGACGCCCCCGGGCAACTGCGCACCACCGCCCTGGGGCAGCGTTTCCTCAACGACGCCATCGCCGGCTTTCTGGACTGAGTGACTCCCGTAGCGGCCCCGCAACAACCCGCCTAAACTGCGGCAACAGGGCAAGAACGGGGAGCGCATCGTGGACGCAGAGCAGCGCAAACGACAATCGGGCAAGGCGACCAAAGCGCCCGCGCGTCCTCGCTGGCCGTCACGCACGCAACGCCTGCTCAACATCATCGGTCCGCTGTGTGCGCAATGGCTGGAGCCCGCGCTGCGCGAGTGCCTGGATCGCTTCGACAAGGATCTGTACGACCAGATGGAGCATGCGCGCAGCCATCAGGTGCAGCAGTACTGCGCGGACAGCCGCACGCAGTTGCAGATGCAGCGGGCAGCCTTCATGCAGGCGTTTGCTGACCGACTGCGCGATGGCTTCATGCACCTCGGCGAACGCGGGGACGATGCCGGCGCCGAACTTGCGCCGCGGCCATTGAGCCTGCTCACGCAGACCGAGCACGAAATGACCGCCACGCTGGAAAAGCTCTCGTCCCGCGGCGACGCACACCATGGTCTGGTGATCACCGAGCTGTCCTACCGCTTCGCGGTGCTGGTCGGCGCCGCGCCACTGGAGGGCGCAGAGCTGCCGATCGGGCCGGCTGGCCTAGCCGAAGCCTTGCGCAGTGCCATCGATATTCTGGACCTGCCATCGGACCACAGCCTGCAATTGGTGCAGCGCTTCGAGCAACTCGTGGTGCTGGCAGCCGGGCCGCTCTATGCCATCGTCAACAGGCAGTTCCAGGACGATGGCCTGCTGCCGCAACTGCGTCCTTTCGCCCCACCTCGCCCTGCGCCTGCCAGCACCGCGCGCAGCGCTCAGGCGAGCGAGGTGCCGGCCAAGGCGGCCCCGGCTGACAGCGGCACGGCCCCCGGTAACGCGGCGCAGGCGCCGATCACCGTGCTGGAAACCCTGCGCGAGCTGCTGTCGCAACGTCGCACTAACACGGGCGGCGCGGGCGGCGGCGGCCAGGTCGCCACGCCGGAAGAACTGCAAACCGCGCTGGGCGCCCTGCAGCAGCACCTGGCCCAAGTCACCGACAACGCCAGCCGCGAACTGCGCAGTGCCCAGCGCCTGCGCGAGGAGCTGCTGCTGCAACTCAACGCAGGCAAGCCCGCGGGTACCGCACCGACCCGCCTCAGCGCGGAACAGGACGACACCGTGGAATTGGTGGCGATGCTGTTCGAGCAGATCGGCAAGCAAATGCAGCACAAGGGGCCACACGCGCACTCCGTGCTGGACAACCTGCAAGTTCCGATGTTGCGCCTCGCCGTCAGCGATCGCGACTTCTTCGACCAGAGCGAGCATCCCGCACGCCGCCTGCTCGGCGCGGTGGCCGAAGCCGCCAACGACTGGCTGGACGGCCCCGACGGCGAAGCCGATCAGCAGCTTGCCACGCGCCTGAACCAGCTGGTCGAGCGTGCGCGGCATGAGCCGCCCAGCGCCGGCCTCTACACCACCCTGCTGGCCGACATCGAACACCATCTCGCCCAGTTGAACCGCCGGGCGCAGGCCGCCGAGCGTCGCCACGTAGAAGCCATGAAGGGCCGCGAGCGACTTGACCTGGCGCGCCAGCGTGCCAGCGAATTGCTGGCCGAGCGCTATGCCGAACACCCGCCGCGCGGCCTGCTGCGCGCACTGCTCGACCGTGCGTGGTCCGACGTGCTGGCGCTGACCTTGCTGCAACACGGCGAAGGTAGCCCCGCCGTCGCCCAACGCCTGCGCGTCACCGACGAGCTGCTGGGTCGCCTGCCGGTGGAGGACACCGACCTGCTGCGCCGAGAGGTGCAGGCCGGCTTACAGCAGGTCGGCATGCACGCCGAGGAAGCCAGCCAAGTGGCGTTGCGCCTGATCGGTGACGAGTCCACCACGGCGGTGACAGCCATCGCGCCGTCCCGTGCCGAGCCGCCTCCGGCCAGGGGGTCCACAGCCACCACCGCGGCGGCACCGACGGCGCGCCCCGAGGCCGAGGCCGCCGCGGCAAGCGCGCCGGCAGACGCCGCAGGCAGCAGGGTCGTGCCCGGTGGCGAACCCGGCAGGACGGTCGCCGCAACCAAACCCGTCGCGCACGCTCCCGCCGCCTCGGTTGCGCCTGTCGCCACGGCCACACCTGTCGCGCCTGTCGCGCCTGTCGCGCCTGCCGCCACGGCCGCTGCGGTCCATCCGCTTCCCAGCGCCACTGACCTCGCGCTGCGACTCAAGCAGCGCCAGCGGCTGGGCGAATCGCAACAACCGCACGGCAAGGCCAGCTCCGCGCACGGCGTTGACGGCGAACCACCGTTGGGGCCACAGGAAGCGCGCATCCACAATCGTCTGCGCCAGTTGCCGTTCGGCAGCTGGTTCGAATTCACCGATCCGACCACCGGCGAGGTCAGCCGACGCAAACTAGCCTGGTTCTCGCCAGTCACCGGCAAGAGCCTGTTCGTCACCCGCCGCGGCGTACGCGGTGAGGAAATAACCTTGCGCGAACTGGCGCGTGCCGTGGCCAGCGGTCAGGTGCGCGAGATGCCGCCGCAGCGCGACGGCCTGCTTGATCGCGCCTGGCATTCGCTCACTGGCAACCTGTTGCGCGCCGCCAAGCCTTCCGGAGCCCGCCCATGAGCACGCGTGACCAGCGCCGCGCGCCGCGCAAGTCGGTGGATACCGGCGTCGTGGCCATCGACACCGTCGCCGAGCTGCCTCTGGGCACCGTGTGCAATGTCTCCGCCACCGGCCTGCTGCTGATCGGCCATCGCGAGCCGCGCAGCGAAGGCATCTACCAGGTGCGCATCAACCTTCCCAATGGCGGCTGGCATGTCGAACTCGGCCTGCAGGAGCAATGGCACGATCCGGCCGCCAGCCCCGGTCAGTACTGGGCCGGTTACCGCATCATCGCGGTGGGCAACACCCACGGCGAACTGCTGGAACGCTGGCTGCGGCAGGGCTGAAGGCGCTCACCACAAGTACAGCTGCAGCGAAGACTCCGTGGGTCGCGGCGGGATGTTCGCGAGCAGCGCGCGATGCTCGGGGAAGTTGGCTGCGCTGCGTTCGAGCAGGTTGTCGATGGCGGCCAGGTCGTGGCGGAGCTTGCCGGGAGGCGCGGGCTGCATCGCCTGCGCATCGGGGAACAACCCCATGCCGGCGAGCAGGCAGTACCACGACATGATCGGGTAACCGCGGCCGTAGCTGCCCTGCTGCAAGCCGCCCGCGATGGGCCGCCTGGCCAGCCAGGTGTGCAGCAGCTGCTGCAACGGCCTGGACAGGTTGATGTTGGCGGCGTTGGCACGCCAGTAATCGGTGTCGGTGCGCGTGTTGGTCTTGTAGTGGGTGACGATGTAGTCGCGCGTCCCCTCGAAGCGTTCGTTGAGCGCTTCATTGAAGGCGTCCTGCGCCGCCTCGCCGAGGTCGCCCTTCTCCAGCGCCTTCACCAGCATGGTGGCGGTGCGCTGCACGAACAGCAGCGCGGTGGCTTCCAGCGGCTCGATGAAACCCTGCGACAGGCCCACCGCCACGCAGTTGCGGTTCCAGTGCCTGGCGACGCGCCCCACGCGCATGCGCAGGTGGCGCGCCGGCGTGGGATCGTCCAGCAGGCCGAGATGGGTGCGCAACTCGGTTTCCGCCTGGTCCGCCGAGCAGTACGCGGAGCTGTACACATAGCCGTTGCCGTAGCGGTGGGCCAGCGGGATCTTCCACGCCCAACCATGGCGCAGCGCGGTGGACACGGTCTCGGCGGCCAGCGGGCGTTCCGCATAGCCCGCGGAGGGCGAAGGCAGGGCCACCGCGGCGTCGTTGAACAGGTTGTCAGCGAACGAGACGTAAGGTGTCTTCAGCGCCTTGCCGATCAGCAGCGAGGCGAACCCGCTGCAATCCACGAAGAAGTCCGCTTCCAGCGTTTCGCCGCCTTCCAGCTGCAGCGCGGCGATGTCGCCCCGCTCGTCCAGCCTCACGTCGTGCACATGGCGGGAGAGGTGGCGTACGCCGCGCTCCACCGCCTTCCTGCCGAGGAATGCGCCCAGCAAGTGCGAATCGAAGTGGTAGGCGTACCAGACGTCGAATGGAAAATCGCGCCGCGGCCGCGGACCCAAGCCCTTGCTGGCCAGCCGCTCGGCGATGAAAAAGCGGTCGGGATGGGCTTCGACGTCCTCGCCCTCCAGCCGTCGATGCACGTTGCCGACGAACTGCGTCATCGTCATGTTGTCGAGCATCGAGGCGAACGGGTGGAAGTAGCTCCCGTAACCGGGCTTGGTGCACCAGCCATCGAAGCGGATGCCGTTCTTGTAGGTCGCGTTGCAGGCCGGCATCCATTCCGACTCCTCGATGCCCAGTCCGTCGAAGAAGCCTCGCAGCCAGGGCGTGGAGCCCTCGCCCACGCCGATGATGCCTACCTGCGGGGACTCCAGCACGGTCACCTGCAGGCGCGGGCCGTAGTCGGAATTGGCCAGCAGCAACGCTGTCATCCAGCCGGCGGTACCTCCACCGACCACCACGATGTGCTTCACCGGCGGCTCGGCGTCGGTGCGCGGACCGGGGGCGTAGGGAGTGATGCTCTCGTTGAAGACGGTGGCGACGTCGACCATGAAAGGGCTACCCGTTGCGTGTGCGAAATGAAGCCCTAGCGTAGGGGCTTTCCCCGCGTTGCGGGAGGATCCGGCGCGCGCATTAAAATCGGGAGCCACCCTGCCGACCGGAACCCGCATGAACGCGCAGCTCGCCCCGCTCTATACCGCGCACCTCGCCACCCTGTGCACGCATGCCGACCGGGCGCTGGCGCTGGGCGGCTTCGACCACCTGCTGATCGCCGCGGGCACGCCGCTGGGCAAATTCCTCGACGACCAGGACTACCCCTTCGTCGCCAACCCGCATTTCAGGCACTGGCTGCCGCTGGCGGACGCCCCCGGCAGCTGGATCGCCTACACGCCGGGCAGCAGGCCGAAGCTGGTGTTCGTGCAACCGCGCGACTACTGGCACGTGGTGCCGCAGGCGCCGCACGGTTACTGGGTGGAGCACTTCGACATCGTCACCGTGCGCAGCGCGGAAGAGGCTGTGGCGTACTTGCCGAAGGGTCACAGCGCAGTGGTCGCACCGGCCTGCCCGGCCATCGGTGGGGTGACGGCGAACAACCCGCAGCCGGTGCTCGACTGCCTGCACTGGCATCGCTCATTCAAGACGCCCTACGAACTGGCGCTGATGCGCGAAGCCAGCCGCATCGGCGTGCGCGCGCACCGCGCGGCGGAGGCCGCGTTCCGCGCCGGCGAGAGCGAGTTCGGCATCCACCTGGCGTACCTGGCCGCCGCGAGGCAGATCGACGCCGAGCTGCCCTATGCCAGCATCGTGGCCTTGAACGAACACGGCGCGGTGCTGCACTACATGCATTTCGACCGCACACCACCGGCCGCACACCACTCCTTCCTGATCGACGCCGGCGCAAGCAGCGCAGGCTACGCCAGCGACATCACCCGCACCTATGCCGGCATCGGCCACGGTGAATTCCAGGCGCTGATCGCCAGCATGGACGCCGCGCAGCGGGGCTTCGTGGCGAAGGTGCGCGCCGGCCAGGGCTACCCCGAGCTGCACCTCCACGCCCACCACGTGATAGCCGGCGTGCTGCGCGACCACGGCTTCATCCGCATGAGTGCCGAGAGCGCGGTGGAGTCCGGCGTCACCTCGGCGTTCTTCCCGCATGGTCTGGGCCATTCGATCGGCCTTCAGGTGCACGACGTGGCCGGCTTCCAGCAGGGCGAGCAGGGCGGCAGCATCCCGCGCCCGGCCGGCCACCCCTACCTGCGCACGACCCGGGTGCTGGAGCCTGGCATGGTAGTGACCATCGAACCGGGCCTGTACTTCATCGACATGCTGCTGGCCGAACTGCGCGACAAAGCCGTCGCCGCCGACATCGACTGGGCCAAGGTGGACGCCTTCCGCCCCTACGGCGGCATCCGCATCGAGGACGACGTCGTGTGCACCGACGGCGCACCGGAGAACCTCACGCGCGATGCGTTCGCGAACCAGGGCTATTACCCGGTGTACGCGCCGGGGGCCGGTGCGGCGGGCTAGCCAGCGACTCACGGCCTCTCCCGCTTCACCGCTTCGCCAACAGCGCCTCGATCTCCAGCGGCTCCTTCGGCACGGCGGCGCTGAGCACCTCGTTGCCGTCGCGGGTCACCGCCACGTCGTCCTCAATGCGGATGCCGAGGCCGCGCCAGCGTTCGTCCACGGTGGCGTCGTCTGGCGACACATAGAGGCCGGGCTCGACCGTCACCACCATGCCCGGCTCCAGCACGCGCGAGGCGCCGTCGATGCGGTAATCGCCGGCGTCGTGCACATCCAGGCCCAACCAGTGCCCGGTTTTGCCGGGGAAGAAGCGCTTGTAGCTGCCTTCGCCGATGGCCGTGTCGGCGTCACTCCGAAGCAGGCCCAGCGCGCACAGGCCCTCGGCGACCACGTGCACCGCGGCATGGTGCGCGGCGTCGAACGGCTGGCCGGGGCGCACTTCGTCGATGGCGGCGAGCTGGGCGGCCAGCACCACTTCGTACAGCGCGCGCTGCTCGCGGCTGTAGCGGCCATTGACCGGGATGGTGCGGCTGATGTCGCTGGCGTAGCAGTCCAATTCGGCACCGGCGTCGATCAGCAGCAGGTCGCCGTCGCCCAATCGTGCGCGGTTGTGCTGGTAGTGCATCACGCAGGCATTGCCGCCGGCGGCAACAATAGGCGTGAAGGCGGGCACCGCGCCGCGGCTGCGCATGGCGTGCAGCAGCTCGGCTTCCACCTCGTATTCGTGGCGTCCCGGCAAGGCGCGCCGCCACGCGGTGAGGTGCGCCTCTCCGGCGATGCCGGCAGCGGCGCGCATCAGCCGTAGTTCGGTGCGCGACTTGTAAAGCCGCAGGTCGTGCAGCAGATGGCCCAGCGCCACGAACTCCTTGGGCACTACGCCGCCGCCGCGCAACTGGCGCAGGCGGCGCATCCAGCCCAGCAGCTGCGCGTCGAACGCGGGCTCGCGGCCAAAATGGCAGTACACGCGTGCCCTGCCCTCGATCATGCCGGGCAGGATGTCGTCGATGTCGTCGATAGGAAACGCGTCGTCCATGCCGTAGTCGGCCACCGCGCGTTCGGTACCGACTGACGGGCCGTGCCAGCGCGCCTGCTCGGCGTCGCGCTCGCGGCAGAACAGCACCACCTCGCCGTGCAACCGGCCCGGCAGCAGCGCCAGCACGGCGTCGGGTTCGGGGAAACCGGCGAGGTAGTGGAAGTCCGAATCCTGCCGGTACGGCCAGGCCGCATCGGCGTTGCGCAGGCGCTCGGGCGCGGCAGCCACCAGCAGCACCGCGTCCTCGCCGGCCATCTCCATCAACTGGCGGCGGCGGCGGGCGAACTCCTCGCCCGCGATCGCCGGAACCGCGATGCGTTCGAGCGCAGCGTTCAATGCAGGCGATCGCTGCCGGAGCGGCCGCGGCCGGCGGACTCGGTATACAGCAGCAGTGCGCCCACGCGCAGGAACTCCTGCACCTCGATCAGCGCGTCCTCGTCCTCGGCGGCGTCGCCGAAATCGAAGGCCGAGGCGGCCACGGTGCCAAAATCGCGCAGCACCTCTTGCGCGTCGTCCGATAGCTGGCCGTGCGCTTCGGTGCCGGCCAGGCCAAAGCCGCCGAGGAAGCCCCGGCACCAGTCCACCACCGCTTCGGCACGCTCGTCCAGCGGTCGGTCGGCGTCCGGCAGCAGCGGCTCGAAGCCAAGATCGGGGTCGGCCAGCGCGTCGCGGCACTGCTGCAGCAGGGTGTCCAGCGCGGCCTGGTCGCCCGGCGTGGGCTTGGCCTCCTCGGCGCCCTCCAGTTCCAGCGCGGCGAGCAGCCTGCCGCCGCTCGGGGTCGCGCCGGCGGACAGGTAGCCACACAGCGAGCCGTGCAGCTCGCTGGCATCCACGCCCAGACGCAGGCGCACGATCAGCGCGTCCAACTGGTCGTGGCTGAGCGGTTCGTTGGCCGGCATGACGAGACTCCTGGGGGCGGCCGCCCATTCTACGCCAGCGGCGCCGCCACCCCCGTTTTGCGCGGCGGCGTACTGTTATAGTTCCATGCATGAACCCAGCCGAATCCACGCCGCCCGATCCCGTCCAGGTCGAACTGGAAGCGCTTGGCCGCCAGGTCGATCGCCTGCTGGACACCGTGCGCCGGCTCAGCGAGGAAAACCGTAGCCTGCGGCACAGCCAGGAGCAGTTGTCGGGCGAACGCGCCAGCCTGCTTGCGCGCAACGAGCAGGCGCGCAGCCGCGTCGAGGCGATGATCCAGCGGCTGAAGTCGCTCGAAGGCAATGGTTGAACCGATGAGTGACACGAACAGCAACAACCCGGTCGCGCTGCGGCTGATCGACCGCGAATTCCTGATCGCCTGCGCACCGGAAGAACGCGAAGGCTTGGTGGAAGCGGCCGCCCTGCTCGACCGCAAGATGCGCGAGCTGCGCGCCAATGCGCGCGCACCCAGCTTCGAGCGGCTGGCCGTGCTCGCTGCGGTCAGCATGACCCATGAGCTGCTGGCGCTGCGCAAGCAACAGGGTGGCAGCGGCCAGCAGACCGCGCATCGCCTCGCTGCGCTGCGTCAGCGGCTGGAGTTCGCGCTGGAAAACACCGACACGCAACGACGCGAGGCGGTAGCGGATTTGTTCCCGAAAGCCTAGAATCGACCCCGGCGTTTTCTGCGGTGTGCGCCGGCACACTCTTACATTTGCCTTGTTCCTAAATACGGCCCCGGGTCGGCTTTTCATCGGTTGTTGTGCATGTCCGCCGCGTGCGGAAAGCCTCGAGACCATGTCGCCCTCCCACCTGATCCATCGTGGATCAAGGTCGTTTGGTGGGCAGCGGCATCGCGGTTGACGCCACCTCATTGCGCGCCCCGTCCGTCGCACGACTGACGGGGCGTTTTTCGATGGAGACAGCAAGCCCGTGGATGCTGCCGATCGCCACGAACTGCGCCAGCTGATGGCCGAACGCCGTCGCGCGCTGCCGCCGCCGGCCCGCATGGCTGCCGCCCTGGGTTTGCGCCGCTCGCTGGAGCAATTGCCCGAATACCACACCGACGTGCGCGTGGCCGGCTACTGGGCCACCGGCGGCGAGTTGCCGTTGAACCTGGTCATTCCGCCATTGGTTGCGCGCGGCCAGCGCTTCCTGCTGCCGCTGCTGGCCCGGAACAAGGAATTGCACTTCGCGCCATGGCGCGATGGCGACGCCGTGGCGCCTAACCGCCATGGCATCCCCGAGCCGGTGGCACCGCGCGAGTGGTTCGCGCCGTTCCAGCTCGACCTGGTGCTGGTACCGCTGCTAGCCTTCGACCGCCGCGGCCGTCGGCTGGGCCACGGCGGCGGCTACTACGACCGCAGCTTCGCCTTCCTCAAGGACCAGGCGCGTCCCACCGAACCGTTACTGGTGGGGGTGGCCTACGATTTCCAGGAAGTCGAGCAGCTTGATGCACAACCGTGGGACGTGCCGCTGGACTACGTCGCCACCGACCGCGAACTGATCGACTGCCGCGCCGCGGAGCACGCCG
This sequence comes from Rhodanobacter sp., assembly GCA_027450005.1. Taxonomy (GTDB): domain Bacteria; phylum Pseudomonadota; class Gammaproteobacteria; order Xanthomonadales; family Rhodanobacteraceae; genus Rhodanobacter_A. The sequence goes on along the minus strand of DAIDKO010000135.1, from coordinate 3,000 downwards.
CATGAAGAACCACTGGCTGATGAAGTCCGAACCGGACGCCTTCTCCATCGACGACCTCAAGCGCAAGAAGCGGGAAGCCTGGGACGGCGTGCGCAACTACCAGGCGCGCAACTACATGCGCGACGGCATGCGCGTGGGCGACAAGGTGTTCTTCTACCACTCCAACTGCGCCGAGCCCGGCATCGTCGGCATCGCCGAAGTGGCCACCGACGCTTACCCCGATCCCAGCCAGTTCGACCCCGAGAGCAAGTACTTTGACGCCGGCAGCTCGCGCGACAACCCGCGCTGGATGCTGGTGGACGTGAAGTTCGTGAAGAAGCTCAAGCGCACCATCACGCTGAAGGAATTGCAGGCCGATCCCGCGCTGGACGGCATGGTGCTGCTGCGCAAGGGCAGCCGGCTGTCGGTGCAGCCGGTAGAAGCGGCGCATTGGGAGCATATCCTCGGGCTGGAGTGAGGGTTGCGCGCGGCGCTTTGGCGCCCCCGGCGATTCGCTGTCTTGGCGGCGCTCAGCAAGCGCTTGGTGGCTCAGGCGGGGCAAGCGGATTTCGGACGGTTGCCGTGAAGAGCGGCGTGGCTTTGGCTTTCTGTCGGCGACAACCTGTCGGTTCTACACACCAAGGGCTTTCTTACGCCTGCCGCTCTGAAACTTGCGATGCGGAAAAGACCGGCGCAAACCCCCGGCGCAGCGATGCGACAGAACCAGCGGCGAAAGCAGCAATCATCCCTTGCCCGGTGCTACCGATGTCTGCTGGAACACCCGCTGCAGCACGAAGTCCCCCGTGACCTCCTCACCCGACAGCAGCATCGCCATCAGCTCGCCGCCCAGCACCTGCGGCGCGATCACCACGTCCGGCTGCACCAGCCTGACCCGGCCAAGGTGGCTGGCATCGTTCACCGCGGCAACGGTGCGGGCGCTGCCGGTGAGCTCCTTCACCGCCAGCACCACGAAGGCGTTTTCCGAATCATCCGCCATCATCGCCAGCACGGCCTCTGCCTTGTGCGCGCCGGCCTGGCGCAGCACGTCGAGATTGCTGGGGTCCCCTACCACCACGTCGACGCCGGCCAGCTCGCCGTCGGACGGCGCCTCGCGTAGCAGGCGGGTGACCGGCCGGCTGCGTCGCGCCAGTTCACGCCAGGTATTGATGGCCAGCGAGGAGTTGCCGATCACCACGAAGTGGTTTTCCCGTTTCATGCCCGAACCCTTGCTGTTGACGATGCGTTGCAGGCTACGGCTCACCATCGGCGCGATCACCGCAGTCAGCGAGGTGGCGAACACCGCCACGCCGAGCACGATCACCGACACCGCGAACAGCCTGGCCTCGGGCGTCATCGGCACGATGTCGCCATAGCCCACGGTACTCATGGTGACCATCGCGTAATACAGCGCGGTGCTGAGGTCAGCGATCGCCGGCCGGAAGTCTGCGCCCAGGTAATAGCTACCGAAGGTGGCGTAGGTCAGCAGCATCGCCACCGAAGTCAGCGCGAACAGCGTGCTAGCCGCCACGCTGGAACGGCTGAACTGCCGCCATGACGCCAGCAGCGCCGCCAGCAACAGCAAGAAGTAGGCGAACAGCACATGGCCGTGGTGCGCACCGAGCAGCAGGTTCGCCAGGGCGGTGGCGGCGAGCAGCAGCGCCATCGTCCAGGCCAGCCGTGAACGCAACAGCAGGCCTATCGCCATGGTCATCAGGCCCAGTCCGATCAGCAGCGGCGGCAGCACGCTGGGCTTGAAATCGAACTGGCCGGCGGCGAGGCGGCCGAGGTAGTCCCGCCAGTCCGCGCCCAGGTCCAGTCGCAGCAGCGCCAGCGCACCCAGGCCCAGCAGCAGCGCCAGTGGAACGTGCGGAAACCAGTACGGCATGCGCAGCGTCCGCTGCACGCGCTGCAGGCTGGCGCGCCAGCGTTGTCGCGTCGTCCTAAGCCACACGATGCGTCGTCCCCGAATTTCCGGCGGACGATTACCGTAACACGCGGCGCGCGACGCCAACGTGGCGCGTGCGACGCACGCGCAAATCGGGGATCATGGCGCCCTTTCCAGCCTCCGGTGTCACATGAGCCAACCCAACGAAAAGAAACTCGCCGGCGAAGCCGCACTGCGCTACGTCGAGGACGGCGCCGTCGTGGGCGTGGGCACCGGCAGCACGGTGGCGTACTTCATTGACGCGCTGGCCGGCATGAAGGACCGAATCAACGGCGCGGTGTCCAGCTCCGAGCAATCCACCGCGCAGCTGAAGAGGCACGGCATCGAGGTGCTGGACCTGAACTCCACCGGACCGCTCTCGATATATATCGACGGCGCCGACGAATGCGACCCACGCAAGCGGCTGATCAAGGGCGGCGGCGCCGCGTTGACGCGCGAGAAGATCGTGGCGGCGGCGGCGCAGAAGTTCGTCTGCATCATCGACTCCAGCAAGCGCGTCGACGTGCTGGGCCGGTTCCCGTTGCCGATTGAGGTGATTCCGATGGCGCGCAGCCTGGTCAGCCGCGAAATCGTGAAGATGGGCGGACAGCCGGTGTGGCGCGACGGCGTAACCACCGACAACGGCAACTGGATCATCGACGTGCACGGCTGGCGCATCGCCGACCCGGTGGCGCTGGAGCAACAGCTCAACCAGCTTGCAGGCGTGGTCACCGTGGGCCTGTTCGCGCAGCGTCCGGCCGACGTGGTGCTGGTGGGCGACAGGGAGGTCTGAGCCAGCATTTCCGATGCGCGCAGTGTGCAGAGCGTCCGCAGGAGGGATCGAAGCATCTCATCCAGCGGCCGCAGGGCCTCGCCGAGCTTGATCGCCGCGGGAGCCGGGATGACGGACAGGAGCCACTCTTTCGGTGAAAGGACTCAAGGGTACGCCGTCAGGATCCGTTCCGTCAGACTTGCTCGATCATGCGCAAACATGATCGAAGCTGACTTCCTGCTTCGCAGAGGCCGGTTTCACGCGCACCTTGCGGCGCGCGCCAGAGCCTTCCTCTCCACAGGCTGAAACCGCAGAACTTGCGGCC
>DAIDKO010000134.1 GCA_027450005.1 Rhodanobacter sp. | reverse complement strand
GGCTCGTGGTCGCGGTCGCGGCAAACGTGCCCTGCTTTCGAGCAAGGGCACGGGTCGCCCGCGTACGCTGACGGCGGCGCAAGAGAGGCAGGTGTTCGGCTGGGTCAACGGCAAGAACCCGCTCCAATACGGCTTCGACTTCGGGCTGTGGACACGGCAGATCGTGCGCGAACTGATCGAAACGAGGTTCGGTGCTCGATTGAGTTTGGCTAGCGTGGGCACCTTGCTGGCCCGGATCGGACTGACGCCGCAGAAGCCGCTGCAGCAGGCCTACCAGCGCGACCCGGTGGCGGTAGCGCACTGGCGGCAGAACACCTATCCGGCGATCGTGCGCCAAGCCAAGCGGGAAAAGGCCGAGATCTATTTCTGGGACGAATCGGGCTTCCGCGCGGATGCGGTGCAGGGCCGGACGTGGGCGGCCAAGGGGCACACGCCGGTGGTCGCGGTGCCTGGGCAGCGGCAGGGTATCAGTGCGGCCTCGGCGGTCAACAGCAAGGGCGGCTTCTGGTTTGCCCTCTACCGCGGCGGCCTGAATGGCGAAGGGTTCATCCACTTGCTGAGGCAGATGATGAAGGGGCGGCGGCGGCCCATCCATCTGGTCGTGGATGGTTTGCCCGCGCACAAGACCAAGGGCGTGCGTGCGTATGTGGACAGCCTCAAGGGCAAGCTGACACTGCACTTCCTTCCCGGCTACGCGCCGGACTTGAATCCCTAACTGAGACAGTCGATCCAAGCGTTGTTGTTGCGACCATAAAAGTCCGGAAAGCCAAAGGCAACGTGTGAGGCCTCATGGAACTCTTTCCAGCTAGAAATGTTGCTCATCAAGATGGATGCATATGCCATGTAACACCTAACACTTGAGTTGAGCGCGTCTAAAGGCGGACTTTCGCGCTGCCTCGTTTGCTCACTCCTTGAGTGCGGCTGCTGCTGCGTAGCCTTTCAGCTTATGGAGCATCGCTGCCAGCCCGTTTGAGCGGGTAGGCGAAAGGTGCTTGGCCAGGCCGATGGCGTGGATGAACTCGGGTTCGGTGGTGAGGATCTCGTCGGCGGGCCGATCGGAGTAAACGCGCAGCATGAGGGCAATCAGGCCGGATACGATGGCCGAGTCGCTGGCTGCCTGGAAATGCATGCGCGAGGCATCGCCGCCGGGTACCAGCCAGACCATCGACTGGCAGCCATGCACGCGCCACGTTTCGCTGCGGTAGTCATCGGGGAACGGCGGTAGCTGCCTGCCGAGATCGATTAGGTACTGGTAACGCTCGCTCCATTCGCCGAAGTAGGCGAACTCCGCGGCGATCTCGCGCTGCGCCTCGTCGGCGCTGCCTGTGGTACGCGTGGCAATGTCGTTCATGCGCGCATTATCGCGCGCACGCCGGCAATGTGCGATTGCCGGGTACGGTAGTCAGGCCTTGGCCACGCTCCAGCGCGTGCCCTGCGGGCCATCCTCGATCGCCACGCCCATCACGGCCAGCTCAGCGCGGATCGCGTCGGCGCGTGCGAAGTCGCGGGCGGCGCGGGCCGCCTGGCGTTGTTCGATCAGAGCTTCCACCCGCGAAGCGTCGACCTTGCTGGCGCTTGCCCTCTTGAACCAGGCTTCCGGTTCCTGCTGCAGCAGGCCGAGCAGGGCGCCACCGCCGAGCAGGGCGGCCTTGGCTTCCGGCGTGCCCTGCACGCGCGCGGCATCGGCGAGTACGGCCAGTTCGGCCAGCGCCTGCGGCGTGTTGAGGTCGTCGCACAGGGCGGCTTCCACCGCCTCCGGCACCGGCAACTGGGTGGTATCAACGGTGACTCCGGCCAGATCGCGGAGTACGCGGTACCAGCCGTCCAGTGTGCTCACTGCCTGTGCGATCGACGCGTCGGACCAGTCCAGCGGCTGGCGGTAGTGGCCGCTCATCAGGCGCAGGCGCAGTGCCTCGGCCGGGTGGTGCTTGAGCATTTCGTGCAGCTGAAGCACGTTGCCCAGCGACTTGGACATCTTGCGGCCGTCGAAGGTCAGCATGCCGTTGTGCAACCACCAGCGCGCGAAGGTCCTGCCACCGTGGACGCAGGTGGACTGAGCGATCTCGTTCTCGTGGTGGGGGAACAGCAGGTCGTTGCCGCCGGCGTGGATGTCGATGGTCTCGCCCAGATGCTTCTCAGCCATCGCCGAGCACTCGATGTGCCATCCGGGACGGCCGCGGCCCCAGGGGCTGTCCCAGCCCGGTAGCTCGGGCGTGGAAGGTTTCCACAACACGAAATCGCCGGGCGACTTCTTGTACGGAGCCACTTCCACGCGGGCGCCGGCGATCAGTTCCTCGGTATCGCGGCCGGAGAGCTGACCGTAGGCGGGGTACGACCCCACGTCGAACAGCACGTGGCCTTCCGCAGCATAGGCGTGGCCATCGGCGATCAGCCGTTCGATCATTGCCACGATCGGGCCGATGTGCGCGGTGGCGCAGGGCTCCACGTCGGGCGGCGCGATGCCGAGCCTGGCCATGTCCTCGCGATAGGCCGCGGTGAACTTGCCGGCGATCTCCTCGATGCCCACGCCCTGTTCCAGCGCGGCGGCGTTGATCTTGTCATCCACGTCGGTGATGTTGCGCGCGTAGACCACGTTCGGGTAATTCCGGCGCAGCAGCTTGGCCAGTACGTCGAACACTACCGGGCCGCGCGCATTGCCGATGTGCACGTAGTTGTAGACGGTGGGGCCGCACAAATACATCGTCACCCGTGCGGGATCGAGCGGTGCGAACATCTCAGTGCGACGGGACAAGCTGTTGTAGAGCGAAATCGGCATGTCGGTTATCCCAGCAGTGGCCGTAATCGTGGGCCAGCCGCACATCTTAACAAGCTGTGAGTGGCGCGGCGGCGCCGTGCCGCCGCACCGCGGGAATTCTAAGCCGCGATTCAGTGTCGATTTGCTGCAATCGGTCATGCGCCAAAGTTGTGCCCGAAATACCGCCCGGAGTCCCGAGATGTCCAAGTTTCTCCTTGCCACACTAATGGTTACCCTGGTCGCCACCAGCGCCCAGGCGCAGGACGCGCGTTATTCGAACCAGCCGCCGCCTCAGGGGCAGGATGACAACGCCCATTACGGCTGGGCCGACGTGCTGCGTGTCGACCCGGTCTACGGTGTCACCCAGACCGCCGTGCCACGCCAGCAGTGCTACGACCAGCAGGTGGTGCACGAGGATCGCGGCAACAGCACGGCCGGAACGATCCTTGGCGCGGTGGTCGGCGGCGTGCTGGGCAGCACGATCGGCAGGGGCGAAGGCCGTCGCGCCGCAACCGTGGTTGGTGCGGTCGCCGGTGGCGCTGTCGGCAACCACGTATCCGACCATGGCGGCAGCTACGAGACCACCCAGACCCGTTGCCGCGAGATCAGCATGGTCAGCCAGCAGCGGCAGATCATGGGCTACGACGTGGAGTATCGCTATCGTGGTGAGGTCTATGAATCGCGGCTCAGCTATGACCCCGGCGAGCGCCTCCGCGTTCGGGTGAGCGTGACTCCCGCCGACTGACTGCAAGGCGCAGCCCCCGGGCGGCGCCTTCGTCTATGCCTTAGCGGTCACTCGGGTCACGAGCATCCAACGGGCGGCCATCCATGGTCGCGCTTTCGAAGGCATGTTGCATGGCAGCGAAAATCCCGTCATGATGAGGGCTCACCCGTCTGGAAGCCCCATGTCCACAGCCGTCTATACTGCCAATGTCCTGACCAGCGCCCGCATGGCTGCTGGCATGACGTCGCGTGCGCGCCGACCGCTGGACGAACATCCGGCCGGGTAGGCTGTCGCGCGCTGCTGTTTAACGTATCGACGAAGAACCCGGCCAGCGTGCCGGGTTTTTTTGTATCTGTTTTTGGTTTTGTTTCACGCGGGTCTGCCCGCGAACAGCGAAATCCCGGCCATCCACAGCTGGACTCTCAACTAAGTGTGATTTCATCGAAGGCAATCCAACCCATGACCATCCGCCACTTCCTCACCACCCAGGACTGGAGCCGCGCCGAGATCGATGCGCTGCTGGATCAGGCTGCTGCATTCAAGCGCTCGCCCGCAGGCGCGCAGCTGGCGGGCAAGTCGGTGGCGCTACTGTTTTTCAACCCCTCGATGCGCACCCGCACCAGCTTTGAGCTGGGCACCTTCCAACTGGGCGGTCATGCCGTGGTGTTGGCGCCGGGGAAGGACGCCTGGCCGATCGAATTCGAGGTCGGCAGCGTGATGGACGGTGACACGGAGGAGCACGTCGCCGAAGTGGCGCGGGTGCTGTCGCGGTATGTCGACCTGATCGCGGTGCGCGCCTTCCCGAAATTCCAGGACTGGTCGGTGGATCGTCAGGACAAGGTCATCAAGGCGTTCGCGCAATACGCCACGGTGCCGGTGATCAACATGGAGACGATCACCCATCCCTGCCAGGAACTCGCCCACGCGCTGGCGCTGCGCGAGCACCTAGGCGACCTCACGAAAAAGAAGTACGTGCTTACCTGGACCTACCACCCCAAGCCGCTTAATACCGCGGTGGCCAACTCGGCGCTGCTGATCGCCACCAAGATGGGCATGGACGTGACCCTGCTGTGCCCCACGCCGGACTACGTGCTGGACGAGCGCTACATGGCGTTTGGTCGACTGAATGCCGAACAGAACGGTGGTTCGCTCACCGTCAGCCACGACATCGAAGAAGCCTATGCCGGCGCCGACGTGGTCTATGCCAAGAGCTGGGGCGCGTTGCCGTACTTTGGCCAGTGGGAACAGGAAAAGCCCATCCGCGACGCGCATAAGCACTTCATCGTGGACGAAGCCAAGATGGCGCTCACCAACCATGGCCTGTTCAGTCATTGCCTGCCGCTGCGCCGTAACGTCAAGGCCACCGACGCGGTGATGGATGCGCCGTACTGCATCGCCATCGACGAGGCCGAGAACCGCCTGCACGTGCAAAAGGCGGTGATGGCGGCGCTGGTGGGCCAGGGCTGAGCCGCGCATGTACCTGCCGAAGCATTTCGCCGAAACGCGAACCGATGTCCTGCATGGGCTGATCCGCGACTGTCCATTCGCCGCGGTGGTGGCGCGCACGCCGGCTGGCCTGGTCGCCAACCACCTGCCGTTGGAGCGGGTAGGCGATGCATTACACGGCCACGTAGCGCGCGGCAACGAGCTTGCGCGGCTGGATGGCGCCGAGGTGCTGGCGATCTTCCGCGGCCCGGACGGCTACGTCAGCCCGAACTGGTACCCGACCAAGCCGGAAACGCACCGCGAGGTGCCCACCTGGAATTACGCGGTGGCTCATGTGCACGGGCGGCTGAAGGTGATTGAGGATGCTGCCTGGGTGCGCACCCTGCTGGATCGCCTCACCGACCATCACGAGGCAGCCGAGCCGCAGCCTTGGCATGTCAGTGACGCACCGGAAGACCACATCGAGAAGATGCTGCACGCCATCGTGGGCATCGAGATCGGCATCGAGCGCATCGAAGGCAAGTTCAAGCTGAGCCAGAACCATCCGGAGCGCAATCGCCTTGGGGTGATCGCGGGGCTGCGTCACCGCGGCGGTCACAGCGACGCGGAACTGGCCGCGCTGATGGCGCTGCACGAGGAATCGGATCCATGAACCATCGGCACCGTTATCGCGTCGACGTGGTCTGGACCGGCAACCGCGGTAGCGGCACCGACGGCTACCGTAACTACAGCCGCAACCACGTGATTCGCGTGCCCGGCAAACCGGAGCTGGCCGGTTCGTCGGATCCCGCCTTCCGCGGCGACGCCACCCGGTACAACCCGGAGGACATGCTGGTGGCCGCACTCTCCACCTGTCACATGCTGTCCTACCTGCACATGGCCACCGTGGCCGGTGTGGTGGTGGTCGCCTACGACGACAGCGCCGAGGGCACGATGGTCACCGAAGGCAACGGCGGCCGTTTCACCGAGATCGTGCTGCGCCCGCGGGTCACCATCCGGGCTGATAGCGATCCCGACAAGGCGCTGGCCGCGCACGAGGACGCGCACCACGCCTGCTTCATCGCCAACTCCGTGAACTTCCCTGTGCGCTGCGAACCGCGCATCGTCGTCTCCTCCAACTGACCTCTTTCCTACCAGGATTCGCAAGCCATGAGCAAAGCCATCGTCCTCGCCTTCTCCGGCGGTCTCGACACCAGTTTCTGCGTGCCCTATCTCAAGGAGCGCGGCTGGGCTGTACACACCGTCTTCGCCGACACCGGTGGTGTGGATGCCGAGGAGCGTGCCTTCATCGAGCACCGCGCGGAGGAGCTGGGCGTGGCCAGCCACGTCACGGTGGACGGCGGTCCTTCCATCTGGGCGGGCTTCGTGAAGCCCTTCGTGTGGGCGGGCGAGGGCTACCAGGGTCAGTACCCCCTGCTGGTGTCCGACCGCTACCTGATCGTGGAAGCCGCGCTGAAGCGCGCCGCTGAGCTTGGCACGCGCGCCATCGCGCATGGCTGCACCGGAATGGGCAACGATCAGGTGCGCTTCGACCTCGCGGTCAAGTCACTCGGCGACTATGAGATCGTGGCGCCGATCCGCGAGATCCAGAAGGAGCACACGCAGACGCGCGCCTACGAGCAGCAGTTCCTGGAGGATCGCGGTTTCGGCGTGCGCGCCAAGCAGCAGGCCTACACCATCAACGAGAACTTGCTCGGCGTCACCATGTCTGGCGGCGAGATCGACAAGTGGGAAGCCCCGGGCGAGGGCGCGCGCGGCTGGTGCAAGCCGCGCGTCGAATGGCCGTCTGTGCCGCTGCGCGTGAAGATCGGCTTCGAGAACGGTGAGGCTGTGTCGCTGGACGGCGAGAATCTGGCTGGCCACGCGATCCTGGCCAAGCTCAACGCGTTGTTTTCACCCTACGGCGTGGGCCGTGGCCTCTATACCGGCGACACCACCATCGGCCTCAAGGGTCGCATCGTCTTCGAGGCGCCGGGCCTGGTCGCGCTGCTGACCGCGCATCGCGCGCTTGAAGAAGCGGTGCTGACCAAACAGCAAAACCGCTTCAAGCCCGAGGTGGCACGCAAGTGGGTGGAACTGGTGTACGAGGGCTTCTTCCACGATCCGCTGAAGACCGACTTGGAAGCCTTCCTCGCATCCAGCCAGGCCACCGTCAACGGCGAAGTCACGCTGGAGACGAACGGTGGCGTGGTCAACGCCGTGGCGGTCGAGTCGAAGCACATCCTCAATGCCAAGGGCGCGACCTACGCACAGTCGGCCGACTGGGGCGTGGCGGAGGCCGAGGGCTTCATCAAGCTATTCGGCATGAGCAGCACGCTGTGGGCTGAGGTCAATCGCACGGTGGGCAAGGGCTGATCGCATGGCTGCCCTGCAGGTCAGCACTGACAAGGAGCGGCTCGATATCGGGCTGATCCACCGCTTCCTTGCCACCGAGGCTTACTGGAGTCGCGGCATCCCGCGCGCGACGGTAGAGCGGGCGATCGACGGCTCGCTGTGTTTTGGCGGCTACATCGACGACCGCCAGGTTGCGTTCGCGCGCGTCATCACCGACTGCGCCACCTTCGGTTATCTGGCGGACGTATTCGTGGTGCCGGAGCAGCGCGGGCAAGGCCATTCCAAGACGCTGATAGCAGCGGTGATGACGCATCCGCAGTTGCGGGGTCTGCGCAGGTTCAACCTGGCGACCCGCGACGCGCACGGGCTCTACTCAGCCTTCGGTTTCGCTGCGCCTGCTCGGCCGGAGATGCTGATGGAAAAGCTCGATCCGGAGATCTACACGAGGGCGCCAGGCAAGCCATGAATCCGCTACTCCTGTCCACGCTTGAACACCTCAAGGCGCTGGTGTCGTTCGACACCCGCAATCCGCCGCGCGCGATCACCACGGGCGGCATCTTCGACTACGTCCGCGCGCAGTTGCCAGGCTTCGCCATCACGGTGACCGACCATGGCGCCGGCGCAGTGAGCCTGCATGCGGTGCGCGGCCAGCCGAAGCTGCTGTTCAACGTGCACCTGGACACCGTGCCGGACTCGCCGGCGTGGACGGCCAGCCCGCACGAGCTGCGCGTCACGGCAGGCCGCGCCATCGGCCTGGGCGCTTGCGATATCAAGGGGGCGGCGGCGGCACTGCTGGCGGTGGCGAACGCCAGTGGCGGCGACATGGCGCTGCTGTTCACCACGGACGAAGAGGCGAACGATCCGCGTTGTATCGCCGGTTTCCTGAAGGGCAAGCCTGCCTACGACGAGGTGATCGTCGCGGAGCCGACCCGGGATGAAGCGGTGCTGGCGCACCGCGGAATCCAATCGGTACTCATGCGTTTCGCTGGGCACGCCGGGCACGCCTCGGGCGAGCAGAGGCCCGGCGACAGCGCGCTGCACCAGGCGGTGCGCTGGGGTGATGCGGCGCTGGATTTCGTGGCGGCGCAGGCGCACGAGCGCTTCGGCGGGCTGACCGGGCTGCGCTTCAACATCGGCCGCATCGAGGGCGGCATCAAGGCCAACATGATTGCACCCAGCGCCGAAGTGCGCTTCGGCATGCGGCCGTTGCCCACGATGCATCCCGACGGGCTGCTCGAGCGCTTCCGCACGCTGGTCGAACCGGCGCCTGCGCATTTCGAGGAAACCTTCCGTGGCCCCTCGCTGCCGGCTGGCGACACGGCCACCGCTGAGTCGCGCCGGCTGGCGGCACGCGACCTCGCCGACGAGCTGGAGATTCCGGTGGGCAATGCGGTGGATTTCTGGACCGAAGCCTCATTGTTTTCCGCCGCCGGTTACACCGCCTTTGTCTACGGCCCCGGCGATATCGCCCAGGCGCATACCGCCGACGAATGGGTGGCGCTGGATCAGTTGCAGCACTACGCCGAAACCATCCACCACATCATCGACAAGAGCTGATCCACCGTGGAAGCCCATAAGCACACCCGCAAGACCATCGTCCGCCTGCTGTCGGCGATGGGCAGCGCGAAGGAAATCCAGCAGTACCTCAGGCGCTTCTCCGAGCTGGACGCCAAGCGCTTCGCCGTGGTGAAGGTCGGTGGCGCCGTGCTGCGGGACGAACTGCAGGATCTCGCTTCCTCGCTGACTTTCCTGCAGCAGGTCGGTCTCACCCCCATCGTGCTGCACGGCGCCGGCCCGCAGCTGGACGAAGAACTGTCCGTCGCCGGCATCGTGAAGCAGACCGTGAACGGGCTGCGCATCACCTCGCCAAAGGCGCTCGGCATCGTTCGCAAGGTGTTCATGCAGCAAAACCTCAAGCTGGTCGAGGCGCTTCAGGCGATGGACACCCGTGCCACTGCGGTGCCTTCCGGCGTATTTACGGCCGGCTACGTCGACCGCGAGGCGCTCGGCATGGTGGGGAAGGTGGAGAGCATCAACCTTGCACCGATCGAAGCCAGCCTGCGCGCTAACTCGATCCCGGTGATCGCCAGCCTGGGCGAGACCGACGAGGGGCAGATCCTCAATATCAACGCCGACGTGGCCGCCAACGAACTGGTGCGCATGCTGCAGCCTTACAAGATCGTGTTCCTCACCGGGACCGGCGGCCTGCTCGACGGCGAGGGCCGGCTGATCGACTCGATCAACCTTAGTACCGAGTACGAGCACCTGATGGCGCAGCCGTGGCTCAACGGCGGCATGCGCCTGAAGATCGAGCAGATCGCCGACCTGCTCAACGGCTTGCCGCTTACCTCGTCGGTGTCGATCACGCGCCCCGCCGAGCTGGCCAAGGAACTGTTCACGCACAAGGGCTCGGGCACGCTGGTGCGGCGCGGCGAGCGCGTGCTCCGGTTCGATTCCTGGGACGGCATCCACCGGGAGCGCATGCGCGGACTGATCGAATCCAGCTTCGGCCGCACGCTGGTACCGGATTATTTCGAGCGCACCATGCCATACCGCATCTACGTGAGCGAAAACTACCGCGCAGCGATGATCCTCACCCTGGAGGATGGGCTTCCCTATCTCGACAAGTTCGCCGTGCTCGACGACGCGCAGGGCGAAGGTCTGGGCCGTGCCGTGTGGCAGGTGATGCGCGAGGAGAACCCGCGACTGTTCTGGCGTTCGCGCCACGGCAACGCGGTGAACCCGTTCTATTACGCCGAATCTGATGGTTGCCTCAAGCAGACCATGTGGAAGGTGTTCTGGTACGGCCTGGGCGGCAGTTTCGACACCATTGCCCGTTGCGTCGCGCATTGCGCGCAACGGCAGCCGACATTGATTGGATAAGATCGCCATGACGCAACGGAAGAAAATCGTCGGCATCGTCGGTGCGCGCGGCCACACCGGCGCGGAGCTGAGCCGCCTGATCGCGGCGCATCCGGCGCTGGAGCTGGGTTTCGTCTCCTCGCGCGAACTGGACGGCCAACGCGTTGGCGCGCACAACGACGCCTACGCGGGCGAGCTGCGCTTCGAGAACCTCGAGCCGGCCGCCGTCGCGGCCAAGCGTGCCGACGTGGTGATCCTCGCACTGCCGAATGGCAAGGCGGCACCGTATGTGGAAGCCATCGATGCGACCATTCCGGATACGCTCATCGTCGACCTATCGGCCGACTACCGCTTCGACAAGGCCTGGTACTACGGATTGCCCGAACTCACGCGCCACCAGTGGCGCGGCGAGAAGCGCATCAGCAATCCGGGCTGCTACGCCACGGCGATGCAGCTGTCCATCGCGCCGCTGAAGGACCTGCTGGCCGCGCCGCCGGTGTGCTTCGGCGTGTCGGGCTATTCCGGCGCGGGCACCACGCCGTCGGACAAGAACGACCCGGACAAGCTGCGCGACAACCTCATGCCGTATTCGCTCACCGGACACACGCACGAAAAGGAAGTCAGCTTCCAACTTGGCCTGCCGGTGGAATTCATGCCGCACGTGGCGCCGCATTTCCGTGGCCTTACCGTCACCACCAATTTGTACCTGGCCCGTCCGGTCAAGCGCGAGGACGTGTTGGAACGTTTCCACCAGGCCTACGACGGCGAGAAGCTGGTGTCGGTGCTGGACGATGCGCCGTGGGTCAGCCGTATCGCCCGCCGACACCATGTCGAGGTCGGCGGCTTCGCGCTCTCGGCGGACCGCAAGCGCCTGGTAGTGGTGGCGACGCTTGACAACCTGCTCAAGGGTGCCGCCACTCAGGCATTGCAGAACGTCAATCGAGCACTCGGCCTGGACGAATACGCTGGGATACCGGTGTAGGAACGCACCCGGTGTGCAAAAGATCCACCACCAGACTCCATCAAAGCCATCGCGCACAGATTGCGCTTGCCAAGGATCATTCACGATGACGCAGCCGCTGTGGCAAAAGACCGGCATCCAGATCGACGCCAGCATCATGCGCTTCCTCGCCGGCGACGACGTGATTCTCGACCGCGAGTTCTTCCTGCACGACATCGCGGCCAGCAAGGCGCACGTGGAAGGCCTGGCTAACATCGCCTTGGTGAGCGCTGACGAGGCGGCTGCGCTGAAGCGCGAACTCGATGCGCTGGGCGAGGACTTCAGGAGCGGCACTTTCGTGCTGGACGAGCGCTACGAGGACGGCCACTCGGCCATCGAGGCGCGTCTGACCGAGCGCCTGGGTGACGCCGGGCGCCGCGTCCACACGGGGCGCAGCCGCAACGACCAGGTTCTGGTTGCCACGCGGCTGTGGTTGAAGGAGAAACTCAAAGCGCTTGATTCGCATTGCCGCGCCATCGCGCGGGTCTGCCTCGAGCGTGCCGCGCAGCCAGCTGTGCCGTTGCCGGGCTACACCCACCTGCAGCGCGCGGTAGTGTCGTCGACCGCGATGTGGTTCGCCGGTTTCGCCGAAGGCTTCATCGATAACGCCTTCCGCGCCCGCAGCACGCGCGAGTTGATCGACGCCAACCCGCTGGGTACCGCCGCCGGTTACGGCGTGAACCTCAAGCTCGATCGCGAGCACACCACCGCGGCACTCGGTTTCGCGCGCATGCAGGTGTCGCCAATCTATGCTCAGCTCTCGCGCGGCAAGTACGAGATGGCGGTGCTGGAAGCGATCGGTGCGGCGATGCTGGACGTGCGCCGCATGGCCTGGGACCTTTCGCTGTTTACTACCGCCGAATTCGACTTCGTGAAGCTGCCGGCCGAGTACACCACCGGCAGCTCGATCATGCCGAACAAGCGCAACCCGGACGTGGTGGAGCTGCTGCGTGCCAGCTACGCCAGTGTGGCCGCCGCGCGCACCGAGGTCGAGCAGCTGCTGTCGCTGCCTTCCGGCTACCAGCGCGACCTGCAGTTCTCCAAGGGGGCGCTCTTCCGCGGCGTGCGCCACGGGCTGATGGCGCTCGAACTGGTGCCGGACCTGCTGGCAAGGTTGCGGTGGAATGAGCCGGCGATGCGTGCCGCCATCGAGCCGGCGATGTACGCCACCGACGTGGCGATCGAGCAGGCCGCGGCCGGAGTGCCGTTCCGCGACGCCTATCGTGCCGCCGCCGAGGCCGCAGCCTCGACTGGCGCCGGCCGGACGCCGGAGCAGAGCCTGGACCAGCGAGTATCGCCTGGTTCCGGTGGCGATCTTCGCCTGGATGAATTGCGCGCTAGACTTGGACGTCTGGATGTCTAAACGGAGTAGGTCATGGCGGTGGTCAGTACGGACAATGCCAGGCACTATCGCTGGGGGGCAGGGTTGCGACCGCTGGCATTTGCTTGCCGGCGACGATCCCATCGTGATCGAGGAGCGCATGCCACCCGGTGCCGTCGAGCAACGCCATCGGCCTGCCCTTGCGCGGCAGTTTTTCTATGTGCTCGATTACGAAGCCGCAATGGAACTGGAGGGCGCGAGGCATGGCCTAGACCGCGGCGTGGGGTTGCACGTACCGCCCGGGGCTGCGCACCGGATGAGCAACGAAGGCCGGGGCAACATGCGCTTCCTGGTGGTGCCAGCGCCGAAGATCCACGGTAATCACATCGATGGGCCATACGAGGCAGAATCATGAGCAAGCCGTTGCGGGAGCAGCCTCTGCCGAACTGGCGGCGCGCCGTGCTCAAGGTCGGCAGCAACCTGTTGGCGGCGGATGGCGGCGGATTGACCGACCGCCACGCTTCGGCGCTTGCCGGCTTCATCGGCGCCACCCATGCCGAGGGACGGCAAGTGGTGCTGGTTTCCTCCGGCGCGGTGGCGGCGGGGCGTGCCTTGCTACGCGAGCATGCGCCGGCCGCTGGCGACCTAGCAGCGCGGCAGGCGCTGGCCGCACTGGGCCAAGCGCCGATGATCGCGTTGTGGCAATCGTTGTCCGCGCGGCCGGTGGCGCAGGTACTGCTCACCCACGACGACCTGCGCAATCGCCGGCGCTACCTTAACGCGCGCGCCACGCTGCGCGGTCTGCTGGCGCTCGATGTACTACCGGTGGTGAATGAGAACGACACCGTGGCGGTGGATGAGCTGAAGCTGGGCGACAACGACAACCTTGCGGCTATCGTTGCGGCGCTGGTCGATGCGGACCTGTTGCTGATCGCTTCGGACATCGACGCGCTGTACAGTGCCGATCCACGCCACGATCCGCAGGCGATCCCGATCGATCGTGTTGAGGCGCTTACGCCCGAGGTGCTGGCAATGGCAGGCGGCAGCGGCAGCGCGGTCGGCACCGGCGGCATGCGCACCAAGCTGGAAGCCGCCGGCAAAGCCGCTGCGGCGGGTATACCCACCGCGCTCTTCAGCGGCCGCGACGCCGCTGCGGTGGAGGCGCTGCGCCACGACCGACTGCGCGGCACCCTGGTCGACGCAGCCGCGACGCGCATGCAGGCGCGCAAGTACTGGCTGCGTCACGCACCGGCCGCGTCGGGACGCGTCCGCGTGGATGCTGGCGCGGCGCACGCGCTGGCCGGCGGTCGCGCTTCGCTGTTGCCGGGCGGCATCGCTGGCGTGCAGGGCGAATTCCAGCGTGGCGACCTGGTGGAAATCACCGATACCGACGGCAAGGTCGTGGCGCGCGGCCTCTGCCAATACGCCGTCGGGGAAGTGCGCCGGCTCGCCGGCCGGCACAGCCGCGACATCGAGGCCATTCTGGGCTACAGCTACGGCAGTGAAGTGGTGCACCGCGACGACCTCGTCGCCATCGAAACTCCCGGAGGCATCGCGGCATGAGCGGAATTCGCAGTTCGGTCACGGCCTGCCGCGACGCGGTGGTGGCGATCGCGGCGCTCGACAGTGGCGCCAAGGCAGCCCTGCTCCGCGACATGGGCTACGCGTTGGAAGTGCGCTGCGCAGACGTACTTGCCGCGAACGCGCAGGATATGGCGCAGGCTGTCGCCAAGGGCGTGCAGGGCGCGATGCTGGACCGCCTGCAGTTGGATGAGGCACGCGTGGCAGGCATCGCCAACGCCTTGCGCGAAGTGGCCGCATTGCCTGATCCGGTCGGCCAAGTGACGCGGCGCGAGAAGCGGCCCAACGGCCTGGAGGTCGAACGCGTGCGCATTCCGCTGGGCGTGGTGGCAATGATCTACGAGGCACGACCCAACGTCACCGCTGATGCCGCCGCGCTCTGCCTGAAGGCTGGCAACGCAGTGGTACTGCGTGGCGGCTCCGAGGCCATCCATTCCAACACGGCGATCGCCGCAGCACTGCACGATGCCTTGCGCTTGCATGGCTTGCCGACCGCCGCGGTCACCCTGGTGGAGGACCTGCGCCGCGAGACCATGATCGAGCTGCTGCAGCTCAGCGATCTGGTGGACCTTGCGATCCCGCGCGGTGGCGAGGGGCTGATCCGCTTCGTTGCCGAGCATGCGCGGGTACCGGTGATCAAGCACTACAAGGGCGTGTGCCACCTCTACGTGGATCGTGCGGCCGACCTCGAGCTGGCGCTGGACCTGCTGATCGATGGCAAGACTTCGCGCCCCGGCGTGTGCAACGCGCTGGAGACGTTGCTGGTGCATCGCGAGGTGGCTGACGAGTTCCTGCCGCGTGCGGCGCAGGCCTTGCGCGAGCGCGGCGTGGAGCTGCGCGGCGACGCGCATACCTGTGCGCGGGTGACCGGTGCGAAGCCGGCCAGCGACGACGACTACGCGGCCGAGTTCCTCGACCTGATCCTCGCCATACGCGTGGTGGATCAGCTCGACGACGCGATCGCCCACATCCGCCGCCACGGTTCCGACCACACCGAAGTCATCGCCACCCGGGACGAGGCCGCCGCGCGGCGATTCGTGCAGGCGATCCGCTCGGCGGTGGTGATGGTCAACGCCTCCTCGCGCTTCAGCGACGGCGGCGAACTTGGCCTTGGCGCCGAGATCGGGATCTCCACCACGCGCCTGCACGCCTACGGCCCGATGGGCGCCGAGTCGCTCACCATCGAGCGCTTTGTGGTGCGCGGCGACGGTCAAGTGCGACATCCGGCTAGTCGGACGCGATAGCGCGCCGCCGGCGGACTCAGTCACCGCTGGCCCAGGCTTTCACGGTTCCCGCGAACCGCAGGCAGTCCGCGAAGCGGTTGTACAGCGGTGCCGGCGAGATGCGGATCACGTCGGGTTCGCGCCAGTCGCCGACCACGCCGTGTTCCATCAGGTAGTCGAACAGCGCGCGCCCGCGCTCGCGACCACCGCAGACGCGCAGGGAAAGCTGGGCGCCGCGGCGCGCGGGATCGGTGGGCGTGACCACTTCCAGCACGTCGGCGAGCTGCGTCTGCACCAGCCATTCCAAGTAGCCGGTGAGCCTGAGCGACTTCGCCCGCAGCCGCGCCATGCTGGCGCGGTGGAAGATTTCAAGCGAAACGCGCAGCGGTGCCAGCGCGAGGATCGGCGGGTTGCTGAGCTGCCAGCCGTCGGCGCCGGGCATGGGCACGAATTCCGGGCCCATGCGGAAGCGGGTGGTCTTGTCGTGCCCCCACCAGCCGGTGAAGCGCGGCAGCGCGGCGCGGGCGTGGCGTTCATGCACGAAGGCGCCGCCTACCGCGCCCGGGCCGCTGTTGAGGTACTTGTAGCTGCACCAGATGGCGAAGTCGGCACCGCTGTCGTGCAGTTGCAGCGGCAGGTTGCCCACCGCGTGGGCAAGGTCGAAGCCCACAGCGCAGCCGTGCCGGTGGCTGAGCGCGGTGATCGCCGCGAGGTCGAAGGCTTGGCCGGTGCGGTACTGCACGCCGGGCAGCATCACCAGCGCGATGCGCGAGCCGTGTTCGGCCAGCGCACGTTCGATCGCCGCCATCGATAGCGTGCCGTTCGGTTCGTCCGCCTCCAGTTCGATCAGCGCGGTGGCCGGGTCGAAGCCGTGGAAGCGTATCTGCGATTCCAGCGCGTAGCGGTCGGTGGGGAACGCTCCGGCTTCCATCAGGATGGCGGGCCGCGCTGACGTGGGGCGGTAGAAGCTCACCATCATCAGGTGCAGGTTCACCCCGAGCGTGTTCATCGCCACCACTTCGGCCGGCCGCGCGCCGACAACCTCGGCCAGGTGGTCGCGCACGAACTCGTGGTAGTCCATCCACGGCAGGCGGCCCTTGAAGTGGCCTTCCACGCCGAGCTGCGCCCAGTCGTCCAGTTCGGCGGCGAGCGCGGCGCGTACTGCGCGTGGCTGCAGGCCCAGCGAGTTGCCGCAGAAGTACGCACTGTCGCGGCCTTCGTGCGGCGGGATCAGAAATTCGTCACGAAAGGCGCGCAGCGGATCGGCAGCATCGGCGGCTTGCGCCCAGTCGGCGCTGGCTTGGTAGTCGAAAGACATCGGCAATCCTCAGGAAGTTGGGCGAATGCCGCCTGCGGCGCGTCCCGTCGCTGTCCGCCCCGCCGGCTGGAGGGGTGGGGAGGCGTGGTGCTTTACTTCAGTTGGGCAGCGATGGCTGCGCATCCGCGATCGAACGCGGCGGTCCATGCGGCGCCGGCCTGGCTCTGTTGGGGGCGCGCGCAGCGCAGCTGGACTGCGTAGCTGCCCTTGAACCAGTAGAGCTCGCGGTAGCTGAAGGCGACGCCGGATTCCTTTGCGGTGTAGCTGAGGTTGCTCGGGTCGGCGGTGGCGCCGGCCTTGTATCCCGTCAAAAGATGCGCCTTGCTGGAGGCCTCGCTCTCGAAGGCGCGGAAATCGTTGATGCTGGTGACCTGCTTCACCGTCACGGTGACGCGCGCCAGCGCGGTCTGTCCGGTGGCGGAGGGATCGGGTACCTGGAATGCGCGTACCTCCGGGTCGCCACTGGTTTCCATGATCTCGGTCCATCCGTCCGGTGTGCTGAAGTGCACGCTGCCGCTGGCCATGCTGACCTCGGCGGCCGGAGTGGGCGTGGTGGTGAACAGGCCGGCGGCGAACACGATGGCGGCGACGGCGCTACGCGGAAAATCCATGCGAAATCCTCAGGCGGTGGTATTGGGTGCGAAGCGGCGCAAGGGCAGGCCCAGCCATTCCAGCGCGGTGCCGTGGAACAGGCGGGCGCGGTCCGCGTCGGCCAGGCCCAGGGCCTCGATGCTCTCGCCGGGCACCTGCTCCCCCAACGGGAAAGGATAGTCGGTGCCGAGCATCACCTGCTCGACGCCGGTCACATCCAGCAACCACCGCAGCGCCCGGTCGTCATGCACGCAGGAGTCGAAGTAGAAGCGCTTGAGGTATTCGCGTGGGTTGCGCGGGTTGTCGGTGGCGACCAAGTCCGGGCGCATCCGGAAGCCATGTTCGATGCGGCCGATGGTCCACGGGAAGCTGCCGCCACCGTGCGCCAGCATCACGCGCAGCTTCGGCAGCCGCTCCAGCACGCCGCCGAAGGCGAGGCAGCACGCGGCACGCGCCTGCTCGGCCGGCATGCCTACCAGCCAGGGCAGCCAGTACTTCGGCATGCTGGCCATGCCCATCATGTCCCAGGGGTGCACCAGCACGGCGGCACCCAGGTCGGCGGCAGCCTCGAAGAACGGGAACAGCTCGGGTGCATCGAGGTTCCAGTCGTTGCAGTGTGAGCCGATCTGCACGCCCTGCAGGCCCAGTTCGTCAATGCAGCGCTCCAATTCGCGCACGGCGAGGTCCGGCGCTTGCAGCGGCACGGTGCCGATGCCGGCGTAATGGCGCGGGAAGTCGCGGCACATGCCGGCCATGTGGTCGTTGAGGTGGCGGTGCAGGTCCAGGGCCTGATAGCCCGGTGCCCAGTAGGAGAACAGCACCGGCACCGTGGAGATCACCTGCACGTCCACGCCGAAGCGGGCGTAGTCGTCGATGCGCTTCTGCGGGTCGAAGGCCGAGTCCCATACCTCGCGGAAGAATTTGCTGTCCTTGTAGATGCGGTGGTGGCCGTCGGTGTGGGTCATCACAGGGAAACGTTCGTCGCCGAACTTGGCGGCAAGATTCGGCCAGTCACGGGGCAGGATGTGCGCGTGGGTGTCGATCTTGAGCATCCGGGCAGTTTAGAGCCTGATCGGCATCCCCGCGTGGCTCGCGCTGCCTGCCAAGGGGGGCGATTGCCACAAGCGGGCATGCCAGAGGCACCATACGGCGGCGTCTGGTCGGACTCGTTGGCCAGGGCACCCTGAGCCTGCCTGGTGGTCCGGTGGCACACGCAAACCTCGTTTGCGCTGGCCTATAATCCTCAAGCTGAGAAGTGCGTCACGGATGGGCTCCGACAGGGGAGGCATCAATGGACGAGAAGTGCCGAACACGTTATCTGCGCGCAAAGCCGATCGCGCTGGCCGCATTGGATCTGGCCGAGGCGGAGCGTGAGCGTTACGTTGCCGAGCGTTGCGGCGACGATGAGGGGTTGCGGAACGAAGTGGACTGGATGCTGGAGGCAGCCGAGGCGACCGTGGGCACTACCCTGCCGCGTCGGGCCGTGGCTCCGGATGTGGTCGGCACCACCATCAACGCGGCCGGAAGCAGTGGCTACCGCATCCTGCGCCAACTGGGCGAGGGCGGAGGCGGTGTGGTGTACCTGGCCGAGCGTTCGCTGGGCACGGGAACACCGGACGAACTGCGCCAGCAGGTGGCGATCAAGTTCCTGCACACCCGGGCCGCGCCCGGCTGCGAGACGCAGCGGCGTTTCGTCGAGGAGCGCCGCATCCTCGCCACGTTGAACCATCCGAACATCGCGCACCTGATCGACGGCGGTACGACCCGCGATGGCCGTTCGTTCCTCGCGCTGGAGTACGTGCAGGGCGAGCGCATCGACCGCTGGTGCGAACACAAGCTGCTTTCGTTGCGCGAGCGCGTGGGGTTGTTCCTCAAGGTATGCGCGGCGGTGCACTACGCGCACCAGCGCTTGGTGATCCACCGCGACCTCAAGCCGGGCAACATCCTAGTCACTGACGAGGGCGAGCCCAAGCTGCTGGACTTCGGCATCGCCAGGCTGCTCGACCAAGTGGGCGGCGTGGCCGCCACGCGGACGCGCACCGACATGCGCACGCTCACTCTGGCCTACGCCAGCCCCGAGCAGTTGCGCGGCCGGCCACTGGGCACCGGCGCCGATGTGTGGTCGCTCGGCGTGTTGCTGTACCAACTGGTGTGTGGTGTGCGTCCGTTCGGCGACGATGACGAAGTGTCACCGGTGAGCCTGTCGCAGGCCATCGACACTGGCAAGTTGCTGCCGCCCAGCCGACGCTTGCGCCAATCCGGTGCCACGCCGCTGCGGCGCGAGGTGTCGGCAGACATTGATGCCATCGTAATGAAGGCGTAGCGGCGCGACCCCTGCGAACGCTATGCCGGCGTGGATGCGCTGGCCGACGACTTGCGCCGCTTCCTGACCGCGCGGCCGGTGCGTGCCCGGCACGGTGCGGCCTGGTACCGTGCGCGGCTGTACCTGCGCCGACATGCTTTCGCCGTTGGTGCGGCCGCGCTGGTGGTGGCACTGTTGGTCACGTTCTCGATACAGCGCATGCAGCAGATGCGGCGGCTGGAGTTGGAGCGCAACAAGACCGCTGCCATCGCCGGCTTCCTGCAAAACCTGTTCGAGAATGCCGATCCCGCCCATGCGCACGACAGCAACGTCAAGGTGCGTACCGTGCTGGATCGCGGTGCGGCCACGCTGCTCGCGCGCAAGGACATCCCCGCGCCAGTGCGGGTAAGTCTCCTGCTGTCGATGGGAAGTGCCTACAACCATTTGGGTCTGGGCGTGCAGGCGATACCGCTGTTGGAGGAGGCACGCAAGCTGCAGGGTCTCTACGACGCCAGCGTGCTGGAACGCGGGCAGGTGCTGGCTGCGCTGGGGCGCGGCTATTCAACGGTGATCAACCTGGCTGCTGCAGTGCCGTTGGACCGCGCGGCGATCGCGCTGCTGGCGCAGGCGCCCGGCGACCACGTCGACGAGATCCGGCGGGTGCGCATCAACCTGCTGTCCGACGAGCTCGGTGGCTCGGACATGAGCGCCGCAACCATCGCCAGCCAGACTCGCCGGATCCTCGGTCGGCTTGCCACCCATCCGCCGCCGGATCGCGAACTGGGCTTGCAGGCCCGCGCCGTGCTGGCCATGGCGCAGGGTGCGATGGACCAATCGGCCGATGCGGTCGCCACTGCGCAGGAAGCGCTGAAGCAGGCGCGGCAGCTGTATGCGAAGGACGACCCGGCGCTGGTTTACTACCGTTTCGTTTTGGCGCTGGTATCACTGCGGCACGATCCAGCGGGCGCGTTGCCGTTGTATCGCCGCGCGATCGCCGATTACGACAGGCACGCGGGTTCGGTCGGTCTCTGCATGTCGGGCATGCTCACCTATTTCGGCGTGGCACTGGCCCAGGGTGGCGACCTGCCGGATGCGCGCAAGGCGCTGGAGCGTTCGGCCAAGCTGACCCGGACCTTTGCGCAGGTATCCCCCGACTTCCAGTTGTACACGCTGACCGAACTGGCCAACGTCGACGTGAAGATGGGGCGCACTGACGATGCAGCAGCCCTGTTGCAACCGCATTTGGCGCAATTGGATCGCCGTGCCGGCACCGGTCTGGCTTGGGCCAGGGAGAACCGCAGTCGTGGCCTTGCGGTGCTCGGCGCGGCGGCGTTGGCGCGAGGGAGTGCGACGGCCGCCACGCGGTATTTCGGTGCGGCGCTGACGCAGATGGGCTCATGGGGGCCGCAAGCGATGCCCGGTAGCTGGGCGCGCACGCTGGCCGGCTTGGGTGAGGCTGCGTTGCTCAGACACGACCTCGGGCAGGCAACACAGTGGCTGGCGCAACTGTCTGATTTCAACCATTCGCGCAAGGCCTCGTCGACCGATCCTGGCGTGGCCAGCGCCACCCTGCTCGATGCCCGCCTGCGCCAGGCGCGGTTGGGCGCGAAGGCGGTGGCTGATCTGGCGGACGCGGCGCACGGTGCGCCGCAGCCGGATGATGGCTGCCGCCACGGGATGTCGGCAGTCGATTCGTCGCCGGTGCCGTGTCAGCAGGATGTGCCGGCTGAGGCTGTCGGGCAGGTGGCGAGCGAACCGGGAGCGAAGCATTGGACGACACGGTTGAGGTGACCCGCCTGCTGCACGACGCACAGGCCGGCGACCCCGATGCGCTGAACGAGGCCCTGCGCCAGATGTACGACGCGCTGCGCGGGATCGCGCGCGCGCAGCTTGGAAACGAGCAGATGGAGCGCACGCTCAGCGCCACCGCGCTGGTCAACGAGGCCTATCTCAAAGTATTTGGTGGCACCAAGTCGCCGGACTGGGCGAACCGCCGCCACCTGCTGGGCGTGGCGGCCCGCGCAATGCGCGAGGTGCTGGTGGATTCGGCGCGCCGGCGCAACGCTGCCAAGCGCCCGCGCGAGGCCGACCGCCTGCAGCTCACGGAAATCTCCATGGAGCTGTCCGACGGAGTGGATTACAGCGCACTGGTCGAATGTCTGGATACTCTGGCCACGCTGGACCGCCGCCAGGCGGACATCGTGGCGATGCGTTTCTTCATGGGCATGAGCGTGGAGCAGATTGCCCTGGCCATGGGGATCTCCACCAGTACCGTGCAGCGCGAATGGCGGCTCGCGCGCGCTTGGTTGCAGCGTGAACTAGCGGGATAACCCCGGGGTTGGAGCGTGCTCAACCCAAGCCAGGCAGGAATGCCCTCAAGCCACCGTGTCGATGAACACGCCGCGCAGGTTCGGAATACCGCTCTCGCCGAAATGGCTTGCCACCGATTGCACGAACGCCTGCAGGTTGGGCATGGCCGATTTGCCAGAAGCGGCGGCGGGTGCATCCGATGCCGCCCCCAGTGCTGTCCAGAGGCTCTGGAAAACGGCGGTCAAGCCGCTGTTGGCGTGGCCGTTGGCCGGCGACGGACCACCTGCGTTGGAGTCCAGTGCCCGGGCCAAGCCGGAGAAGGTCGCTGCTGTGTTCCTGTACTGCTGAACTTGCCGCGACCCGGGCAGGAAGGCGGACGAGGCGTTGCCTGGGGCTGTCGCGGTTCCCGCCGAACCTACCGTGACAGTGCCAATCGCCGCGCCGGCGACAGCCTGACCCGGCGCCGCGGTTAATCCCAGTTGCGCCATCGCCGCGGCGATGGCGGCGGCCAGTTCGCTCGCGTTTTCGGCCGGCGTGGTCGACCTGGCCGTAGCGGGGGCAGCTTTCTGCCCGCCATTTTGTCTAGCGTAGCGAAATGCGACCGCATCGCCCGCGGGTTGCGGGCGGGGGCCGTGGATGCCTGAGATGCTCATGCCGGGTACGTCGCTAAGAGCAAACCGGCGCCAGCATGCACCAAGCGTGCTCCAAGCGCATCTGGGTCATGCTGTTACCTCATCTTCCGCAGCACGTGGGCCAGCGTGTTGATGTTGTTGGTCAGGCGGTCGCTGAGCTGGACCAGGGCTTCGCCATGCGCGGTGTCGCTGGATCCTTCCACTGCGGCGGCCACGCCCTGCTGCAGTGCCCGCAGGTCGGGCAGGTCGTCCGGCACGCGCTGCCCGCGCAGGGCCGCGGCGATAGACTGCACGGCATCCGCGCATGTCGCAACGAAACGGTCGAAGTCTGCCACGCGCGGCGTGGACTCGTTGCCCAGAGCCTCCAGCGCCATCGCGGTGCGCGCCAGCCGGTTGCCATTGGCGAACAAGCCCCGCGCCAGTTCCAGCAGCGATCGCGGGGTGCCAGGCTCGGCGCGCATCCGCTCGAGGGAGGCGGCGGCGTTGCTGCGGGCAGTGCGCGCCAGGCTGCGCGTTTCCCGTTGCGCTTCGCGCCGCTCCGGCGCGGCTAGCGCACGCAGGTAGCTGGCATAGGCATCCAGCATCTCGGCAAACGCTCCGCGTGCACGGCCGCGTTCCCAGGTGGGCCATATCAAGTACGCGGTCATCGCCATGCCGCAGCCCAGCACGGTGTTGACCACGCGATCCGCCACGGCCACGCCGGAATTGACGCCATCGTACGAGAGCAGGATCACTACGGTACCGGTGAGTGCGGCTACGGCGATGCCGTAGTGCGCGTTGGCCAGCCAGCGGAACGCCATGCACAGCAGCGCCATCAGCGCGAGGTGCGCCCATGGCGAGTCAGGCGTCAGGCGTAGCAGGGCGGTGGTGAGCACCAGACCCAGCACTGTGCCCACCACGCGCAACAGGCCGAAGTTGAAGGTGGCGGCGAAGTCCGCCCGCAGCACGATGGCGGTCGTCATTGGAAGCCAGTAGCCGTGCGGCAGATTGAGCAGGCGCGATGCCAGCAGCGCCGCGCTCAGGCAGGCCGCAGTGCGTACGGCATGTCGAAAGGCCATCGAGCGTGGCGTAAGGTTGGCGCGCAGCACGGCCCATGTCGAACTGCTTTGCAGTGCGCGCGGCAGCCGCGTTTCCGCCGCTGCGGCACGCAGTTCGCCGCGGCTACCGGCCCAGTTCGCGTTCCGTGCGGCAGCGCCCAACTGACCGTCTAGCGCGCGCAGGTGCGTGCCCAGCCTGCCTTGGGGGTCGCGGGTATTGTTGCGTAGGGCCTGCAGCGCCCGTTGGGCTTGCAGCGGCGGTTCGCTGGTCTCCAGCGCCTGCGCGATGGCATCCAGTACCTTGGCGACATCGTCTCGGTAGGCCGCGTGCGCGACTGGATCGGCATGCAGCGCCGAGATCGCGGTGAGTTCCAGCCGGATGCGCTCGGCCAGTTCCAGCAACACGGTGAACGCCTCCATGGCGCGGCCATGCGCGCGATCGCGGCCGAGCAGGGTGTGCTGCAGCGTGGTCATCGCGTCGGTAAGCGCGGGGTTGTCTTCGTCCACGGCCGGCTGGCGTGCCAGGCTGGCGAGTCCCGCATAGACGCCGGCCAGTGCATGCCGTTCCGGGAGGTAGCGCTGCAGTGGCCAGGCAGCCACCGCGAACAGGGTGAGGAGCAGGCCGCCGCAGGCGATCAGGAGCGCGGCAAGCAGGGCGTTCCGAGGGTCGATCGGCGTGGCGGCTGCGATCACCAGCAGGATCATGCTGGTCATGCCCACGCGCGCGGCGTCCGTGCCGAACACCACCAGCATGCCGCCGCAGAAGCCGAACGCGGCAGTGGCCAGCAGCATCGGCAGCACTTGGCCGCCGATGGTGAACCCAAGCAGCGCCGCCACCCCAGCTGCCAGCGTCGCCAGCAACAGCCAGCGCATACGCTGGCGATAAGGCCCCGGCTGGTCGGAGAACATCGTATCCAGCGCGCCGGCGCCGATGCCGAGGCCCACGTCGGTATAGCCCGTGGCCAGCCCGATGCCCAGCGGCAGCACTACAGCAAGCGTGTTGCGGAACACCACCCACAGCGGCACGTCCGGACGCTTGAAGTGGGTCAAGGTCTCGACGAACTGCGCGCGCAGGGAGTAGCCGGTGGCTGGCATGACAGAGCTGTGCGGGGGCGGAACGGCGAGTATGGCAAAGAATGCCTGCCGCCCCCGCGCCGGGCTAGGCGGTGGCGCTCAGGCCCTGCCGGCGAACTCGCCGGTCAGCGTGTTCACCCACACCTTTTCGTCGTTGGTGATGTACTCAGGCACCTGGATCTCCACGCCGGTGTTGAGCTTGGCCGGCTTGGTGCGCTTGGTGGCGCTGGCGCCCTTCAGCTCCGGCGCAGTGTCCACCACGGTGAGCACCACGCTGGTGGGCACCTGCAGACCGACCGGCGCGTCGTCGATCAGCTGCACGTAATAGCCTTCCACCTCCTCGACGATGTAGCCGGCGTTGTCGCCCACCAGCGCAGGGTCGAGCAGGTACTGGGTGTAGTCCTCCGCGTCCATGAACACGAAGGCGTCGCCGTCCTTGTAGGAGAAGTTCGCAGCGCGGCGTACCAGGTCCATCTCCTTCAGGTCGTCGTCGGCGCGCAGGCTAAGGTCGAACTTGCGTCCGCCGGGAATCGAATACATGGTGAAGCGGAACGTGACGTTGCCGCCGCGCGCGGTCGGCGCGCTGCGTTCGATGTCGCGCACCTGGTACACGGTACCTTCGTGTTCGACCACGTTGCCTTTCTTGACGTCGGAAGCTTTCACGGAGCGGATTCCTTGGGAGGATTTTCGGGACGACGGTAATGGCGCTCGCAGTTCCACCACTTCACTGCGCCGAGGGCACCCCAAATGCCGACGAAAATCAGCGCATCCATCAGCGACGGAAACACGCCGCTAGGCGGCAACCTGGGGTGAAAGAGCCGCTTCGACAGCAGGCTCACGAAGAACAGGCTGAGCCCATAAAACAGGGCGTGATCCAACAGAACATAACGTCCCCAGCCGGCCTGACGGACGATTTCCCAGCGCTTGCGCCAGTGGTGGCGACCCGGTAGGACGTGGGTACGGGCGAGCCAGTTGATACGTTCCATGGCCTTGGTCCTGAGGTCTTTGAGTCACTTTGGCTGCAATCGCACCGCACCGTCCAGGCGGATGGTCTCGCCGTTGATGTAGCGGTTGCCGAGGATGAAGGCCACGGTCTGGGCGAACTCCTCGGGCTTGCCAAGGCGCGACGGGAACGGGATCGAGGCGGACAGCGACTCCTGGACCTGCGGCGGCATGCCGTCCACCATCGGAGTCCAGAAGATGCCCGGCGCAATGGTCGCCACACGGATGCCAAAGCGGGCCAGTTCGCGTGCCATCGGCAGGGTCATGCCGACCACGCCGCCCTTCGACGCGGAGTAGGCGGCCTGGCCGATCTGCCCTTCGTAGGCGGCCACGCTCGCGGTGTTGACGATCACGCCGCGCTCGCCGTCCTCGCCCGCCTCGTTGTGCTGCATCAGCGCCGCGGCCGCCTTGGCCACGTTGAAGCTGCCGACCAGATTCACCATCACGGTGCTGGCGAAGGTGCCGAGCGGCATCGGGCCTTCCTTGCCCAGCACGCGGCCGGCGCCGAGGATGCCGGCGCAGTTCATCACAACGTTGAGACCGCCCATCGCTTCGCGCGCAGCAGCCACGTTGGCGGCCACGCCGTCCTCGCTGGTCACGTCGGTCTTGTAGAAGCGCGCCACGTCGCCCAGCGCCTTGGCAGCGGCCTGGCCCTTTTCCTCGTTCACGTCGAACAGCGCCACGCGGGCGCCGTGGGCGACGAGATGCTGCGCCGCCGCGTGGCCGAGGCCGGAGGCGCCGCCGGTGATGATCGCCTTGACTTGGTCGAGTTGCATGGAATTCCCCGAAACAGATGCCGAAAACGCTCAATTTTAGCTCAGTGACGGCATCCGCTGCAGGCTGAACGAGAAACCCGCTGGATCCAGGCAGTTCATCCTGGGTTGGGCAGCCGGGAACGACTTTTGTGCCAGATCGCGCGGGCGGATCATGCGATCGAGGATATGATGCGAACGGTTCGGTGATTCATCGAGTGGAGGTCGACATGAAAAAGCTGCTGGGTTTGTCTGTCGTCTGTGGCGCGATGCTGGCGTTGGCCAGCGGCT
This sequence comes from Rhodanobacter sp., assembly GCA_027450005.1. Taxonomy (GTDB): domain Bacteria; phylum Pseudomonadota; class Gammaproteobacteria; order Xanthomonadales; family Rhodanobacteraceae; genus Rhodanobacter_A. Next base: position 14,353 of record DAIDKO010000134.1, on the reverse strand, counting down.
CGGTGCTGGCACAGGACTATGACCATGGACACGACCACGGGCGTGGCCACCATCAGGACGATGGCGACCGGGGCGACAGGGATGGCGGCGCTTATTACGTGCGCCACGACGATGACGACCACGGACGCGGCCATGCCTACGGCCACTACCGGGATTGGCGCGACCGTGGCCGCCATGAGGGTTGGTACCGGCCTGGCGGCTATTTGCCGGAGGAGTACCGTAGTCGCCGCTATGTGGTGTACGACTGGCGCGACGCCCACCTGCGCGAGCCGCCGCCCGGCTACCACTGGGTACGCAGCGACGACGGCGATTATCTGCTGGTGGCGATCACCACCGGTGCGATCGTCGACCTGCTGCTCAACCATTAAGCAGCCGCGTCGGTCACATCCGCGTCCGCCCCATGACGGCGCGCCCGCGTTGCGGGCGCGCCGTTTTCATGAATTGCGGTCCAGCAGCGCGTGCAGTTCCGGCGTCGCGGCGAGCGTGCCGAACGGTTTCACCGACGGCGGTGGGTCGACCGAGGGCTGCAGTTCCTTTTGCCACACGCCGACGTCCCACCACTGCCCGAGCTTGTAGCCGCACTGGCGCCATACCCCGGCGGTGTCAAAGCCCAACGCCTCGTGGAACCCCACGCTCACGGGATTGGGTAGGGTGATCACGCCCACCGCCTGGGTCAGCCCCTGTAGGACCAGCGTGTCGAGCAACGCCCCGTAGAGCCGACGGGCGATGCCGCGGCGCTGGCCGTCCGGGCGCACGTAAATCGAGGTTTCGGCGATCCAGTCGTAGGCGGCGCGCTCGCGGAAGCGGCCAGCGTAGGCGTAGGCCAGAACCTCGCCGCCGTCTTCCCAGACCAGCCACGGGTAGTGCGGCAGGCGACTGCGGATGCGCTCGCGCATGGCATCCTCGCCTGGCAGCGCTGTCTCGAAGGTGGCGACGCCTGTGGCGATGTGTGGCGCGTAGATCGCATGGACCGCGGCGGCATCCGCTTCGCGGGCGATACGAATAGGGGTGGACACGGAAATCCTGTCAGAGCTCGCGGAGGTAGTAGCGGTCGCAGCCGTGGTGGCCGGTGCCGCCCATCGGTGCGCGAAGTGGGGTAAAGCCATGGCGCCGGTACAGCGCCTGTGCCGCATCCATGCCGGTCAGGGTTTCGATGTAGCAGCGGCGGAAGCCGAAGCCGCGCGCCGCGTCGAGGCAGCGCTCCATCATCGCGCCGCCGGCGCCGATGCCACGCACGGTGGGCAGGAAGTACATCTTGCGTAGCTCGCACACGTCCGGCTCACCGCCCACCAGGGGCGCCACGCCTGCACCACCGACCACGGCACCGTCGCACTCCACTACGAAGTAGGCACTGCGTGGCTGCGCATAGGCGGCATGCATGCCGTCCACCTCGCGATCGTGAATGGCGAAGCCGGGGCCGTCGGCGCCGAACTCGGGCATGACTGTGCGGATGATCGCGGCCACCGCGGCGTCGTCGCGCGGCTCGATCGGACGGATCAGAAAGGAGGGGGACATACGGCGTTCCAGGAAGCGGGGCGGGTGATTATTCCACGCTACGCGCCGGATGCCAGCCGTCCCCGGTGCGGCCGGCGGCTGGCTCAGGCCGCCGTGCGTGCCCGCGTCACGCGGCTGGCGCTGTCCTTGTGCAGCTGCGCGGCCAGCCACGCGCCGGTGGCCACCAGCAGGTCGAGGTCGACGCCGGTGTCCATGCCCATGCCGTGCAGCATGTACACCACGTCCTCGCTGGCGACGTTGCCGGTAGCACCCTTCGCATAGGGACAGCCGCCGGTGCCGGAGACCGCGCTGTCGACGACGCGCACGCCTTCTTCGAGGCAGGCCAGGATATTCGCCAGCGCCTGGCCGTAGGTGTCGTGGAAATGCACGGCCAGCGCGCGCATCGGCACTTCCTGCGCGACCGCGCGCAGCATCGCGCGCGCTTTGGCCGGCGTGCCCGCGCCGATGGTGTCGCCCAGCGAGATTTCGTAGCAGCCCAGTGCGTGCAGCCGCTGCGCCACCCGCACCACGTCGCGCAGCGGCACCTCGCCCTGGTAAGGGCAACCGAGCACGGTGGAGACGTAGCCGCGCACCGCCACCCCATCGGCCTTTGCACGTTCCACCACCGGCACGAAGCGTTCGATGGATTCGTCGATCGAGGCGTTGACGTTCTTTCGGTTGAACGCCTCGCTGGCGGCAGTGAACACGGCGATCTCGCTGGCCCCGACTTCGCGCGCACGCTCGTAACCCTGCAGGTTCGGCACCAGCACGGGATAGCTCACGCCCGGCACCTTGCGGATGCCGCGGAACACTTCCGTCGCGTCGGCAAGTTGCGGCACCCACTTCGGGCTGACGAAGCTGGTTGCCTCGATGGTGGTGAGGCCGGTGGCGGAGAGCCGGTCGATCAGGGCGACCTTCACTTCGGCCGGCAGCAGGATCTTCTCGTTCTGCAGGCCGTCGCGGGCGCCGACTTCGACGATGCGGACACGGTCATTGCTCATGCTTCAGGCCTCAAATTTCACCAGCACCACATCGGCTTCGACGAACTCGCCTTGGGCTGCCGACACGCTTTCGATGGTGCCGGCACGCGGCGCCTTCAAGGCCAGTTCCATCTTCATCGCTTCCATCACCAGCAGTTCCTGGCCTTCCTCGACGTTGTCACCTGGCCTAGCCTTCACCAGCACAATGCGGCCCGGCATGGGCGCGACGACCTGGCTCCCGCCGCTGGTGTCTTTCGATGTCCAGGCATAAGCCGGAGCGCGATCCAGGTGCCAGCGGCGGCCCTCGGCGTCGTGCAGCAGCACCCGGTGCGCGTTGCTGCGCAGGCGATGGCGTACGGCTTCGTCGTCGAAGCGGGCGCTGAGGGCGTCACCGTCGAGCCGCGCGCCGCGCACTTCGCTGGCGTGTCCGCCATAGGCCAGCGCGTAGTTGCCGCCATGGCCGTGCGCTTCGATCTCACGGCGCGTCTCGCCACGCAGCAGCGCCACGATGCGCTTGCCGGCGTGGCCCACGCGCCAGGCGTCGGCGCTGGCCCAAGGCGAATGCGGATCGGCCGGGGACCCCTCCAGGTGTGCCTCGTCGTGCAGCAGCGCGGCGGTGGCGGCGGCGAACAGCGTGTGCGGATCCGGCTCGCCCTGGCCGGTGACGAATTCGTCGAGATGGCGGTCGAGGTAGCCGGTATCGATGCGCGCCTCGGTGACCGCGGGGTGCCGCGCCAGGCGTTCGAGGAAGGCGACATTGGATTTCGGTCCCTCGATCTCGCACTCCGCCAGCGCCTCGCGCAGCCGCTGCAGGGCCTGTGGGCGATCGGCGTCCCAGACGATCAGCTTGGCGATCATTGGGTCGTAGAAGATCGTCACCGTGTCGCCCTGTGCCACGCCGCCGTCGATGCGCACGTGGCGCGAGGGCGCGGGCAAGCGCAGCGCGTTCAGCTTGCCGGAGCCGGGCAGGAAGTTCTGCTCCGGGTCTTCCGCGTAGAGGCGCACCTCGATGGCGTGTCCGTGCGAGGCGACCTGCTCTTGGGTAAGCGGCAGCGCCTCTCCGTGCGCGATGCGCAGCTGCCATTCGACCAGGTCGATGCCGTGGGTGAGCTCGGTGACCGGATGCTCCACCTGCAGGCGCGTGTTCATTTCCATGAAGTGGAAATCGCCCTGCGGCCCCACGATGAATTCCACGGTGCCCGCGCCCACGTAGTTCACTGCCCTGGCCGCGGCCACCGCGGCGGCGCCCATCGCGGCACGCATCTCGGGGGTGAGGAAGGGCGAGGGCGTTTCCTCCAGCACCTTCTGGTAGCGCCGTTGCGCCGAACACTCGCGCTCGTCGAGGTGGATCACGTGGCCGTGGCGGTCGCCGAACACCTGGAATTCGATGTGGCGCGGATGCTCGACATAGCGCTCCAGCAGCATGCTGGCGTCGCCGAAGGCGGCCTGCGCCACGCGCTGCGCGGTGGCCAGCGCCTCGGGAAACTCCGCGTCGCAGCGCACGATCTGCATGCCCTTGCCGCCGCCGCCGGCCGAGGGCTTGATGATCAGCGGATAGCCGATGGCGTGCGCCCGTTCGGCGAGGAAGGCGTTGTCCTGGTTATCGCCGTCGTAACCGGGCACCAGCGGCACGGCGTGTTTCGCCATTAGGCGCTTGGCGGCGGACTTGGAGCCCATCGCCTCGATGCTTTCGGGGTCGGGGCCGATGAACACGATGCCGGCTTCCTGGCAGGCGCGTGAGAACGCGGTGTTCTCGGACAGAAAGCCGTAGCCGGGGTGGATCGCTTGTGCGCCGCTCTTCTTCGCGGCGTCGAGGATCGCCTCGATGCGCAGGTAGGACTCCGCCGGACGCGGGCCGCCGATGGGCCAGGCCTCGTCGGCGAGGCGCACGTGTTGCGCGTCGCGGTCTGCCTCGGAGTACACCGCGATGCTGCGGATGCCGAGCCGGCGGCAAGTGCGGATCACGCGGCAGGCGATCTCGCCGCGGTTGGCGATCAGTACGCGTTCGAACATGCGGTTTCCTTGGCCGGGGCGGTGCAAAGCCTCGGAAAATTAGCAGATGCGCCGCGCCGAGCCGATGCGCAGCGCAGCATGGACGGTCAGCCGGCGATCCAGTTTGGCGCACGCTTGTCGAGGAAGGCGGTGAGGCCCTCCTGGCCTTCCGGCGACACCCGCAGGTGCGCGATCAGCTCAGCGTTGCGCTGGTCGGTCTGCTCGGCGGCGTGCTCGTCCAGACCGTCCACGCGGAAGGCGAGCCGCTTGGCTTCGCGCAGCGCTTCGGGGCCAGCCTTGGACAGCATCTTCAGCGTAAACGCCACGGCCTCGTCCAGATCGTCCGTCGCCACCACATGGTGAAGCAGCCCGATGCGCTGCGCCTCGCTGGCATCGAACAGCTCGCCGGTGAGGAACAGTCGGCGCGCATGGCGCAGGCCGATGGCGTCGATCACGTAGGGCGAGATCACCGCGGGCACGAGGCCCATCTTGACTTCGGTGAAGCCGAACTTCGCGTTGTCGGTGCCGATGGCGATGTCGCAGCAGGCGACCAGTCCCAGCCCGCCGCCGTAGGCCGAGCCGTTGACCCGGGCCACGGTAGGCTTGGGGCAGAACTGCAGGCTGCGCATCAGACGTGCGAGGCGCAGGGAGTCCTCGCGGTTCATCAGCTTGCTGGCCTGGGCCATGCCGCGCATCCAGTTGAGGTCGGCGCCTGCGGAGAAACTGGGGCCGCTGCCGGTGAGCACCACGGCGCGCACGGCGCGATCCTGGCCGGCGGCCTCGATGGTGGCCGTCAAGTCGGCGATCAGCGCGTCATGGAACGCGTTGTGCACCTCGGGGCGGTGCATGGTCAGCGTGCGCACGCCGGCTTGATCGGTGATGTGTACCAACTCGGTCATGGCTTATCTCGTCGGAAAACCGACATCTTAAACTGTGGTCACGATATGACCCGCGCCGTGAAGACCCGGGCAGGAGGCGCACCACGGACGAAATTCGGATACAATGCGAACCATTCGTATTTGTACTTGGATTGACCGTGCGCTTGACTGACTTGCCAAAGGGAGCCCTCGCCGTGGTGGATCGGGTGGACGACGCGCACGCGGATGACGCGATCGCGCAGCGTTTGCGCGATCTCGGCTTCGTCGATGGCGAGGCGGTGCGGGTGGTAGCCTGCGCGCCGCTGGGCGCCGATCCGCTACTGATTCAGATCGGTTTCACCCGCTTCGCTTTGCGCCGTGCCGAAGCGGCCCGCGTCAGCGTGCACCCGGAGGCGGCATGAGCGCCGACGCGCTGCGCATCGCCTTGGTCGGCAACCCTAATTGCGGCAAGACCGCGCTGTTCAACCTGCTTACCGGTGGCCGGCAGAAGGTGGCGAACTACGCAGGCGTCACCATCGAGCGCAAGGAAGGGCGCTTTTTGGCGCCGTCCGGACGCTTGTTGCAGATACTCGACTTGCCGGGCGCGTACAGCTTCGATGCGGTGAGCCCTGATGAGCAGATCACCCGCGACGTGCTGCTGGGTAACTACCCCGGGGAGGCGGCGCCCGACCTGATCGTTTGCGTCGCCGACGCCACCAACCTGCGCCTGCACCTGCGCTTCGTGCTCGAGGTGCGGCGACTCGGCCGTCCGGTGGTGCTGGCGCTGAACATGATGGATGCGGCGCGTCGTCGCGGCATCGAGATCGATGTGCCTGAGCTGTCGCGCCGCCTCGGCCTGCCGGTGGTGGAAACCATCGCAGTCAAGCGCGGCGGCGCCCAGGCGCTGGTGGAGCGGGTGGATGGCGAGCTGCCTGTGCCCGCACCGGCGCAGGCGGATGATGCGGCCAGTCGTGCCGACCTGCACGCGCAGGTGCGTGAACTACTCGCCGCCACGGTGCGTATGCCGCGCCGCACGGCCGAGCTGGACGACGCGTTCGACCGCTGGGCGCTGCACCCAGTGTTCGGTCTGGTCATCCTTGCGCTGGTGATGTTCCTGGTGTTCCAGGCGGTGTACTCGCTGGGCAAGCCGATGACCGACCTCATCAGCGACGGTTTCGGCTGGATGGGCGCACACCTCGCCGTGTGGCTGCCGCAGGGGCCGCTGCGGGGACTGCTGACCGACGGCATCTTCACGGGCCTGGGCACCGTGCTTGGCTTCCTGCCCGAGATCCTGGTGCTGTTTCTCTTCATCCTGACGCTGGAGGAATCCGGCTACCTGCCACGCGCGGCCTTCCTACTGGATCGGCTGATGGTGTCGGTAGGCTTGACCGGACGATCCTTCATTCCGCTGCTCTCCAGCTTCGCCTGCGCCATCCCCGGCATCATGGGCACACGGTCGATCACCGACCCGCGCGACCGTCTGGCCACCATCCTGGTAGCACCGCTGATGACCTGCTCGGCGCGATTACCGGTATATGCGCTGCTGATCGGCGCGTTCATCCCTGCGCACAGCGTAGTCGGCGTATTCAACCTGCAGGGTCTGGTGCTGTTCGCGTTGTATGCCGCCGGCATCCTCGGCGCGATGGCGGTGGGCTGGGTGATGAAGCGCATCCGCCGCGATCAGGGCGAGCACGCGCTGCTGATGGAACTGCCGTCGTATCGCCTGCCCAAGGCGCGCGATGTGGGCATCGGCCTGTACGAGCGCGGCATGATCTTCCTGAAGCGGCTGACCGGGGTGATCCTGGCGCTCACCGTGTTGATGTGGGCGCTGTCCACCTTCCCCGCGCCGCCGCTGGGTGCTACCGAGCCGGCCATCGACTACAGCTTCGCCGGCCATCTCGGCCATTGGCTGGCGCATCCATTCTCACCGATCGGCTTCAACTGGCAGATGAGCCTGGCGCTGATTCCCGCCTTCGCCGCGCGCGAGACCGCGGTGGCAGCCCTGGCCACGGTGTATGCGGTGGGCGGCGATGCAGGCCAACTCGCGCCAGCGCTGGCCGCACACGTATCGCTGGCTTCCGCACTGTCGCTGCTGGTCTGGTTCGCCTATGCGCCGCAGTGCATGTCCACGCTAGCCGTGATCAAGCGCGAAACCGGCACATGGCGCAACGTGGTCGTCTCGTTCGGCTACCAGTTCGTCATGGCCTACGCGGCGTCCTTCCTCGTCTACCATGCCGCGAGGACGCTGGCATGAGCGGCGGCCTGCTGATCCAGTACGTCGTGCTTGGCCTGATCGTGGCGGTCAGCTCGCTGGTGGTGTTCCGCGAGCTGGCACCGCAGATCACCAGTCGCTGGCTGGCGGCGGCTTCGATCCGGCTGTCGCGCAGCGACTCGCGCCTGCTGAAGGCGCTGGCACGCCGGCTGCAACCGAAGGAGGGCACCGGAGACTGCAGCGACGGTTGCGGCACCTGCGGCGCCTGCGGACCGAAGCCACCGGCGTCCGCCTTGCCGCATGCAACCGGAGCCGACCCGACGCGCAGGGTTGCGGAGCCCATGCCGTTGCATTTCCGACCGCGCGGGCGCTGAGGCGCGTCGCTTCCGATCCTGGGAATCCATGGCGGCTGCCGGAGTCAGCGCGTCATTTCTGCGCGCACTCTCAGACCATGCCGCTGGCGCCAGAGATCCATGCCCCAGATCAGCATCGCCGTGAAGGCGGCCATCGCGGGGTAGGCGCTACTCGACTCGGTGGGATCGGTATCCTGCAAGAACGAGCGGGCCAGCATGAAGATGCCCCACAGGCCGAACCATATCAGTCGAGGGTTGAGGCGCAGCGACGTGGCATTTCGTCGCCGCAACCGCCGGAACGCCAACCACAACGCCACGAACGCACATCCCAGGGCAGGTACGTAGGCCTCTGCCTCGGCGGATGCCAGGGTGGCCGCGCACAGCAGCGGTACCAGCAGCAGGTTGAGCCATGGCCAGCGGACCGGCTGGTATTCCGGCTTTGCGTGCCAGCTGTCCAGCGGCAGCATCAGCATGGACAGCCCCCACAACGCGCAGGGCGCGGCGGACAGGCCGACGCACCACCCGAGCGCCGGCCAGTAGAAAGGATCCGGCGGCGTGCGCATCAGGATGCCAAACAACCATCCGAGCAACAGTCCGCCGAGCAGCGCGGCGGCGCAGCGGATTCCGCCAAGCTGCAATCGCGCCTTGCTTACGCGCCCAGGCTCGGTGGCCTTCAGCCAGAATCGCACCTGGTCAGGGTCGCAGGTTCCGGGTAGGTCCTCGGGGTGGCGCAGCCCCACATCCTGGATGAACTGCGTGTACGCCGTGGCTTCGTAGGGCACCAGTCCGATCCGCACCACCTGTTTCCATCCAAACGGGCGCGCCAGCCGCTCCAGCTGAAGGTCCAATCCGGCGCGTCCGCTGTGCAGGGGCCGCCCCATGCGCTCGGCCAGCACATCGCGATGCGCCGGTTGCAGTTCCCACGCCAGTTGCATGCGCCGCAACAGTTGCTGCAGCCGCAATGCGTCGTGGCCCGGACGCGCCTGGTCCATGTCGAAGAACGCCAGCAATGCTTCCATGCAGGCCGGCGACATCGGCGGCGCCTCACGATGCATTTGTCCAAGCAGATCCTCTCCCACGCGTGCTTTCACGCGCAGCGACCACAGGGCCGGCAGCCCTTCCAGCCAAGCCTTGAGTGAGGTCGCGTCACCTTTTGCCCCCAGTTCGAAGAGCTGATCGCAAAATGGCCCGAAAGCAATGGCGATGGTTTCGTCCGGCGGACTGTCTACCGCCACCGGCGTGCCGTCGGCTGGCAACGATGATTCTCCGGGTGCTTCGCGAACCATTACCGTGCCCGCTGCCTGGCCTTGGCACTGTGCCAGTGCCGCCTGGTAGATCGCGTGCAGGCGCTGAAAGCCCTCCGGGTCACTGTCCGGCCGGGTATCGCGCAGGCGCTGCGCGTAGGCGCGCTTGACCATGCGTTCGTCGGCGTCCGCCGGCAGGCCGAGCTGCTCGAGCGGCGACATCAGGCGTGCTCCAGGGCGTCCAGCGCGAGGCCGAGTTCGCGCCGATGCTCGCGTATCAGGTGGTCGTCCTGCGTCTCCACAATGGCGCGGAACTGGGCGATCCACGCCTGCAGCTGCGCGCGTGCCTGCAGATGTTCCTCGTACAGGCGTTCGGCGCGAGCGAGCAAGGCGATGTTCTCCTGCTTGTCGCGCGGATGGATTTTGAGTTCGGCGAGCGAAGCCAGCCGTTGGCGGATCTGTTCGGAGTCGAGCAGCAGGCCCGGGTTCCGCTCCAGCAGCAGTTCATAGTGCCGTCCGGTGGCCTGGACGGTGGCTTCGACCTGCAGCACGCCATTGATGTCGTAGGTGAAGCGAAGCGTTACCGCGTTCTGTTCGGCTGGCAGCCGCGGATCGAGTTCCACCCGCAGCTCGCCGAGCTTGATGTTGTTCGCGACCATCGGGTTTTCGCCCTGGTACACGTCGAGCTGCAACGCCTTCTGCTGCGGATGCGCGGGCCAGAACGATTCCTCGCGGCTGGTCGGCACCGTGCTGTTGCGGTGGATGATCGGGTGGAAGAAGCCGGAATGCAGCTGGCCGTCGCCGTCGCGTCGCGCCACTTCGGTGCCCAGTGTGTAGGGGCAAACGTCGGTGAGGATCACCTCGTTGAGCTGCTGGTCGCGTGCCTTCATGCCGGCCGCCGCGCAGGCGCCGAGCGCGATCGCCTCGTCGGGATGCAGGTGGCGCAGTGGCAGGCGTCCGAACATGCGCGAAACCATGCGCGTCACCATCGGCATTCGGCTGGCGCCGCCGACCAGTACGATCTCGTCGATCTGCCCGGGTTGCAGGCGCGCATCGCGCATCGCGCGTTCCAGCGGCATGCGCATGCGTTGCAGCAGCGGTTCGGCAATCCTGGCAAAGCGCTCCTGGTCGATGCGCCAGTCGACCGTGCGTTCGCCAAGCTGGCCGGCGACCCGCGCCTGCTGTTGCTGGCTGAGTTCGCGCTTGGCGGCTTCCAGCCAGCGGCGCAACTGGCCGCGTTGCGCGGCGGAGAGGCGGTCGACCGGCAGGTTGATGTCGCCGAGGCAGGCGGCTTCCAGGACATCGAGGAAGTCCTCGCCGCCGAGGAAGTTGTCGCCGGCGCTGGCGTGCACTTCGACCACGCCCTCGAACATCTCCAGCACCGATACGTCGAAGGTGCCGCCACCGAGGTCGAACACCACGAAGCGCGAGCCGTCCGGACGCTCCTGCAGGCCGTAAGCCAGCGCAGCGGCGGTCGGCTCGTTGATCAGCCGTTCGACCCGGATGCCAGCCAGCTCGCCGGCACTGCGCGTGGCCTTGCGCTGGGCGTCGGAGAAATAGGCGGGAACGCTGATGACGGCCTCGGTGATCTTTCCGCCGAGTGCGGCTTCGGCATCGGCCAGCAGCGAGCGCAGCACGAGTGCCGAGAGTTCCTCGGGACGGAACGCGCGGTTACCCAGGCGGGTTTCGCGCGAACTGCCCATCCAGCGCTTGAAGTTGGCGACGCTTGATTCCGGATGGCTGACGAGGCGGTCGCGGGCAGCTTGGCCGACCAGCACGTGCCCGCCTTCGTCGATGGCGACCACCGAAGGCGTAAGCAGGTTGCCGAGTGGATTGGCGAACAGGCGCGCTCCTCCGGCGTCGTAGCTGCCGATGAGCGAGTGGGTGGTGCCGAGATCAATGCCGACGATCATCCGTGTGATATCCCCTGGGTCATGCGCTGGCTATCGGGGCGCCGGGTCACATGCGGAACACGCCGTAGCGCTGCGGCTCGATCGGCGCATTCATCGAGGCGGAGATCGCCAGCCCCAGCACGCGGCGGGTGTCGGTCGGGTCGATGATGCCGTCGTCCCACAACCGCGCGCTGGCGTAGTAGGGGTGGCCCTGGCGTTCGTACTGTTCGCGGATCGGCGCCTTGAACGCGTCTTCCTCATCCGCGCTCCAGCCCTTGCCGGCGGCCTCGATGCCATCGCGCTTCACCGTGGCCAGCACGCTGGCGGCCTGCTCGCCGCCCATCACGCTGATCCTCGCATTAGGCCACATCCACAGGAAGCGCGCGCCGTAGGCGCGGCCGCACATGGCGTAGTTACCGGCGCCGAAGCTGCCGCCGATCACCACGGTGAACTTCGGTACGTGCGAGCAGGCCACGGCAGTGACCATCTTGGCGCCGTCCTTGGCGATGCCGGCCTGCTCGTACTTCTTGCCGACCATGAAGCCGGTGATGTTCTGCAGGAACACGAGCGGCACATTGCGCTGGTTGCATAGCTCGATGAAGTGCGCGCCCTTGAGCGCGCTTTCGGCGAACAAGATGCCGTTGTTGGCGACGATGCCCACCGGGTAGCCGTGGATGTGCGCGAAGCCGCAAACCAGCGTCTTGCCGTAGCGCGCCTTGAACTCGTGGAACTCGGAACCGTCGACGATGCGTGCGATCACCTCACGGATGTCGAACGGGCGACGGGTGTCTTCCGGAATCACGCCATACAGTTCGTCGGCCGGGTATTTCGGCTCCAGCGGCTCGCGCAGCGCCAGAGGCATGGCTTTTTTCCGGTTGAGCGAGGCCACGACGTCACGGGCGATGCTGAGCGCGTGCGCATCGTTCTCGGCGTAATGGTCGGCCACGCCGGAGATGGAGGCATGGACGTCCGCACCGCCCAGTGTTTCGGCGTCCACCACCTCGCCGGTGGCGGCCTTCACCAGCGGCGGGCCGCCCAGGAAGATCGTGCCCTGCTCGCGTACGATGATGGTTTCGTCGCTCATCGCCGGCACATAGGCACCGCCGGCGGTGCAGCTACCCATCACGACCGCGATTTGCGGAATGCCCAGCGAGGACATCCGCGCCTGGTTGTAGAAGATCCGGCCGAAGTGTTCCTTATCTGGAAACACCTCGTCCTGCAGTGGCAGGAAGGCGCCACCGGAATCGACCAGGTAGACGCATGGAAGGCGATTTTCCAGGGCCACTTCCTGAGCGCGCAGGTGCTTCTTCACCGTCATCGGGAAGTAGGTGCCGCCTTTCACGGTGGCGTCGTTCGCCACGACCACCACCTCAATGCCGTTGACCCGGCCGATTCCTGTGATGATGCCGGCCGCAGGTGCGGCGTCGTCGTACATGCCGTGCGCGGCCAGTGGCGAGAGCTCTAGGAAGGGCGAGCCCGGATCGAGCAGGGCTCGGACGCGTTCGCGCGGCAGCAGCTTGCCGCGCGTGGTGTGCTTCTCACGGGCCTTGGCACCGCCCCCCTCGGCGCTCCGTGCCAACTCGCGCTTGAGGTCCGCGGTGACAGAGCGCAGCCGGGTACTGTTGGACTGGAATTCGGGGGAGCGCGGATCGATCTGCGAAACGATGACACTCATGCGCGTGCAGCCGTAGTCAATGAATCCGATGATGATAACGGTAGCATTCGGCAATCTGTGGCGGAGCGCGGCGCGACCGGGCAACCGCGATGCCGATCGGGTAGCGAGTCGGAATCCTCCGGCCCCTCCCACACCACCGTGCATGCGGTTCCGCATGGGGCGGTTCCAGTCGATCGCCATGCTCACGCGAACGCAGTGATCGTGAGCTTGGTTCGTTGGCCGTGTCGCCTGTCGTCCCAGGGACACTCCGAGCACCTTCCGGACTTCCGGCCCTTCCAGCTCCGACCAAGTCCACCGGCTTGCGCCGGGCCTTCGGCCCAAGACGCTCACAGGTCACGCGTCACTGGCCACTGGTGACAGGTTCGGCCCTTCGGTCATGCCGCACCTACGATGACCTCTGACTTCTCGCTCCGTCTCTCAACGTCGGCCTCTCGGGCATGCGGCGAGATCTCCCCGGGTATGCCGCACCTGTCTTCCCGCTTATGCCTGTCGGATCTACGCCACGTCGTTCCGTGCAAGCACCGGGTTTTGGCCTTTTCGGCTGCCTCACCCGGACGTGTCGCCTTGCCTCTGGCTAACTCTTCCCCCTACGTAGACGCCTCCCGGTCTGGCAAGTGCTGCTTGGTGTGATGCCTCGACAGGATGAGCTGCAAAAAGAACAGGCGGGCGGATCGACATGCGGCTTGTAAACTCGGGAATCCCGGTTAAGGTAATCGAAGATGGCGGCCTGCCGCCGGTCCGCGAATCGGACAGGGGGCTTTCATGAATTTGATTGAAAGTAAAAGGCATATGCGTTCGGCGCGGTGCGCATTTTGGCGTCTCGTTATTTGCTCGCTGGCGACGCTAGTGCTTCTCGCACCATTCCGCTCCGTAACAGCAAACGAACTGACGGTGCAAGGCGTCGGAGAGGTCCGGTACGAAGGATCGGCTCCGGATGCGCAAGCACGTCAAAAGGCGCTCAACGCAGCAAAAGCGGACGCTGTCGATAATTACGTCATTGAGTTGCGTTCGAGAGGCGATTTCCCGCCCTATCGCTATCGGCTTTACCTCGACCAGAAGGACTCTATGGCGCGGTCCATCGATCGGTATGTCCACGACGTGGCGGTCGTCGAAGAGGCGATCGAAGCCTCGACGCACCGATATCGCATCCGCATCCGCGCCACGGTGGATCAAGCCGAGTTTGATCGCGCGACGTCTTATTCTGTCCACTGAATTCGGTTAGGGCTGAACCGCGTCAGGACAAGCGAATCATGAACAACTGTTTTCGCCGTAACACGAATGACCTTGCGGACAGTAATGAGGCGACTCCGCGCTAGCGCAGCAAACGTCGTCCATCGGCGCACAGACGTAAACGTCACCACGATAATTCCAGCAGCATTTCAAATTATTCGCACACGGACATGAATATGCGAACGTTGCGCGGAGCGGAACCGTCGATACGGCAGTGGCCGTGGCATCCGAAGACCTGACCTTGCCGATCAAAGGCAAGGCGCAATGGCGGAAGTACAACCGCCGACCTGATTAGCGCTGATCCTCAGCTGGAAAAATTGGTGGCCTGACGCAAAAGCGGCTCAGGGGTAGGCATGCAGAGCACCATGGCGCGCAGCAGTCGCGGAACGAACTCGGGCAGGCGAAAACGGCGGTTGAATCGGTA
>DAIDKO010000133.1 GCA_027450005.1 Rhodanobacter sp. | reverse complement strand
CCCAGGCCGGCCACCGGGAACACCACCTTGCGCAAGGGCTTGCTCACTCACATCTCTCCGCTTTCATGGTGACGAATCGGGATCACATTGTCCGGCTGCGCTGCCTCGCTCCAACGGAACGAGGGCAGCAGGCTGGAAACGCAACGCCGCAGTTCTTCGTCGTTGTCGGCAGCGACCATCTCGGCCGCCTTGTGCATCATGGCCTGCAGCAGCTCCGAGGACACTTGGCGATGCTGCGCCAGGAAGATCTTGGCATGTGTCGTGGCGCAGTATTGCTCGAGCGGATGGAACAGTTCCTCGAACAGCTTCTCTCCCGCGCGCAGGCCGGTGTAGACGATGGGGATCTCGCTGCCGGGCTTCTTGCCGGCCAGCCGGATCATCTGCTCGGCGAGATCGCGGATCTTCATCGGCTCGCCCATGTCCAGCGCGAAGATCTCGCCGCCCTTGCCCAGGCTGGCCGCCTGCAGGATCAGCTGGCAGGCCTCGGGGATGGTCATGAAGTAGCGCGACATTTCCGGATGGGTCACGGTGACCGGCCCGCCCTCGCGGATCTGCTGGCGGAACAGCGGCACCACCGAACCCGCCGAATCCAGCACGTTGCCGAAACGCACGGTGACGTAGCGCGTGTCGGCATGTGCGTCCAGGTTCTGGCACCAGATTTCGGCAATGCGCTTGCAGGCGCCCATCACGCTGGTGGGGTTGACCGCCTTGTCGGTGGAGATCAGCACGAAGCACTCTACGCCCGCCTCGGCCGACAGGTCGGCCATGGTGCGCGTGCCCAATACGTTGTTGAGGAACGCCGCGCGCAACTGGTGCTGCAGCATCGGCACGTGCTTGTAGGCCGCGGCGTGGAATACCACCTGCGGACGCGTCTCGGCCAGCACCCTGCGCATCAGCACACTGTCCACGCAACTGGCCAGCACGCCCTCCAGCAGCAGATCCGGATAATTCGCACGCAGCTCGCGGGTGATCTTGTAGAGGTTGAACTCGCTGTGGTCGACCACCACCAGCGACTGCGGGCCGAGCCGGGCCACCTGGCGGCAAAGTTCCGAACCGATCGAACCGCCGCCGCCGGTGACCAGCACGCGCCGGCCGCCCATGGCCTCGCGGATCGCCGTCCAATCCAGCTCCACCGCGTCGCGTCCGAGCAGGTCCTCGATCGCCACTTCCTTGATTTCGCTGGGCTGGGCGCGCCCCGCGAGCACGTCGTCGAGTCGCGGCACCGTGCGGTACGGCAAGCCGCTGGCATCGCACAGCGCCACCACGCGGCGCATCTCGCCAGCCGAGGCACCCGGCAGGGCGATCAACAGCATCTCCACGGCCGCCTCGCGCGCGATCTCGGGCAACTGGTCGAACTGGCCCAGCACCGGATAGCCATTGATGCTGGCGCCACGCAACAGGGGGCGATCATCCAGGAAGCCGACCACCCTGTAGCCGCCATCGAGCTGCAGGTCGCGGGACAACGACTCGCCGGCGCGATCCGCGCCGATGATCAGCACCCGCCGCGCCGCGCGCTGCCCGGTCGAGTTGCGGTGGCTGTCCTTCCAGTAGCGATAGGCCAGCCGCGGCACACCCAGTGCGATGGCCAACAACACCGGATACATCAGCAACATCGAGCGTGGCACGCCCTGCAGGCGATCGAACATCGATAACAGCAGCCAGACCGCCGCCGACCCCAGTGCAGCCGCACGCAGGATGTTCCACAGGTCCGGCAGGCTGGCAAAACGCCACACGCCCTTGTACAAGCCGGTCCAGCGGAAGATCAGCCCCTGCGCAAGCAACACCACCGGCAACTCGAACCAGCGAAAATGCACCACGTCTTCCGGACGCACCGCATAGCGCAGCCACTTGGCGACCCACCAGGCGAATGCGGCCATGGCCAGGTCATGCAGCACGACGGCCATGCGGGGGTGAATGGTGCCGACGATCCTACGCAACGTCATGGCGGTCTCTGATCATGTTACGTCCGCCGCAGACAGCAGCGTTTGAGCAGCAGCCATAGCCCCGCCGCCGACACATAGGCGCCCATGGTAATCGGCAAGGCCAGTCCTGGATGACTCCAGGCCAACCAGGCCAATGGCGCGGCAAAAAGCAGGTTCCATGTCATGTAAACCACGCCTCCCCCGGCGTGCGTCAGCCCCCGCCTGACCAGCCATTGGTACAGATGCTCGCGGTGCGCACTGTACCAGCGCCGTCCGCGGAAATATCGCGTCACCAGGGTGAGGCTGGCGTCGACGGCGAAGGCGGAGGAAAGAATCAGCGCAGGCCACAGCAGGACGGCATTGGCCCGCCACAGCATTGCCGTGTCGGCGAAGATCAGCAAGCCCACGCTGCCGCTGCCGACATCACCCATGAAGACGCGAGCCGGCGAGCGGTTGAGGTACCAGAAACCGAGGCTGGCAGCGGTCAGGCAGGCCGAAGCCACGGCCAACGCAGGCTGCGCCGAGGCTGCCGCCAACAGCGCCAACCCTGCACCGACGAACATCGCCTGCTGGGCCAGCAGGCCGTCGATACCGTCCATGAAATTGTGCAGGTTGATGCTCCATGCCCCGGCCAGCAACAGCGGCGGCAACCACCACCACGCCATGCCTTGCACGCCCATGGCGATGGCAAATAGCAGCACCGCCAGCAACTGCGCGCCGAAGCGCGGCAGTATCGGCAACGAACGGTGGTCGTCCCACCAGCCGGCCAGAGCGACCAGCAGCAAGGCAATCCACAGACCCGCTACCATCACGGGCGGCAAAGGCGCTGCCGTGCCAAGCAGCACGCCGGGCAGGCAAACCAGGCCTGTCAGGACGATGCCGATACCGCCACCACGCGGGGTGGGCATGGTGTGGGAGCGGCGCTGGCCCGGATGATCCAGCATGCCGCGACGATGCGCATAGGCAATCGCCGCACGCGCCGACAACCACGCGATCAGGAACGAAGCCAGCAACCATCCACTGGTCGAAAACACGGGCGTCACTCGTTGGCGACGCCGTGGATGGGACGAATCGTGCTCCAGCTTTTGCAGCTGGGGCACTGCCAGTGGTGCGCCTTGGCGCCGAAACCGCAACGGCTGCAGCGATACATGGCCTGCCCTTCCAGCAGTTTCTTGGTGAGGTCGCGCAGTATCAGGAAATTCTCGCGCGCCTCGCCCTCGATCCGGTCCATGGTGGCATCGATCAGCGCCATCAGGCCCCGCACGGAGGGACGCTGGCGCAATTGCCCGGTAAGGAAGCCCACGGCCTCGCGCTGGCCATCGCGTTGCTGGTACAACCGGGTCAAGGCCAGCACCGGCGAGATGCCGTGGTAACGCTCCAGCAGTTCGCGCAGGAAGCGTTCGGCACGATCCATCTGTTGCGAACAGGCATAGCTGTTCAGCAGCGGCGGCAGGATTTCCGGCACGAAGGCGATGTCCGCGCCGACCGCCGCCTCGTAAGCCTGTACCGCCTCGGCATGATGCCCTTCCTCGGCATGCAGCCGACCGGTCAGCATCCAGGCGCGCACGCAATCGGACTGGCAGCGGAAGGCCTGCTCCAGGTAATCGCGTGCTTCGACCCGTGCGCCGTGCTGGCGCGAGCGTTCGGCCAGCTCGCAATAGAACTGCGCGATCATCGGTGACTCGTTCTCGCCGGTCATCGCCTCCAGCCTGCGCGCATGTTCGATGGCCTTGTTCCAGTCGCGCTCGTGCTGGTAGATCGCGATCAGGTGGCGCAGTGCCGAAGGCGCGTGCGCATCCATCGCCACCAGATCGTCGAACAAGGCTTCGGCGCGGTCGAGCAAGCCCGCGCGCATGTAATCCTCGCCCAGTTCCAGCAGGGCCACAGTCTTGGCCGGTTCGGACAGGTTCGGCCGAGACACCAGGTGCTGGTGCAAGCGGATAGCGCGGTCCACCTCGCCACGGCGGCGGAACAGGTTGCCTAGCGCAAGATGCGTTTCCACCGTGTCGCGGTTGTACTCGGCAAGCTTGAGGAACACCTCGATCGCCTTGTCCTGCTCCTCGTTGAGGAGGTAGTTCAGGCCACGGAAGTAGTCCGATGAAAGTTCGTTGACGGCCGCGCCGGAACGCCGCGCACTGGCGCGGCGGGACGCCCACCAGCCCAGCGCGAAGGCGAGAACCGCCAGCGGCGGCAGCGCATACCAGTGCATCATGCTCGAGCCGGCTTCTTGCCGGCCTTCATGCGACGACGATGCCGCAGGCTCACGCCGAGCCAAGCGGTGAGCCCGCCCAGCAGCCAACCGAGCATCAACGCGGCCAGCAGTGCCGCGCCTTTCGGCAATTGCACGCGCGTGAACGCGAAGTCGTAGCCGACCAGGCCGGCATTGAGCGCGCCGACGACCACGCCGGCAGCGGCGAAGAACACGAGGATTAAGATCACGATCAGTCGCATCGGCCGACTTTACCCGATCACCCGCACACGGCACAGCGAGCGGGTCGGATCATGCTGCCGCGATTCAGCCGTGCGGCCATGTGGCAACGGTCCGTTTGATTCTGCGCCCAGGCCCAGGGGCAATTTGGAAGGTGCTGCCATGGACGGCCGCCCGTTGGATCCAGACGATCAGCGGTGGCCGCACAAAGAAAAGGCAGGATCGGCTCGCGCCGCCTGCCTCGCTGCATTCGTTCGATGCCAGTCGTCAGCTGTTAGGGGCTTCTTCCAGCCGCATGTTGACGCGCTCACGCAGCTCCTTGCCGGGCTTGAAGTGCGGCACGTGCTTTCCCGGCAGGGCCACGGAGTCACCGGTCTTGGGGTTGCGCCCGATGCGCGGCGGCCGGTAGTGCAGCGCGAAGCTGCCGAACCCGCGTATCTCGATACGCTCGCCCTGCGAAAGCGCCTGGCTCATCTGCTCGACCACGCTCTTGACCGCCAGTTCGACATCGGCGAACGCGAGATGGGTCTGGCGCCTGGCAAGCGCCTCGATCAATTCGGATTTGGTCATGTTCCCCTGATCCGCGACGTATGTTGCTGCGTTGCCGATCCGGGGCGGCCAATGCTGCCCCGGATCCATTCTTGCAACGCTCAGTCGGCCTTGTTCATCTGCTCTTTGAGCAGCGCGCCGAGCTTGGTGGTGCCACCGGCTGCCGAGGAGTACTCAGCCAGCGCCTCCTGCACGTCTTCCTCGTCCTTAGCACGGATCGACAGCGAAAGCTGACGGCCCTTGCGGTCCATGCCGGTGAACTTGGCTTCGACCTTGTCGCCCACCTTCAGGTGCTGGGTGGCGTCGTCGATGCGCTCCTTGGCGATGTCGTTGGCGCGCAGGTAACCCTCCACGCCCTCGCCGAGGTCGATCACCGCACCCTTGGCATCCACTTCCTTCACCGTGCCGGTGACGATGCTGCCGCGCGGATTGTTGCCCATGAACTGGCCAAACGGATCCTGCTCCATCTGCTTGATGCCGAGCGAGATGCGCTCGCGCTCCGGATCCACCGCAAGCACCACGGCCTCGATCTCGTCGCCCTTCTTGAAGTTGCGCACGAGATCCTCGCCGGACATCTGCCAGGAGATGTCGGACAGGTGCACCAGGCCGTCGATGCCGCCATCCAGGCCGATGAACACGCCGAAATCGGTGATCGACTTGATCTGGCCGGAGACCTTGTCGCCCTTCTTGTGCATGGCGGCGAAGGCTTCCCACGGATTGGAGCGGGTCTGCTTGATGCCCAGCGAGATGCGGCGACGCTCTTCATCCACGTCCAGCACCATCACCTCGGTCTCGTCGCCGACCTGCACCACCTTGGCCGGGTTGACGTTCTTGTTGGTCCAATCCATCTCGGACACGTGGACCAGGCCTTCGACGCCCGGCTCGATCTCGACGAAGCAGCCGTAGTCGGTGACATTGGAGACCTTGCCGAACAGGCGCGAACCGACCGGGTAGCGACGCGAGATGTTGACCCACGGATCGTCGCCCAGCTGCTTCAGGCCCAGCGAAACGCGATTGCGCTCCTTGTCGAACTTCAGCACGCGCACTTCCAGCTCGTCGCCGACGTTGACGACTTCGCTCGGGTGACGCACGCGCTTCCACGCCATGTCGGTGATGTGCAGCAGGCCGTCGATGCCGCCCAGGTCCACGAACGCGCCGTAGTCGGTGAGGTTCTTCACCACGCCCTTGATCACGGCACCCTCGACCAGGCGCTCCAGCAACTGCTCGCGCTCGGCGGAGAACTCGGTCTCGACGACGGCGCGGCGGCTGACCACCACGTTGTTGCGCTTGCGGTCGAGCTTGATGATCTTGAACTCGAGTTCCTTGCCCTCGAGGTAGGTCGGCTCTCGCACCGGGCGCACGTCGACCAGCGAACCCGGCAGGAAGGCGCGCACGTCCTTGATGTCGACGGTGAAGCCGCCCTTGACCTTGCCGGAGATCATGCCCTTGATGGTCTCTTCCTTGTCGAACGCCTCCTCGAGGTCGTCCCACACCATCGAGCGCTTGGCCTTCTCGCGCGACAGCTTGGTTTCGCCGAAGCCGTCCTCGAGCGCCTCGAGCGCCACCTTCACGGCGTCGCCGACGTTCACTTCGAGGGTGCCATCCTCGCCCCTGAACTGCTCGATCGGGACGATGCCTTCGCTCTTCAGGCCCGCGTTGATCACGACGACGTCGTTGCGGATTTCCACCACGATGCCGGTGACGATGGCGCCGGGCTTCAGCTTGGCGATGGCCTGCTGGCTCTGTTCAAACAGTTCGGCAAAACTTTCGGTCATGTTGATTCCAGAATGGGAAAGGACGGTTGCCGCGCTCCTGGCTGGAAACGCAATGCAACGGCCCACCGGTTGGGGTGCCTTCGGAACGCCCTTGCGGAACGCGCCTCGCCACCATGGTTGAGCCCCGCCCACCATGGACGGGGAACGAAAACCGCCGCGCAACCCGTTCAGGGCTGCACGACGGCAAGAACTCTTGCGACCACCTCGTCGATATCCATGCCGGTGGTATCCACCAGCACGGCTTCCGGCGCGGGCTTGAGCGGGGCGACCGCACGCGACGCATCGCGGTGGTCGCGCGCCTCGATCTCGCGCTGCAGACTCGCAAGTGTAACGCTGAGACCCTTTTCCTTCAACTGCTTATAGCGCCTTTTCGCCCGCTCGGCGGCGCTGGCGGTGAGGAACACCTTGAACGGCGCATCCGGGAAGATCACCGTGCCCATGTCGCGCCCGTCGGCCACCAGCCCCGGCGCCTTGCGGAAGCCCAGTTGCAGATCCACCAGGGCCTGCCGCACCGGGGCGAGCGAGGCGATCGCCGAGGCCGCCGCGCCGGCGGTTTCGGTACGCAGCTCGTCGGTGGCGTCATGGCCGTTGACCAGGATCCGGGTGTCGCTGCCGTCGGCGCTGGGCTGGAAGCGGATCTTCGTGGCCTGTGCGCAGCGGGTCACCGCCTCGACGTCGGACAGATCGAGCCCGGCCGCCCCGGCGGCGTACCCCACGGCCCGGTACAGCGCACCGGAATCCAGCAGCCGCCAGCCCAGATGCTCCGCCACACGCCGGCTGATCGTGCCCTTGCCCGAACCCGAGGGGCCATCGATGGTCAACACGGGAACGGCGGCGGTTCGGCTCATGGCGGCTCCTCGTCGAACGTTAAGCCCGCATGTTATCGCGCTTGCCCCGGTCGCATCGCGTACCATGCGGAAACTCCGGGCCAGACTGCTGCCGATCCGCCATGACCGACCTCCGCCACGCATTCGAGCAGGCCGCCGAAGCCGTGAAACGGCTGGATTACCGCCCCGACAACGACACCCTGCTCAAGCTTTACGCGCTGTACAAGCAGGGCTCCGAAGGCGACGCGCGTGGCGAGCAGCCCGGTTTCTTCGACTTCGTCGGCACCGCCAAGCATGAGGCCTGGGTGCAATTGCGCGGCCTGCCGCAAGACGAAGCGATGCGCCGCTACATCGCGCTGGTCGAACAGTTGCAGGCCTGAGACGCCGGCGCCGCTTGCGTCCGCGGACGGCAACGGGCACATTCATACGATCGTTTGAACACGGTCGCATCATGAACCATCCCCATTTGTTCGCCCCGCTGGACCTGGGCCACGTCGTCCTGCCCAACCGCATCCTGATGGGCTCGATGCATACCGGCCTGGAGGACAGGGCGGCCGATTTCGACAAGCTGGCCGCCTATTTCGCCGAACGAGCGCGCGGCGGCGTGGGTTTGATGGTCACCGGCGGCATCGCGCCCAGCATCCGCGGTTGGCTGAAACCCTTTTGCGGCAGGCTCTCGATGCCCTGGCACGTGGCGCGTCACCGCAAGCTCACCGATGCCGTGCACGCCGAGGGCGGTCGCATCTGCATGCAGATCCTGCATGCGGGGCGCTATGGCTATCACCCGTTGTCGGTGGCGCCATCCAGGATCAAGTCGCCCATCACCCCGTTCACGCCCAGGGCGCTCTCCGCGCGCGGCGTGGAGCGCACCATCCGAGACTTCGTGCGCTGCGCCGAACTCGCCCGCCAGGCCGGCTACGACGGCGTCGAGGTCATGGGCTCGGAGGGCTACCTGATCAACCAGTTCATCGCCGCACGCACCAACCAGCGCAACGATGCCTGGGGTGGCGATGCCGGACGGCGCATGCGCTTCCCTGTCGAGATCGTGCGCCGCATACGCGCAACGGTGGGCCGAGACTTCATCCTCATCTATCGTCTGTCGATGCTGGATCTGGTCGAGGACGGCCAGAGCTGGCAGGAGATCGTGGCGCTTGCCAAGGCCGTCGAGGCCGCCGGCGCCAGCATCATCAACACCGGCATCGGCTGGCACGAGGCGCGCGTGCCCACCATCGTCACCAGCGTGCCGCGTGCCGGCTTCGCCTGGGTGACGAGGAAGCTCAAAGGCGAGGTTTCCATCCCGCTGGTCGCCACCAACCGCATCAACATGCCCGCGGTGGCCGAGCGCGTGCTGGCCGATGGCGATGCGGACATGGTCTCGATGGCGCGCCCGCTGCTGGCCGACCCCACGTGGGCTAACAAGGCGAAGAACGGCCGTGACGAGCACATCAACACCTGCATTGCCTGCAACCAGGCTTGCCTCGACCACGTATTCCAGAACAAGCGCGCCAGCTGCCTGGTCAACCCGCGCGCCTGCCACGAAACCGAACTGAACATCGAGCCGGCGGGACAGCCCAAGCGCATCGCTGTGGTCGGCGCTGGCCCGGCCGGCATGGCCTGCGCAGCCACCCTGGCGGAACGCGGCCATGCGGTCACCCTGATCGACAAGTCCGCCGAAATCGGCGGCCAGTTCAACTACGCCAAGCGGATCCCGGGCAAGGAGGAGTTCCACGAAACCCTGCGCTACTTCCGGCATCGCCTTGCCGACGCCGGCGTCGAGCTCAAGCTGGGCCAGCAAGCCGATGCTGCCTCGGTGAAAGCCGCCGGCTACGACGAGGTGGTAGTCGCCACCGGCGTGCTGCCCCGCACGGTGCGGTTCCCCGGCAGCGACGACCCGCGCGTGCTTGGCTATCTCGATGTGCTCGCGCGCAACCAGCCGGTCGGGCCGCGCGTGGCAATCATCGGCGCGGGCGGCATCGGCTTCGACATCGCGGAGTTCCTGGTCGAATCCCTGCCTTCGGCCAGCTCCGACGTGGCGCGCTGGTCGCGCGAATGGGGCGTGGACATGCAGCAATCGCACCGTGGCGGCTTGCTGAAAGCACAGCCGGAAGCACCGCAACGCCAGGTATGGCTGCTCCAGCGCAGCGAGGGCCGCCCCGGTGCGCGGCTCAACAAAACCACGGGCTGGGTGCACCGGGCCACGCTGAAGGCCAAACGGGTCACCATGCTGGGGGCGGTCAACTACGAGCGCTTCGACGAGAATGGCCTGCACGTTACGATCGAGGGTCAGCCACAGGTGCTGCCGGTGGACAACGTGGTGATCTGTGCCGGTCAGGAACCGGATCGCCGGCTTGCCGACGCCCTGGCGGGCACGGGCATCGCCGTGCACCTGATCGGCGGCGCCGACGTGGCCGCCGAGCTGGATGCGAAACGCGCTATCGACCAGGGCACGCGGCTGGCCTGCCAACTTTGACTATCGCTCGCCCATCTAAAGTGTGCGGCCAGGGATGGTCGCCCGTCTGATGTTCGCGTTCACGGACGGACGCACGAATACCGCGCAAAAAAAACGCCTCGCGACGCGACGCATCGATAGGCCAGGGAGGGGGAGTGGCATATCGTATCCAGCGTCGCCGCGAGGCGTTGGCCGCCACCACCGGGGGAGGGAGTGGGGTGGTGGGACGAGGTTGATTTTATGAGCGACACGTTCAAGTATCCAATATATATTTAGATCGTTATTTATATAAAATGCCTATATGTTTGACTTTCGCCAGCTGCGCTATTTCGTCACCGTTGCGGAGGAACTGAGCTTCACGCGCGCTGCGATCCGTCTGCACATTTCGCAACCTCCCCTTTCGCAGCAGATCCAGGCGCTCGAGCGCGACCTGGGCGTCACCCTGTTGGAACGGAACAAGCGCAAGGTGGCATTGACCGAACCAGGCAAGGTCTTCCTCGATCAGGCGCGCCAGATACTCGCGCAGGCCGAGCTGGCACGCAGCCGGACCACCGCCGTTGCGGCCGGCCACAGCGGTCAGCTACGGCTGGCCTACACCCTCTCAGTATCGTTCCACCCCGCCCTGCCCGGCACCCTGCTACGCCATCGCCAGGTGGCGCCAGGCGTGGATGTGCAACTGCGCGAAATGAACAACGCGCCGCAATTCGCGGCCCTGCTGGCCAACGAAATCGATGTCGGCTTCGTGCGCACCGAACCGCGCCACTTGCAGGACGCCCGCAAATTGCGGCTGCGCTTGCTGGATCGCGAACCACTCATGCTCGCCCTGCCGTCAAGCCATCCATTGGCTGCGCGCACCGAGCTGCACATGGGCGAAGTGGCCGACGAAAACTTCGTCACGCAGTCGCGCGACGTTGCGGCTACCCTGAACGACCGGCTCGCCACCCTGGCTCATGCCGCCGGCTTCCAGCCACGCACCGTGCAGCAGGCGCGACAGATCAGCGGCATGCTGGCGTTGGTGGCCGCCGGACTGGGTGTGGCGCTGGTGCCGGCGACGATGCGTGCGGTGCACCTGGCCGGCGTCAGCTATGTGCCACTCGCCGACCCCGCCGCGCAAATGCTGCTGGCCGTGGCCAGCCGCATCGATGACGCTTCGCCGGTACTGGCGCAGTTCCTGGCGACGGTGGACGAGTTCGCGCGCGAAGCCGGCAACTTGTGACCGGCGATTCAGCAGGTTATACTCGCTCGCTGTCTTTAGTCCGTTTGGTATCAGGAGCTCGCCGTGAAGGTGCTTAACTCGTTGAAGTCCGCCAAGGCGCGGCACCGCGACTGCAAGATCGTGCGTCGTCGCGGCAAGGTGTTCGTGATCTGCAAGAGCAACCCGCGTTTCAAGGC
>DAIDKO010000132.1 GCA_027450005.1 Rhodanobacter sp. | reverse complement strand
ACCTTCTGCTCCAGGTCCTGCCGCGTCACCACCGAGGGGCTGGCTTCCATCAGCGCCTGCAGTAGCTTGAGGCCGATCGGATTGAGCTGGATCGCCTTGCCGGCGCGGTTCACCGTGAGCGTGTCCAGGTTGAAGGTGAGGTCGGCCACCTTGAGCACGCGGCTCTGCGGCCCCTTGCCGCGGCGTGCCAGCACCTCGAGGCGCGCAGCGAGCTCCTGTAGCGCGAACGGCTTGGTCATGTAGTCGTCGGCGCCTGACTCGAAACCGGTGAGCTTCTGCTCCAGCGCATCGCGCGCGGTGAGCATCAGGATCGGCGTCTGCTTGTGCGCCTCGTGGCGCAGCTTCTTCGCCACCTCCAGGCCGTCCATGCCGGGCAGCGTCAGGTCGAGCACGATCACATCAAAGTCGTGCACCACCGCCAAGTGCAGCCCGGTCACGCCGTCGCCGGCGAAGTCCACCACGTGGCCGCGGTCTTCCAGATAGTCGCCGATGTTGGTCGCGATATCGCTGTTGTCTTCGATCACCAGTACGCGCATGCGTCGCTCCG
Organism: Rhodanobacter sp.; assembly: GCA_027450005.1. Lineage (GTDB taxonomy): Bacteria > Pseudomonadota > Gammaproteobacteria > Xanthomonadales > Rhodanobacteraceae > Rhodanobacter_A. The sequence continues at coordinate 41,137 of DAIDKO010000132.1, read as the reverse complement.
CCATGCCGCCGGCAACACGGTCCGGCGTTGCCGGCAAGCTTAACATTCGCTCTGCGCGAAACCCGTGGGAAACCCGCTGCGGCCTGAATGCCAAAAAAGAAAACCCGGATGCGTTGGCTGCTCGCCGCCACATCCGGGCACAGGCTTGTCCCGTTACCGCCCGTCACCGCCGCGAACCATTCGGTACGCATCGGGCAGCGACAGTGTGTCCGTTATAGAGGCCCGCAAGTTACGTTGCGGTTAATCGCATGTAGCGCTTAGGGTGCACTGGCGCGATGACGGCGTGCGACCGGGGCATCGCACACCTGCGCCTCGAGCAGCTCGACGATGGCGCCGGCTACGTCAACGCCGGTGGTCGCCTCGATGCCCTCCAGACCGGGCGAGGCGTTCACTTCCAACACCAGCGGGCCGCGCTCCGAGCGCAGCAGGTCGACGCCGGCGACGCCCAGCCCCAACGCGGCGGCTGCGCGCACGGCGATCTGCCTTTCCGCGGCACTGGGCTTGATCTGCACCGCGCTGCCACCGCGATGCAGATTGGCGCGGAAGTCGCCGGGGCTGGCTTCGCGCTGCATCGCCGCGACCACCTTGCCGCCGACTACGAAGCAGCGCAGGTCGCAGCCCTTGGCCTCGGCGATGAACTCCTGCACCAGGAAGTTGGCGTACAGGCCGCGGAACGCCTCGATCACGCTCTGCGAAGCACTGCGCTTTTCAGCCAGCACCACGCCGGTGCCTTGGCTGCCTTCGTTGAGCTTGATGACGTGCGGCGGCTCGCCCAGCATCGCGAGCAGGTCTTCGGTGTCGTCGGGGTTGTCGCCGAACACCGTGACCGGCATCGCGATGCCCTGCGCGGCGAGGATCTGCAGGCTGCGCAGCTTGTCGCGCGCGCGCAGCACCGCATCGGAGGAGTTGGGCGTGTACACACCCATCATCTCCAGTTGGCGCAGCACTGCGGTTCCGTAGAACGTGCTTTGCGTGCCGATGCGCGGGATCGCCGCATCGAGGTCGCGCACCGGCTTGCCCTTGTAGCGGATCGCCACGCCGTCCGGCGCGATGCGCACGTAGCAGCGCAGCGGATCGAGGACGCGCACCACGTGGCGGCGCGCACGCGCCGCGTCCACCAGCCGCTGGGTCGAGTACAACCGCGCGTTGCGCGAGAGGATGGCGATTTTCATGGGCGATCCGTGGCCGGGGCCGGCCATCGTGGCTGGGTGTAGGCGCGTGCCGGGTCGACCACGAAACGCCCTTGCATGGCGCTACGGCCGAGCAGCATGGGAAACAGCATGTGCCGCCGGTCGGTCAGGTTGATGTCGGCCTCGAAGCACTGACCGGCCAGCAGGATCGCGCTGCGGATGAACCAGCGTTGGGTGCGGCGCCCGCCGGTGTCGGTGACCATGCGCCGATCCAGCGCTGGCGCCTCGCATGTCACGGCATCTGCCGCATGGCGCCCGGCGCGCACGGTGAAACGCAGCCACACCGCACCATCGCACAGGAAGCTCTCCAGCGTCTCCACATGCAGGGCGCTGCTGCGCGCGCCGGTGTCGAGCTTGGCCTTGAGCCGGGCGATGCCGAACTGCGGCAACGCCACGCGCTCGCGCCAGCCCAGCGCGATCAGACTCGGATTGGCCGGATCGCTCATCGTGGGGACGCGCTCGCTGGTGTGGCGTTGGGGTCGGCCGGCGCGCTACGCGGGGAATGGAGCGGGTGAAGGGAATCGAACCCTCGTCAGTTGCTTGGGAAGCAACAGCTCTACCATTGAGCTACACCCGCGCGTCGGCTGGTGGATGGTAACCGGGAAGCGGCGCGGTGGGAATTGCCGGCCAGGCGCCCGCGCATGAACCGTCGCCGGCCGCCGGGTATCCGCCGGCTGAACCACCGGCACCCCTGCCGCCGAAACTAAGGCGACCCTAATCCACGGCATGCGCATAATCGGGCCGTCAATGCACGTCGCGCAGCGTGCGTGAGGCCGGCACGGCGTCAGGCCATGGCGGTCCGGATTGCGCAGGAACCGGGAGAGTCCGATGCGTCTGACCAACGTTCTGCGTGCCTGCTGGCGGCCGCTGATCGCATTACTACTCTGCACCGTGGCCGCGCTGGCCCAAGCGCAATCGACCGACGACAGCGCGCCGCCGGATCGCGTGGCGCGGCTCTCCTACATCTCCAGCGATCTCGGACTGCTGCCGGCCGGCGCACAGCACTGGAGCAGCGCCGACCTCAACCGCCCGCTGACCACCGGCGACCGCCTCTCCACCGGCGACGGCGCGCGCGCCGAACTGGAGCTGGGCGGCGCCAGCCTGCGCATGGCCGGCAACACCGACTTCGGCATGCTCAACCTCAACGACAACATCGCGCAGGTCGAACTGACCCAGGGCACGCTGAACCTCAGCGTGCGCCGGATGGAGCAGGGCCAGAGCTACGAGATCGACACGCCCACCCTTGCGCTGGTGGTGAGGCAGCCCGGCACCTATCGCATCGACGTGGACCACGACGGCTCCGGCACACGCGTTACCGTGTTCGGGGGCCAGGCCACGGTGTACGGCCAGGACAACGCACAGCGCGACGTGTTCGCCGGGCGGAGCTACCAGTTCGACGACTCCTCGCTGGCGGCGCTGACGATCAGCGACTACGGCCGTGGCGACGCGTTCGACGCGTGGTGCGAACGGCGCGAACGGCGCTTCGCTTATTCCGACGCCACCCGCTACGTGTCTTCCGAGGTGGTGGGCTACCAGGACCTCGACGAATACGGCGACTGGCAGGACTCGCCCGAATACGGGGCCGTCTGGTACCCCAGCCAAGTGCCCGTCGGCTGGGCGCCGTACCGCGACGGCCATTGGACCTGGATCGCCCCGTGGGGCTGGACCTGGGTGGACGACACGCCGTGGGGGTTCGCGCCCTATCACTACGGCCGCTGGGCCTTCATCGGCAGCCGCTGGGGTTGGATTCCGGGTCCGCGCATCGTGCGCCCAGTCTACGCGCCGGCGCTGGTGGCCTTCGTGGGCGGTAGCGGCTGGAGCGTCTCCATCGGCATCGGCAGCGCCCCGGTGGGCTGGTTTCCGCTGGGCCCGGGCGAGATCTACAACCCGTGGTACCACTGCGACCGCGACTACTACCACCGCGTCAACGTCACCAACATCTACGTGCGCAACACGATGTATCGCAACACGGTGATCAACAACATCAACCATCAGTACGACTTCTACCGCGAGGGACGCACGCCTCGCGACCTGCACTACTTGAACCGTGGCGCGCCGCACGGCTTCACCGCGATGTCCGGCGCGAACTTCGCCAGCGGTCGTCGCGTGCAGCACGACATCGTGCATGTCGATCCGCGCAGGCTGGCTGCCGCGCCGGTACTGGTGCGCGGCGTGTCCGCGCTGCGCCCTGCGCCGCGCTCGACCGCGGCCCTGCCCAATCCGCGCCTGCGTACGCTGCCCACCGCCGACTTCCGCCGCGGCGTGGTGGCGCGCACGCCACCGCCGAAGGTGCTGCCCGCGGGGCACCCGGACTTCGCCCCTGCAGCCGCACGCATGCCTCAACGCATCGCCAGGCCGTTCGCCAACGTGCACGTCCTCGACTCCCGTGGCGCGCCGCGCCCGCTCGTGGCGGCGCAGCCGGTCCGCACTGGACCGTTCCAGCCGCGTCTGGAACGCATGCCGGATGCGCATGCCGCCAACCTGCCGAACGTGCCGCGGATGCAGCCTGCGCCGGAGCGCGCGGCCGCCCTGCCTTCGGCCCGCTTCGTCCATCCGCAGGCGGAGCAGGGCAGGCTGCGCCTGGTCGAACCCATCCGTCGCGCGCCACCGGCCGAACTGCGCCAGCCGCCGCGTCCGGGGGTGAGTTACATCGGCGGCCCGCAGCAGTCGCGGTCTCAGGCAAATGAACGTCCAACCAACACGCTGCCGCAACCGCCACGCTTTGAACCAGCGCCCGCACGACCCATGCCGGCGGAACGCGTGCCCGCGCCGCATTACGTGCAGCCCTACCCGGAGCCGCCGCGCGCATACGTTCGACCGGACTACCAGCCGCAGCCCCGCTACGAGCAACCGCAGCCGCTCTACGAACCGCCGCAACCACGCCAGCAACCGCCGCAGCTGCGCTACCAGGCGCCGCAGTCCCGCTTCGAACAGGCGCAACCACGCTACGAGCCGCCCCGTCCGGCCGCGCAGCCGCATGCCGAGCCGGCTCGCAAGCTGCCGCCGCAAAAGGACGAACCGCAACACTGAGCCCGGCGGGCGCCGCGCCGCGCAGCGGCGCGGCGCTGCTTCGGCGCCGATGGCACCTGCGGGTACAATGGTTACATGCAGATCACGCTCAACGGCCAGCCGCGCGATTGCGCCTCCCCGACCACCGTCGCCCAACTGCTTGAAGCCGCCGGCTACGGCGGCAGGCGTGTTGCCGTGGAGCTGAATCGCGAGATCGTGCCACGCAGCCAGCACGCCAGCCGCACGCTCGCCGAAGGCGACCAGGTCGAGATCGTCCACGCCATCGGCGGCGGGTGAGTTCGCGCGCCCGCTTCCCGCCTCCCTGCGGCGTCCGCGACGGACGCCGCCATTGCAAGGCCTCCCCATGAACCTCAAGACCCTCGACGCCACCGATCCGCTGGTCATCGCCGGCACCAGCTACGGCTCGCGCCTGCTTACCGGCACTGGCAAGTACAAGGATTTCGACGAGACCCGTGCCGCATCGCAGGCCGCCGGCGCCGAGATCGTCACCGTGGCAATCCGCCGCGTGAACATCGGCCAGGACGCCAGCGCTCCCAGCCTGCTGGACGCGCTGCCACCCGACGAATTCACCCTGCTGCCGAACACCGCCGGCTGCTACAACGCGTCGGATGCGGTGCGCACCTGCAAGCTCGCACGCGAACTGCTGGACGGCCATAAGCTGGTGAAACTGGAAGTGCTGGGCGACCAGAAGACCCTGTTCCCCGATGTGATCGAAACCCTGAAGGCCGCCGAGATCCTGGTCGCTGACGGTTTCGACGTGATGGTGTACACCAGCGACGACCCCATCCTTGCGAAGAAGCTGGAGGAGATCGGCTGCGTGGCGGTGATGCCGCTGGCCGCGCCGATCGGCTCGGGGCTGGGCATCCAGAACCGCTACAACCTGCTCGAGATCGTCGAGAACGCCAAGGTGCCGATCATCGTCGATGCCGGCGTGGGCACCGCCTCCGACGCGGCGGTGGCGATGGAACTGGGCTGCGACGGCGTGCTGATGAACACCGCGATCGCCGGTGCCAAGGACCCGGTGCTGATGGCGCACGCGATGAAGCTGGCGATCCAGGCCGGCCGTGCCGCGTTCAAGGCCGGTCGCATCCCGCGCAAACGCTACGCCTCGGCGTCCAGCCCGATCGACGGCACCATCGGTTGATGCCATGAGCAACGCACGCGACCACGACGGCGGCGACGAGGGCGCCGAACATCCCCACGCAATGCGCCGCATCCGCAGCTTCGTGCTGCGCGAAGGTCGCATGACGCCAGCGCAGCAGCGTGCGTTCGACGACCACTGGACGCGCTTCGGCATCGACTACAGCGGCCGTACCCAGGACTACGCGGCGCGCTTCGGACGCGGCGCGTCGCTGGTGATGGAGATCGGCTTCGGCAACGGCGAGGCGCTGGCCTGGGCCAGCGAGCACGACCCGGCGCGCGACTACCTCGGCATCGAGGTGCACGGCCCCGGCGTGGGCCGACTGATGAACGCGCTGGCCGCGCGCGACGCACGCAACGTGCGCCTGTACAGGCACGACGCGGTGGAGGTGCTGGAGCATGAGATCGCCGCGGGCACGCTGGCGGAGGCGCGTATCTGGTTCCCAGACCCCTGGCACAAGAAACGCCATAACAAGCGGCGCATCATCCAGCCCGAATTCGTGGCCCTGCTAGCCTCGCGCATGGCACCCGCTGGCCTGCTGCACCTCGCCACCGACTGGCAGCCCTACGCTGCGCACATGCTGGAAACGATGGAAGCCGCGCCCGGCTGGCGCAACGCCGTCGCGCCCGGCCAGTACGCCGAAAAACCGGACTGGCGCATCGAAACCCACTTCGAGCGGCGCGGACTGCGGCTGGGGCACGGCGTGTGGGACCTGCTCTACCGTCGCCAGCTTGCATGAAGTGGAAGCAACGGAGCTTCTCGGGATGGCGTCTCGTTTGACCCTCTCACCGCTAGGAGGGGTTGCGGTGAGGGAAGCCATCGGGGAAAGCCCCCTGCTGGAACCCGCGTCATCGCAAAGCCCGCCCCCTCACCCTGCCCTCTTTCGGCACCGGAAAGGGAGATGGCCGCGGTGCGAGAGGCTTTCGGTTCACCAGCCCTTGCGCGCCGCTGTCTATAATCGCCCGACCCAGCCAGGGACGAGCCTCGCAGCGTGAATTCGCCACTGCCACCCCACGATCCGACGTCCTGCCGGGGAGCGCGTTGATGTCGCTCGCGCTTACCCCCGAAATGATCCTGGTACTCGGGCTGGTGGGCTTCACCATGCTTATGCTGGTGCTGGAGTGGATCCGCGCCGACATGGTGGCCCTGCTGGTGGTGGTGGTGATCGGCCTCACCGGCGTGATCCCCTCGGAGAAGGTGTTCAACGGCTTCGCCGGCAACGCGGTGATCGCGATCATCGCGATCATGATCATGGGCGAGGGGCTGGATCGCGCCGGCGTGCTCAACCTCACCGCGCACATGGTGATGAAGCTGGCCAAGGGCATGGAGTCGCGCCTCGGCCTGGTCATCAACCTGATGGCCAGCCTGTTCAGCGCGGTGATCCCCAGCCAGGCGCTGGCCGCGCTGATGATCCCGGTATCCAGCCGCCTGTCCGCGCGCACTGGCGTGCCGATCTCGCGGCTGTTGCTACCGATGGCGTTCTGCATCCTCACCGCCACCAACACCACGCTGATCGCCAATTCGCCGCTGATCGTGCTGAACGACCTGATCGCCAGCGCGAACGCGAACCTGCTGCCCGGCGCGCACACCATCCCGAAGTTCGGCCTGTTCAGCGTGACGCCGGCCGGCCTCGCGCTGGCCGCGGTCGGCATCGGCTACTTCTACTTCTTTGGCAGCAAGCTGCTGCCGGGCCACGAGGACGAACGCCTCAAGGTCACTCCCGGTCGCACCGAGAGCTACTTCGCCGACACCTACGGCATCGCTGGCGAGACTTCCGAGCTCACCGTCACCGCGGAGAGCCCCCTGGTCGGCATGAGCATCGGCGAGGCCGAACAACTGCACGATGCCCCGCTGATCCTCGCTATCAAGAGCGGCAACGAATCGCGCATGGCACCGCCGGCCGACCACGTGATATGGGTGGGCTCGGTGCTCGGCGTGCTGGGGCCACGCGAGCAGCTCAACCAGTTTGCCAACAACCAATTGTGCAAGCTGTCCACGCGCATGCGCCAGTTGGGCGAGCTGTTCAACCCCACGCGCGCGGGCATTTCGGAAGTGGTGATCCCGCCGGTGTCGCGCTTCATCAAGCAGAGCGTGGGTGGCCTGCGCCTGCGCAAGCGCTTCGGCATCTCGGTGCTGGCGGTGAATCGCGGCGACCAGGTGCTGCGCGACGACGTGCGCTCGGTCACGCTGCGCGCGGGCGACACCGTGGTGGTGCACAGCACCTGGCGCGACCTCTCGCTGGCGGCGGAGGACCGCGACCTCGTGGTGGTCACCGACATCCCGAAGGAGGAACAGCGCCCCGGCAAGATCTGGCAGGCGGTGGGCTTCTTCGTGCTGGCCAAGTGCCTGGCACTGTTCACCAACCTCGACCTGTCGGTGGCGATGATGACCGGCGCCATCGGCATGCTGCTGTCGGGCGTGCTGAGCATGGATGAGGCTTACAAGGCGATCAACTGGAAGACCATCTTCGTCACTGCCTGCCTGATCCCGCTGGGCTGGTCGATGGACGCCACCGGCACCGCCGCTTGGGTGGCGCAATACGTGTTGCACTACCTCGGCCACGCATCGCCCTGGGTGCTGCAGAGCACGCTGGCGGTGCTTACCTTGCTGTTCTCGCAGGTGATGTCCAACGTGGGCGCCACGGTGATGATGGTGCCGATCGCGATCTCGGTGGCGGTCGCCACCGGCGGCAATCCCTCCGCTTACGCGATGATCGTGGCGGTGTCCTCGTCCAACACCTTCCTGCTCAGCTCCGGGCACCCCGCACTGATGATGGTCACCGGCCCCGGCGGCTACAAGGGCAAGGACTTCCTGCGCGTGGGCGCGCCGCTAACCCTGGTGATGCTGGTGGTCACCTTGGTCTCGATCAACCTGTTGTTCCGCTGACTACAGACGGCCGTCCGCCACGCCGCGCGGCAGCACGCCCTTGATGTCGTAGACCACGCCGCGCGCGTTCGCCAAGGCGTGTACCGCACCGGCCTCCCGCTCGCGGAACTGGCGATGCGCCACCGCCAGTATCACGGCGTCGTAGACGCCGGCGTCCGGCCACTGCGGCAGCAGATCGAGCCCGTATTCCGCCTTGGTCTCCGCCGTGTCGGCCCATGGGTCGTGCACGTCCACCCGCGCGCCCAGCGACGCGAACTCGCGGACCAGGTCCACCACGCGGGTATTGCGCAGGTCGGGGCAGTTTTCCTTGAAGGTGAGGCCCAGCACCAGCACGCGGCTGCCGCGTATCGTCTGCCCCTTCGAGATCATCAACCGCACCACCTCGGCGGCGACCTGCTGCCCCATCGCGTCGTTGATGCGCCGGCAGGCGAGCAGGATGTCCGGGTAGTAGCCGGTCGATTGCGCCTTCTGGATCAGGTAGTACGGATCCACGCCGATGCAATGGCCACCGACCAGGCCGGGCTGGAACGGCAGGAAGTTCCACTTGGTGCCGGCCGCGGCCAGCACGTCCTGCGTATCGATGCCGAGCCGGTGGAAAATCAGCGCAAACTCGTTGATCAGCGCGATGTTGGCGTCGCGCTGCGTGTTCTCGATCACCTTGGCCGCCTCGGCCACCTTGAGACTTGGCGCCAGGTGCGTGCCGGCGCGGATGATGCGCCGGTACAGCGCATCGACGAATGCCGCTGTCTCCGGCGTGGAGCCGGAGGTGATCTTAGGGATGTCGGGCAGCCGGCGCTGCGTATCGCCGGGGTTGATGCGCTCTGGGCTGTAGCCCACGGTGAAGTCCGTGTTGAAGCGCAGGCCCGAGGCGCGCTCGAGCTCCGGCACGCAGATTTCCTCGGTGGCGCCGGGGTACACGGTGGACTCGTAGATCACCACGTCGCCGCGCTGGAGCACGCTACCGATCGCCGCGCTGGCGCGCACCAGCGGCGTGAAGTCCGGGCGCTTGTGCGCGTCCACCGGCGTGGGCACGGTGACGATGTAGACGTTGCATCCGCGCAGCGCGTCGAGCTCGGTGGCGTAGCGCAGGCGCGAGGCGGCCGCGAGTTCGGTGGACGAGGCTTCGCCAGTGCGGTCCGTCCCGGCGCGTAGCTGCCCCACGCGCGCGGCATCGATGTCGAAGCCCACCGTGTCGAACTGCTTGCCGAACTCCAGCGCCAGCGGCAAACCGACGTAGCCGAGTCCGACGACGGCAAGCCTGGCCTGTTCGATGTCTGTCATGCGGATTTCCGTCGCGATGGATGGCCGACAGCGTAGCGGATCAGCCGGCCGCATCCCGCGCCCGCAGCCAAATCTCGTCGCCACGCAGTTCCACCGGCAGCGCATGCAGGTGTTCGCCGCGGCAGGGGCCAGCCACGCACACGCCGTCGTTGCGATCGAAGCTGGCGCCATGCACGGCGCAGATCAGCAGCTCGCCCTTGAGCAGGAACATGCCCGGCGCGTAGTCCAGCCGGCGACCGGCATGCGGGCAGATATTGAGCCAAGCGCGCACCTGGTCGCCGCGCCGCGCGACGATCACGCTCTCGCCGCCGGCGGCGGCCACGTCCTCGATCGCACTGGCGCCGCCGTCGGGGATCGCGTCGAGCCGGCACAACAAAGAGGTAGGGGAAACGGTGTCCATCGGCACTTGTCCTGCGGGCCGGATGGCCTCATCGTTGCACGCGTAAGTCCTTGATTTTAGCACACGGATTTTTAACACATGAACTTCCATCTGCCCCCGCCCCGCCGTTCCCGCCACCCGCTGGCGCGCGCCTTGTCCCTGCTGGTCGGCGTGGCCGTGGTGGGCGTGCTGCTGGTGTTCGGCCTGGCGTTGGCCGGCGTGTTGCTGCTCGGCGGCGGCGTGTGGCTGGCGTGGCGTCAGTGGAAGCAGGCGCATTCGTCGCTGGCCGCGACGGTTCGCGCGAACAAGCCGGCACCGGAAGTGCTCGAAGGCGAATTCGTGGTGATCCGCCAGGGGCCGATCGCGCGCTGAGCGGCGCCCGGTCCGCGGGCGCTGGCGCGGGCCCTGGTGTGCAAGATCCGGATGGCGCGCGCCATCACCTCGGCACACCATGGCGGCATGCCGCAGCGGACGACGCCATGAACGCCCAGCCTTCCTCCATCGACGACACCCTCGAACGCGTGCGCGTGCACATCGAGTGCGCCGACGAGGCTCCTACGCTGGACGCGCTCGCACGCCTCGTGCAACTGAGCGCCGGCCACCTGCAACGCGCGTTCCGCCGCCGCTACGGCGTGAGTCCGGCGGAGTACCACCGCGCCCGCCGCTTCGGCCAGTTCAAGGCCGCGCTGCGCGACGGCGCGGCGGTCAGCGAGGCGGTGTACGAGGCGGGCTTCGGTTCCGGCAGCCGCGTGTACGAACACAGCGACCGCCTGCTCGGGATGACGCCAGCTAGCTACCGCGCCGGCGGTGCGGGCGCCAGCATCCGCTACACCACCACAGCCACGCCGCTGGGCCAGTTGCTGGTCGCGGCTACCGCACGCGGCATCTGCGCCGTGACCCTGGGCCAAGACGACGCCGAACTCGCAACACGGCTCGCCGCCGAATTCCCGCAGGCCATGCGCGAGCGCGTGGACGCGGGCCGCGAGGAGTGGCTGGACGCGGTGATCGCACGCGTCGCCGGCGAGCTCGGCTGGAGCAACGCTGACGCGCCTGCGCTACCGCCGCTCGACGTGGCCGCCACCGCGTTCCAGTGGCGGGTGTGGAATGCGTTGACGAAAATCCCCGCCGGCGAGACGCGCAGCTATGGCGAACTGGCCGCCGCGATCGGATCGCCGAAGGCCGCGCGCGCGGTGGGCAACGCCTGCGGCAACAACCGGCTCGCCCTGATCGTACCCTGCCACCGCGTGGTGCGCGAGGACGGCACGCCCGGTGGCTGGCGCTGGGGCGTGCATCGCAAACGCGAGCTGCTGGCGCAGGAGCGACGAATCACCGCGGACTGAGCTTGCCGCGAAGCCGCGGGCCTGTGCGCGTGCTCAAGCCTGCCTTGCGCAAAGCTCGCTATCGCATCGGGCGCGTCTCGTCCATCATGTGCGTCGTCGCCGTACCCCGCGGCGACCCATCCATGCCGGAATGCCCCATGAGCCACGCCACCGCCGCCGCGGCGAACGACCGCGTCCGTCTGCTGCTGCCTTTGAGCCTACTGGCGCTGTACCTGATCTGGGGCTCGACCTATCTGGGCATCCACTTCGCGCTGGAAAGCTGGCCGCCCTTCCTGCTGGAAGGGTCGCGGCTGCTGGCGGCCGGGCTGCTGCTGTTCGGCTTCCTGCGTCTGCGTGGCGAGGCCTTGCCCACCCGACCGCAATGGCGCAACGCTGCGATCACCGGCGTGCTGCTGCTCGGGGTCGGCAACGGCCTGCGCAGCTTCGCCGAGAAGCACGTGGGTTCCGGCGTAACGGCCGTGGCGCTGGCCAGCATGCCGCTGTTCGCCGCCCTGTTCGGCATCGGCTTCGGGCACAAGCCCAATCGGCTCGAAGCGTGGGGCCTGGCGCTCGGTTTCATGGGCGTGGTCGCACTCAATCTCGGCAGCTCGCTTTCCGGTTCGCACATCGCGGCACTGGCGCTGTTGCTGGCTGCCGCTTCGTGGGCATTCGGTTCGGTGTGGAGCAGGCAGCAGGACCTACCACGCGGCCCAATGAATACCGCCATACAGATGCTCTGCGCCGGCGCGGCACAGTACCTGGTGGGCTTCAGTTGTGGCGAACGCCTGCCCGCACACCCCACGCTGCACGCCTGCCTGGCAATGGCCTATCTGGTGCTGTTCGGTTCGCTGATCGGTTTCAGCGCTTTCGTCTATGCGCTCAAGCACGCGCGTCCCGCGCTTGCCACCAGCTACGCCTACGTGAACCCGCCGGTGGCGGTGCTGCTCGGCATGCTGCTGGCCGGCGAGCACATAGGTCCATTCGAAATCGCGGGCATGACTATCATCCTGCTTGGCGTGGCAGTCATCGCACTGGCACATCAACGGGAGAGCTGATCGACCATCGTCGGCTTGCCGCCGTTGGGCACCGCGCTCCACCATGGCCGCGACGCCCACGCGGAGCCTGGCATGAACAGCACGAACGAAGGCCTGATGGCGCGACTGGCGCTGCGCAGCGCGGCATGGTCGGAACGCTGGTTTCCCGATGCCTGGGTGTTCGCGGCACTGGGCGTGGCGATCGTGGCGACGGCCGTGCTGGCCTTCGGCGCAACACCGGTAGCCACCGTCAACGCGTTCGGCGACGGCTTCTGGAGCCTGATCCCGTTCACCATGCAGATGGCCTTCGTGGTGATCGGAGGTTACGTGGTGGCCACCGCGCCGGTCGTCGCACGCTTCATCGACCTGCTGGCGCGGGTGCCGAAGAGCGGGCGCGGCGCGATCTGCTACGTGGCTCTGGTGAGCATGCTCGCGTCGCTACTGTCGTGGGGCTTCTCGCTGGTATTCGGCGGCCTGCTGGTGCGCGCGCTGGCGCGACGCGACGACCTGCGCATGGACTACCGCGCAGCAGGCGCCGCGGCGTATCTGGGCCTCGGCGCGGTGTGGGCAATGGGCCTGTCCTCGTCGGCAGCGCAGCTGCAGGCGAACCCGGCCAGCATGCCACCCGGCCTGCTCGCGATCACTGGCGTGCTGCCGTTCACCAGCACCATCTTCTTGTGGCAATCCTTCGCGCTCACCGCCTGCCTGATCGCCGCCTCGCTGCTGGTCTGCTGGTTCACCGCGCCGTCGGACCGCAACGCACGCACCGCGCACTATTTCGGCGTGAGCGAGGCGACCGCCGTGCCACCACTGCCGCCGCGCCAGCGCCCCGGCGAATGGCTGGAATACAGCCCACTGCTCTCCGTGCTGATCGGCCTGCTCGGCCTCGGCTGGCTGGGCCACGAGTTCGCCACCAAGTCGGTGGTGAACGCCATCGCCAACCTCAACACCTATAACTTCCTGTTCCTCACCGTGGGCCTGCTGCTGCACTGGCGTCCGCGCAGCTTCCTCGACGCGGTGGCACGCTCGGTGCCGAGCACGGCCGGCGTGCTAATCCAGTTCCCACTGTACGGCGGCATCGCCGCGCTGCTCACCCACGTGCAGGGCACGGGCGGCGTCACGCTGGCGCACCGGCTGTCGCAGCTGTTCGTGCACGTGGCGAGCACCGACAGCTTCCCCGCGGTGATAGGTGCGTACTCCGCCATCCTCGGTTTCTTCGTGCCGTCCGGCGGCGGCAAGTGGCTGGTGGAGGCGCCCTACGTGATGCAGGCCGCGAACGACCTGCACGTGCATCTCGGCTGGGCGGTGCAGGTGTATAACGCCGCCGAAGCGCTGCCGAACCTGATCAACCCGTTCTGGATGCTGCCTCTACTCGGCGTGCTGGGCCTGAAGGCCCGCGACGTGGTGGGCTACACCTTCATGCAGTTGGTGGTGCACGTGCCGCTGGTGCTGGGCCTGCTGTGGCTGCTGGGACTCACCCTGAAGTACGTGCCACCGGTGATGCCGTGATTCGCGCGGGAACGCATCCTACGCGTTCCCGTACGACTCACTCCCTCAGAGTTCGCGCAAGGCGGTCGTCACCGGCAGGCGCGCGGCGCGCACGGCGGGGAACAGGCCGCCGACAAAACCGATGGCTAGCGCCCACTGCAAGCCAGTGGTAATCAGGTCTGCCGAGACCTTGAACTGGAACACGACCTGACTGAAGTTGCTGCCAAGCGTGGATGCCGTGTAACCGTTGAAAGCAAGCCACACAATCGCCGCGCCAAGAACGCCACCCAGCAGGGCCAGCAGCATGGTCTCCAGCAGGATCGACACCACCACCGGACCACCACGGAAACCCAGGGCGCGCAAGGTGGCAATTTCCCGCGCACGCGCCGTTACCGCGGCGAACATCGTGTTGAGCGCACCGAAGATCGCTCCGATGGCCATGATGATGCCGACCGTAAAACCCACGATACGCAGAATTTTAGTCAGCTGCTCGGATTGCTTGCTGTAGTAGTCCCGCGTCGTGCTCACCTCCACTTTCAAACGCGGGTCGGACAATAGCGCTGCTTTGAACGTGTCGAACGCGGCAGGCGCGGTCAGCTTGACTGTCACCGACTGAACGCTGCTGCCACGCCGATAGGTCGAGGCAACGGTCTCGAGATCGCCCATCAGCTCGGAGTCATGCGAATCATTCGCGGCAAAGTGGCCCACGATCGACCAATCCTCGCCCGCTAGGCGAATGGTGTGCCCCACCCCCAAGCCAGCAAACTGGCGCGCCGCCCCCTGCCCGACGATCAACTCTCTAAGGCCAGGCTTGAAGCGCCGCCCCTCGATGATCCGGACATTGGGCCGTAGCTCCCATGCCCCTTTGCCCACGCCGCGCAATTGGACATTCGCCGATACTGCCGGGTCGTCCTTCTTCGGCAGGTTCGCGACCACCACCTCTTCAGCCGACGCGATCGGCTTACCGTTGGCATCGCGCTGTACACCAGGGGCCTGCTCGATCACATTCACGCTGTCGCGATCGAGCACCGAATTGAGCTCGGCGCTGGATCCACCGCGCAAAACGATCGCTGTGTCCGCCGAACCGGTTTTCTGCAACGTAGCCTGGAAACCCTCGCCCATCGCCAGCAAGGCCACCAGTACCCCGACTACGCCAGCTATGCCAATCACAATCACCGATGCCGCTCCAAGACGCCCACCCAGGGTGCTTAAGCCAATGCGGACGATCGATAGGGACTGGCGACCACCACGACTGAAGCCCAGCCAGCACGCGAACAGCACCGCCATCGCCAGCACGAACGTCAGGCCCAGTTTCGTCCACACGACGAATGCGACGCCCAGCCCAGCGACCAGAACGAGATCGAGCAGAAAGTTTGAGGTCTTGTTCATCCGCCGTTCCTCAGCGCCTGGCCAGCGCATCGACAATCTTCAGGCGCATGCCGCTGAGCGCCGGAAGAGCACCCACAATCAGGCCAATGACCACCATCAAGCCTACGCCAGTCGCCCAGCTCATGGCGCTCACTCCTCGAATTGGAACCATGCCACCGCTGCCCTTGCCAAGTGCCGGCCCGATCACGGTCGCCAGTCCCAAGCCAGTCACACCACCAAGCAGCAATAGCAACACCGACTCGGCCAATACCATTAGCAGCACGCTGCCGCTCGAGAAGCCAATCGTCTTCAAGATAGCCAGCTCCGACGTTCGCTCCCGAACCGCCTGCGCCATGGTGTTGCCGGTGAGCAGGATCAGGGTGAAGAACACCGCACCCATGATCGCCACCACGATCAGACCGACGTCGCCGAACTGCTTGGCGAAAGAAGCCTGGAACGCCTGCTCGGTTTGCGTCTTGGTCTCATGGTCCGAATTCGCGGAGAGCGCGTCGATGGCTCGAGATACCTGATCGGCTTGCTCCGCATGCTTTAGTTGTACGACGTACCATCCCACTTGGTGACCTCCGAACGCATTGGCTTCGTCGAAGTATTTCCAGTGCATGAGCAGCGTCTGGTCGAAGCCGTTAGCGTCATCCCGGTCAACGTCGAAGATGCCGACCACGTCGAGCGGCCACGTCTTGTCTCCGTTCTTCCGCGGAAAGATCTGCGACTGCAGGGGAATCCTGTCACCAACCTTCCAGTGGTACTTCGCAGCCAACTTCGGACCGATGACCACGCCAGTCCGCGTATCGTCAAAAGCCTTGCGCTGGTCCGGCGCCAGGTGGATGGAAGGATAGACATCGAGGTAGTCAGGGCTCACCGCATAGGAAAAGACGAAATTCTTTGGGTCCTGGAACTGCCCGCCGAACCAGTTGGCGTAGGCCACCGCACGCACGCCCGGTATCAGTGCAATCTGGTCGCGCAACGCCAGCGGCAACGGCTGAATGATCGAGTAGCGTGAGGACGTGATAAGCCGTTGCGTGCCGGCCAGTTCGTGGCTGCTACTGTCGAAGGCCGAGCGCACCGAATCCAGCATGCCGAACAGAAGAAAGGCCGCGACGATCGACACCAGGGTGAGGATGGTGCGGGTCTTGCGCCGGAACAGCGCGGCCCAGATCAGGTGGAAGTATTTCATGGCGTCGTCCTCAAGCGGTCACTTGTTCGACGAGGGCGCCCTTGTCCAGATGCAGGGTGTGGTTGGCGTATTCCGCGGCCTTGGGGTCGTGGGTGACCATCACGATGGTCTTGCCGTGCTCGCGGTTGAGCATACGCAACAGGCCCAGCACCTCTTCCGCCGATTGGCGGTCCAGGTCGCCCGTGGGCTCGTCGCAGACCAGCAGAGTCGGGTCGGAGACGATGGCTCGGGCAATCGCCACGCGCTGCTGCTGACCGCCGGACAGCTCGCTGGGCTTGTGCGAGGCGCGCTCGACCAGGCCCACCAGCTGCAGCGCGATAGCCGCATTCCTCCGGCGCTGAGCACCGGAGAGCTTGGTGAGCAGTAGCGGCAGCTCCACATTCTTTTGCGCGCTGAGCATGGGCATTAAGTTGTAGAACTGGAACACGAAACCGACGTTGGATGCGCGCCACTTCGCCAGTGCGCCGCTGCCGAGCTGATCGATGCGCGAGCCGGCCACGCTGATGCTGCCGGCACTGGGCGAATCGAGGCCACCGATCAGGTTGAGCAGGGTGGTCTTGCCCGAGCCGGATGGCCCCATCAGCGCGAGAAAGTCGCCTTCGGCGATCTCGAGGTTGATGTGGTGAAGCACCTCGACCTTCTGCGTGCCGCGCTCGTAAACCTTGGAGAGGTCGCGGATCTGGACCTGTGTGCCCATGGCATGGCTCCGATGGATGTTGCCCGAATACAAGGATCGGCGGCGCACCCGCCCGTGCGGGTACGGCAATCAGGGTGACGCCTTTTGTAAAGTCACGTTGGTGCCGTCGCGCAGTGCCGCCGGCGGCGACAGCACCACCGTATCGCCCGGCTGCAGCGCGTCAGGGATCAGCTTCATGTCGCCGAGGTCCTGCGCCGCAGGCTGGACGGCGCGCAGCGCCGCCTTGCCGCCGGCAACCACGAATACCACGCTGCGACCGTCGCGCTGCACGATCGCATTCGCCGGCACCAGCACGCCCTTCGGCGCCTGCGCCACGTTGGCGGTTTTCTGTTCGAGGAAGGACACCCGCACGCCCATGTCGGGCACGATGCGCGCGTCCTTGCGCTCCACCGCCACGCGCACCTTCACCGTGGCCTTGCCGCGGTCGGCGGCAGGCACGATGGCGATCACGTGGGTGGGGATCTTCCAGTCCGGGTAGGCATCGAGCACGGCCTCGGCGGGCATGTCCGGCTTCACGCGGCCGATGTAGGCCTCGTTGACGTCCACGTCCACTTCCAGCGAATCCATGTCGACGATGGTGCCGATGCCGGTGCGGGTGAAGCCGCCGCCGGCCGAGAACGGCGAGACGATCTCGCCCACCTGGGCGTCCTTGGTGGTGATTACGCCGTCGAACGGCGCGCGGATCACGCAGTAGTCGAAGTTCACCCGCGCTTCGGCCACTTGCGCATCGGCCGAAACCGCGCTCTTCTGCTGCGCGACCAGCTGCGCACGCGTGGTTTCGGCCAGCGTGCGCGCCTGCTCGGCGACCTGCCTCGACACCAGCCCCTGCGCAGCCAGCGATTGCTGGCGTGCGGCGTCGCGCAGGTTCTGCGCCAGCTGGGCCTGGTATTGCGCCACCAGCGCATGCGCCGCGGCGGCCTGCGCCCGCGCCGCGTCCAGCGCGGCCCGGTAGGCGCTGTCGTCCAGCCGGGCCAGCACCTGGCCCTTCCTCACGTGGTCGCCCTCCTCGATGAGGACCGCGGTGAGCGTGCCGGTGATCTGTGCCGATACCGTGGCCTGCCGGCGCGCGGTAACGTAGCCCGTGGCCTGGAGTACCGCGCCAGCGCCCGGATCGCTGGCTGGCGATACCACGACGGCGGTCCGCACGGCGATCGCCCGATGACCCATCGTCCACCATGCGCCGGCACCGACCAGCGCCAGCGAGGCTAGCACGATCCATGGCCAGCGTATCGGACCTTGGCCATGATCGTCGCGCTGCTCTTTCGCGATGCGCAGTTCCTTCAGCAACTCGGCTTGGCTCACCGTCATCCCCGTGGCTCCTTGATGCACGACACCGTAGCGCTCCCATGTCCCTCGTGGCCACGGGCGGTTATCAACCGATGGCGATGACAAATGTCATCCCACCGCAGCAATCGAGGGCATTGCCTCGGCGCGCGCGGCACGCAATGTTCGCACGCGCACCGTTTCCATGCAGTCGCCCGCCGTCGCCTGCACCGTCGCCCTCGCTCCGCTTCTTGATGGGGGCGACGGACGGCACCCGCGACATTCAACACCGTTCCACCGGATTTCCGTCAACGGCTATGGACCCGATGTCCGGCCCCCGATTCCACCCGCATCCGCGCCCGCATTAGACTCGCGTCCATGGAATACGCCTTCGCCCCGCCTCCCGTGCCCAGCCTGCCGATTCTCGGCAGCCCCCAGCGCTTCCCGATCCGTCGCGTGTTCTGCATCGGTCGCAACTACGCCGAGCACGCGAAGGAAATGGGTGCGGCCGTGGAACCCGGCCGGCCGATGTTCTTCTGCAAGCCCGCCGATGCGGTGGTGGCCGATGGCGCCGACGTGCCCTACCCCTCCGCCACCAGCGAGCTGCACCACGAAGTTGAGATGGTGCTGGCACTGGGCGCAGGTGGCCGCGACGTGCCGGTGGAGCGCGCCGCATCGCTGGTGTGGGGCGTGGGCGTGGGGCTGGACCTCACCCGTCGTGACCTGCAGGCGCAGGCCAAGGCCAAGGGCCATCCCTGGGACGTCGCCAAGGCGTTCGACCATTCCGCGCCGGTGTCGGCGCTGCACAGGCTCGACGGCGCGCTACCCGGCCCGGACACCGAGCTGCGCCTCAGCGTGAATGGCGCGCAGCGCCAGCACACACGGCTGGGTGAGATGATCCATGACGTGCCGCACATCCTTGCCGCACTCTCCACGCTGTTCGAGCTCCAGCTCGGCGACCTGGTATTCACAGGTACGCCGGCCGGCGTCGCTGCGCTGGAGCGTGGCGACCGCTTCCACGCCGAACTGGTCCGTTACGCCAGCCTCGACGGCCTCATTGCCTGAGACGCGCCCCGGCGTCGAGCCGAAGCAGCGCCCGCTGCGCTAGAGTTTCGCCTGCCATCCGGCCTATCACTCTCGGGGAGTACAGCAATGAGCATGCTGCAGGAATTCAAGGCGTTCGCCATGCGTGGGAACGTGCTGGACATGGCCGTCGGTATCGTGATCGGCGGCGCGTTTGGCAAGATCGTCAGCTCGTTGGTCAGCGACGTGATCATGCCGCCGATCGGCATGCTTACCGGAGGCATCGACTTCTCCGCGATGAAGTGGGTGCTTCGGCCCGCCGACGACAGCGACCCCAAGCACAAGATCGCCGCAGTCGCAATCAACTACGGCAGCTTCATCAATACCATCATCACCTTCATCATCGTCGCCTTCGCGATCTTCATGCTCATCAAGGTCATGAACAGGCTGCAGAAGAAGAAGGAGGAGGCCCCTGCCGCGCCCCCCGCCGACGTAGCCCTGCTCACCGAGATCCGGGATCTGCTGAAGAACAAGCCGTAGATTCGGTAAAAATCCCTTTTACCCACAATCCCGGCGCAAGCCGGGATCAGGCATCCATCGTCGATGCGCTGGTAGCGCCCGATCGAGGCAGTGATCTCGCGGCGCGGGAACCGGCTGCTGAACGAGAGCGGTGTATCCGAACCGTTCGTCGAACGGCCGGCACACCAGGGGTCAATAACGTTAGCGATTGGGAGCGATCAACGACACGAGCAGTCCTCCCGGCACGGTCGCGATGAGGGATGGCGCGACATCGCCGCTCACGCAGGAATTGACAGCCGTCTCTGAAGCGACGCCGAAGGTATGCCGCATGGGGCGACGGAAACTAGTGGACTGGCACGCTTGCGCCGCTACCATGCGGCCTTTCCCGAAAGCTCGAAGCGCGCCATGCCCATCGTCCGACTCGCCGACTGCCCTGCCCGGCCGTGGAAGAACGGCCACGGCCGCACGCGCGAGCTGCTGGTCCATCCCACGGGCGCGGCGATGGACGATTTCCGGTGGCGAGTGAGCGTCGCTGAGGTCGAGAGCGCCCTGCCGTTCTCCGCATTCCCCGGCGTCGACCGCGTGATCGCGCTGCTGGCCGGCGATGGCTTCGCCATGACGATGGACGACGGCACTCGCCACGAGCTCACCGCCCCCTGTGAGCCGTACGCGTTCCCCGGCGAGATGGGCGTGGCGGTGGCGCTGGCCGGCGGCCCTAGCCGCGACTTCAACCTGATGCTGCGCCGCGGCCGCGCGCGCGGCCATATCGAGGTGTGGCGCACGGCCGGAGAGCATCGCCTCGGCGCGGATGTCGTACTGGTCTGTTGCGCACGTGGCGCGTTCGACTGCGCGGCAGGCACGGTGCGCGCGGACGAATACTGGCTGCCCGACGGCGACCGCCTCGTGCTGGCCGCGGGCGCCGTCGTGCTCGCCGTGCGCGTGGAGGAGCTTGCCGCGCCGCCGATGCGTGCGTAACGGCGGCCGGCCGCCTACACTCAGCCGGCCATCATCCCGCAAGGTAGCCGCCATGTTCGTGCTGATCCTTGGCCTCGTGCTGTTCCTCGGTTTGCATTCGCTGCGCATCGTCGCCGACGACTGGCGCACGCGACAGGTCGCACGACTGGGTGCGAGACGCTGGAAAGCGCTGTATTCGCTGGTATCGCTGCTCGGCTTCGTGCTGATCTGCTGGGGCTTCGGGCTGGCCCGGCACACACCGGTGCTGCTGTATTCGCCCCCCGTCTGGCTGATCCGACTCAACGCACTGTTTACCTTGGTGGCCTTCGTCTTGCTCGCCGCCGCGCGGGTGCCGCGCAATGGCATCAAGGCGCGGCTCCACCACCCGCAGGTGCTGGCAGTGAAGACATGGGCGTTCGGTCACCTGCTCGCGGCCGGCATGCTGCACGACGCGTTGCTTTTCGGCGCGTTCCTGCTGTGGTCGGTGCTGCTGTTCGCCGCCTCGCGCCGACGCGACAACCGCGAGGGCACCACTTATCCGCCCGGCACGACCAAGGGCACGGTCATCACCATCGTCGCCGGCGTCACGGCATGGGCGGCTTTCGCGTTATGGCTGCATGCATTGCTGATCGGCGTGAAGCCGGTGATGTAGCCGCCGCACGGCGCCCTCCCAAAAGCCATCTGCGCAGCTGCCGCGGATTGCGCTAGACTGCAGACACTCTTCCACCGCGAGGTCGCGCCATGTCCGCCTTCCTGCTCTGGTTGGTGCTGCTGGTGTTCTGCTGGCCGCTCGCCCTTCTTGCGCTGGTGCTGTACCCCATCGTGTGGCTGGTGTGCCTGCCGTTCCGGCTGGTGGGCATCACCGTGAGCGCGGTGTTCGCCTTCCTCGGCGCGCTGCTGATGTTGCCGGCCCGCGTTTTGCGCGGCAGGCCCGCCTGACCGCCTTGAAGGCGATCGACACGCTCACGCCCTGCCCCTGCGGTAGCCCCGCTGGCTACGCCAACTGTTGCGGCCCACTACATGACGGCGCGGCGCTCGCCGCCAGCGCCGCGCAGCTGATGCGCTCGCGCTACAGCGCCTACGTGCTCAAGCGCGAGGATTACCTGCTGGCCAGCTGGCATGCCAACACCCGCCCCGCATCGTTGCGGTTGGCCGTGCAGCAGCCGGCGCCGACCTGGCTGGGCCTGGAGGTGCGCCGCGAACAGCGCGTCGACGACGAGCATGCCATCGTCGAATTCGTGGCCAGCTACCGGCTTGGCGGGGGCCGCGTACAGCGTCAACACGAGATCAGCCGCTTCGTGCTCGAGGCGGGACGCTGGTTCTACGTCGACGGCGAGTTCGGCGGCTGAGCGCCCCGCTCAGAAGCCTTGCACGCCCGCCAGTTGCCGTTCGGCGACCAGCGAGCGCGCCTCAGGGTTGGCGAAAAAGCAGCAAGTTGCCTGGCACCCGCCGCACTCACGCCGAGCCTGCGCCAGCCACTTCCACCCTGGAGCGTGAGCGCGGCCCAATCCTCGCCCGCACCGACCGCGGCGCCGGGCGCAACCAACGCACGCAGCCAGTCGCCGAAAGGCCGTCCGTGCGCATCGGCGAAAGCCCGCGCGAGTGCAGCGACATGGTTAGCGTCCCAACCCGGTACCGTTGCGAGCTGCTCCGGCTCGACCTCCATCCAGTCCAGCAGGCCATGGACCAGGCCGGCGTCCGCCAGCGCCTGCCAGTTACCTGCGCTGAGGCCCGCCACGCACAGACCCTGCCGACCAGCCAGGTCAGCCGCGCCAGAAACTTCTGCTCGCAGCCCGGCGCGGATTGCCAGCAGCTGAGCGGGACATAGCGCGCCGGATCGGACGCATCCACCGCAGCCAGCTGTGTCGCGCGCCGGGCCACCGACTGCAGGCAAACCGTGTGCATGCGACGCAGCCGCTGCGGAAGGTGCCGTCGACGCTAGCCGCAATGTCGTCCGGGATAAGGCGGTCTGCCG
Organism: Rhodanobacter sp.; assembly: GCA_027450005.1. Taxonomy (GTDB): domain Bacteria; phylum Pseudomonadota; class Gammaproteobacteria; order Xanthomonadales; family Rhodanobacteraceae; genus Rhodanobacter_A. The sequence goes on along the minus strand of DAIDKO010000132.1, from coordinate 18,395 downwards.
CGCACCGCCGCGTAGGTGCACGCCATCAGGCTTTAGCGGCCAACGCACCGATCACCAGTCGGCTTTCGCCGAGGACGCGGCCTTCGGGACCGAAGCGACGCTCCACGATCACACCGCGGCCCTCGCGGGCGATCGCCACCACGGTGCTGGCACGGGTGCCGTACTCGCTGCCACGGATGAAGGCGGAGGACAGCCAGCGCTCGCGCGGCAGGCTGATGCCAGTATCAGGCAGATCGGCATCCGGCGCCTGCCGCTCGTCGGCGAGCGCTTCGAACAGCGGCGCGAAATCCTCGCCGTCGCCTTCGGCCAGCCATGCTTCGAGACGCGCCATCAGCGCACGCGTCTTCGGCCACGGCGTGTCGAAGTCGGCATTTGAAAGGCCGTGCACGCCGGGCGTCACCGCCCCGGCGCGCGGTTCGGGACGGTTGCCAAGATAGAACGCTGCCTGCGCGTCGAAGGTGAGCAGGTTGAACGGGCGGTAGCCGGCCGCGTTGGCCAGCAGCGCCTGCGCATGCGTCGCGGCGTCCGCGTCGCCCGCCAGGTAGTCGGTAGCGAGCAGCCCGCGTGAGGCGCCTACCTGCGGATCGCGCGGATCGCGCACGTTGGTGACCACGCAGCAGCGGCCCGCATCGGTTGCGCCCAACCACGTGCCGCCGGCTTCGAGATCGCGCCCGCCGACGATCGGCCGATCACTCCAGCGCGCCAGCGCTGTGCTGGGCCGTGCATGGAATTCGTCGCGATTGCCCGCCAGCACCAGCCGCCAGCGTGGGTGCGACTGCCAGGCGAAGGCAATCAGACACATGGACGACCACGACAAGAACGAATGGCGCGCGCATTCATGGCGTCAAAACCCGGCCTGCACCTGCGCGTTGGCCTTGCGTACCGCCTTGACAAAACCCGCAAACGGAATGTCCGTGATGCCGACCAGGCTGAAGTGCCCGTTCTCACCATCCAGCAGGCGGCCGGTCACCGGCTCATCCACGTATTCGAACCAGTGCGTGCCTACGATCTCCGGATCGCTCGCCGCGGCCTGCAGGTAGTGTGCGTAGGCTTGACCGCGTTGCGCCTCGCTCGCCACCGACACCACGCCCTTGCCGAACGGGCCGCGGTCGTCGGAACCGAAATGGAACTCGGAAATCAGTACCGGCTTGTCCAGTTTGCGCATCGCCGCCGTGTCAAAACCATGCTGCGGCACGTCAGCGTAGATATTGAAGCTCACCACATCGCAGTACTTGGCACACGCCGCGACGGCCTCGGGCGTCTTGACCGCGAAGCGGCTTCCCAGATAGAGATGGTGCGGATCGTGGCGATGGATCGCCTGGGCGACGATGCGGAAGTACCGGTTCGCATACCGGGTCAGCCAGGCGCTGTAGTCGTCGGCGATGGCAGGATGCGCTGCGTTCGGCGTGGGCGCAGGAAAGTTGGTGGCGTTCAGCGCATTCCACGAGGTCAAGGCGATGCCCCAAGCCGCCGCGAGCTTGTCCGGGGTCACGTATTTTTTCTTCAGGTCGGCGATGAACGCCTGCTTGGCCGCACTGTGCGCCGTGCCATGCAGGGTTCCGATGGCAAGCGCCCAGTGACCCTTCGGGCCCCAGATAGCCCATGACAACTCGTTGTCGGCGAAATAGCCCAGCAACCATGGATCATTGCGCACGCCACGCGTGGCCCTTGCCGCCGCCGCGTCCGCTGCCGGTGCGAACCGCGGATCGAATGGATCAGGCATGTAGCCCCACCAGTCATAGCCGGTGGCGACGGCACCGAAATCGCCGCGGATATCCACCTCACGCGTGTACGGCATCTTGTCCAGCGCGTCCAGTGCGGGGTCGCTCCAGTTGGCGATGGTATTGAAGCCCCAAGCCTGCAGCCGCGCCAAGGTACGCTTGCGCCACGCGGCCAGCCATTCCGCGCCATCTGCCCGATACAGGTTGGCGGCATAGAAGTCGAACCATTGCCCATGGTCGCAGCAACGACCTGCACCCGCGCCCTGGTGCGCATTGCGGTTGTCGCCGGTACCGTAGAACGCCACCCACGCCCCGCGATCCGGCGGCAGGTCGCGGAACATGTACCGACGACCCTGGACATAAGTGCGGGTATCGTCGGCCTTCACGGTGTTCACACCCAGCGAAAAGAAGCCATGGCCGTCCGGCGTGACCAGCCACCAGCGACCCTCGGCCTTCTGGGTGTGGAACCAGCCGGTCGCCTGCAAATGCACATCCAGGCGTCCACCGTAGCGGTCCTCGTCGCCGGGCAATCCGGCGCGTTGTGGCGTGCGGTGGGCGGCAGCGCGCAGCGCGGCATCGTCGGTGACCTTTTCCGGCCACTCTTCGCGCGTGAACTGGCCGTAGCGGTCGACGATGCCGGTATAGGCATCGTACAGCGCGGCTTCGCCCGGCACCACGTCCATGCGGCCGAACAGCAGGGATTGCGCGGCTTGCGGCGCCGGTACCGAGAGCCGCACGTCATGAACCGCCGAGAGATCGAGCGAGCCCGCCACGGTGTTCGCCACCAGCACGGTCCGGCCGTGGTCATCGAACGGACGGGTCGGCCCGGCCTGCATGCCGAAAGTCAGCGGCGAGACGGCACGCAGCGGCACCACCAGAGTCTGCGCGGGGCCGGCGGGCAAGCCCACCACAGCGTGCAGGTGTTGTTTCGTACCCGCGCCGTCGATATCGACCACCAGGGTCACCGCCCACGGCATCGGGTTCTGCACGCGCAAGTGCAGCTCGCCCTGCCCCTGCCAGTTCCACACGCCCTGCGCAGGCGCCACCACAACTTGCGGTTGAACGGCCGGCTGAAAGGTGTAGCGCTGCTGCTTCAAGCCATCCTGTGCAGCCTCCGTGAGGACGGCCCGCGCAACGTGTTGCAGCCCAGGATGGGCCGATGCCGCGGCCAGATCCACCACCTTCATCGCCTCCACCGCCATTGCGTTTGTGGTGAACAGCGCAACGACACCCGCCAGCCAGATCCGCTTCATGCCACTCGCCTCCGCAATGATTGCCACAACCAGTACACCGGCGCACCGAGCGCGATGATCAGCAGACTCATGCCGGCGTCGTGCGGTGAGGAAACCGCCGTCGCCACGATCACGCCAAGCACGGTGAGAACGAACACCAGCGGCATCAGCGGGAACCACGGCACGCGGTACGGCGCCGGCTCGTCCACGAACTTCCAACGGTACCAGAACAGCGTACCGATGCCGAAGGCATGGCCCAGCCACTCGCCCACTGTGGTGTAGTCCACTAGCTGGCCGAAGCTACCCCACAGCATCAGCACGATGGTCCAGCCGCCCAGCAGCGCCAGCGCCACGCGCGGCGCGCGGCTCAACGGGTCGATGCGACCCACCGCACGGAACAGCGCGCCGTCCGCGCCCATCGTCTGCAGCACGCGCGCGCCGCCGGCGATGGCGATGCTGCAGTAGCCGAAGGTGGAGCAGGCGATGCCGATGGCCATCACCTTCTCGCCGGCGGTGCCGAACAGACGATGCATCAGGTCGGCCGCGGGCGCGGTGCTAGCTGCCAGTCCAGCGTGCCCCATGCCGGTGAGGTAGGCGATATTGGCCAGCACGTAGGCCGCCACTACGCCGAGCATGCCCAGCAGCAGTGCGCGCGGCAGGGTGCGCTGCGGGTCGCGCACTTCGCCGGCAAGATCGTTGAGGTAATGGAAGCCACCGTAAGTGAACAGCACCGGCAGCAGCGCGCCCACGAAGGCGCCATGGGAGACCGTGCGCGTCGTGTCGCTCGCCAGTACGCCGCCCAGGTGCCCGTGCGCCAGCACTAGGCCCACCGCCACCAGCAACGCCACCGCCGCCAGCTTCAGCACAGCGAAGACGTTCTGCAGCATCGCGCCAGCGCGGATGCCAGTGAAGTTCACCCCCACGATGAACACGATGGCCGCCACGCCCACCGGCGTCACCCATTCGGTGGATAGCCCCGCGGCCTCGCACAAGTAGTCGGCGAAGGTGATCGCCACCGCCGCCACGCTGCCGGGATAGTTGATCAACGCCATCGTCCAGCCGAACAGGAAGGCCGGCAGCATGCCGAAGGCTTCGCGCAGGTAAAGGTAGATGCCGCCGGCCTGCGGTCGCCGCGAACCGAGCTCGGCGTAGCACAGCACGCCGGTCAGCGTTAGCAGTCCGCCCAGCACCCACAGCGCCAGCAGCGGCAGGCCCGAGGCCGTGCGCTCGGCCACCGTGGCCGGGGTGCGGAAGATCCCGGCGCCGATCACGCCACCGACCACGATCATGGCGCCATCCCACACGCCAAGGCGGCGCAGGTAGGCCGGTGAGCTGTCAGCCGTCGTCATTAGGCAACCTTGGCATGGTCGGCGGGGGTTCGACCAGTCCCCATCGTCCGGGACGGCTTGCACGGACGCAAGACACGGCTCACGCTGCACATGGGAATCCATGGGGGAGCGTGGCAATGGCCCGAACCACACCGTTGCTATTCGTGCTGCTGATCGCCGCGGGCGTCTGGCTAAGCTGGCGCCATTACAGGAATGCCAGGGCACTCCTGCAGGAATGGGCCCAGGCCAATGGCCTGCGCATCCTGCACGCCCGGCAAAACTGGGGCTTCTTGCCGCTGTCGATGTGGTTCACCACCTCGAAGTACCAGCTTGTCTATCGCATCTCGGCATACGACGAATCCACCCATCGCATCCGCAACGGCCTGGTACGGCTGGGCACGCCGATCTGGGGTTTCATGAACGCCGACGCGGTCGAGGTGTTCTGGGAAGACAACTAATTTGGCCCGCGGCGCAACACGCTCCCGGCCAGGATCGCCAGCAGGCCCGCCGCGAAGACCAGCGCATCCCAACCGCCACCAAGGCCAAGCAGCGGCAGCGCCCGCCATGCCAGCAGCAGCCATACCACGATGGCCAGTGCGTAGCTGCCGTCGTCGACGAACAGGCCCCACAGTTCCGACAGCACCGCACGCAGCCAGCTCATCGAGCGAGCTTCCTCGCGCCAGCCAGGGACTGACAACGGCGCCACTGCACGCTCAACAGGGACACCGCGAGGAATCCGCCGACCAGACCAAGCAGCGCCCCATCGCCGCCGGGCCACGCATAGCCCATGCCTTCGCCGGCCCAGAACGTGCCGAACGCGGAGAGGATCACGCCCACCGCGAACTTCAGCGTGTTTTCCGGCACGCGCGCCAACGGGCGATGCACCACGACGCCCAACGCGATCACCATCAGCAGCGCGGCCAGCGCACCGAGGCTGGCGGGCCACAGCAGGCCGGGATGACTCGCGCCGAAGGAGAGCACGATGAACAACACTTCGACGCCTTCGAGCAAGGTGATCTTGAGCGCGGTAGCGAAGGCCAGCCGGTCCCATGCGTGCGCCGCCGCGGCCTGGCCACGCAAGGCCTGCACCTCGCGCGTGTAGATCGCCACCTCGTCGTGCAGCGGCAGCGCGCCCGCCGCGCGCAGCACGGCCTTCTGCAACCAACGCATGCCGAACAGCAGCAACAAGGCACCGACCACCAGTTGCAGGCCATGCAGCGGGACGCGACCAAGTGCGCGACCCAGTACAACTACCAGTAACAGCAGTAGCAGCAGCGCCGCCGCGCTACCGGCCAGGGCGCTGCGCCAGCCGCGTACCGTACCCACCGCCAGCACCACGGTTAACGCTTCCACGCACTCCACCAGCGAGGCGAGAAAGGCGGCAAGCATCGACGGCCCGGCATGGATCGAATCGAAAAGCATGGGGCCTCCATCGCGACAGTAGGTACACGCCCCAGCATACGCCTGATTGACAGCCGCCCACGGGCCACCGAAGAATGCGCATCACGCATTGCCTGACGATCCTCCCTGTTGCGTCGGCATTCGAGCCGCTCAGTCCGTGTCGAGGGGCGCTGCGACGGAGCCATCCGCCACGCTCGGACCGTGATCCTCGTCGACAAGGGCGCCCTCGATACCGAGACGGTTCGCATGTCCACACACCTGGCTCTTGCCACCGACGCCGCCCATCCCGGCGTGCATCCCGATGATGCGCACTTCGTCGCGACGCTCGCCCGCCTCGGCGTACATGGCGTGCCCTGCACCTGGAACGACCCGGACGTGGACTGGTCACGCTTCGACGCCGTACTGGTGCGCACCGTGTGGGACTACTTTCAGCGCTACCCCGAATTCCTGCATTGGCTGGATAAGCTCGACGCACTGGGTGTGCCCACTGTCAACGACAGCCGTCTGCTGCGCTGGAACAGCGACAAGCGCTACCTGCTGGAGCTGGCCCGGCTCGGCGTGGAGATCATCCCCACGCGACTGGCGCACACGACCGAGCTGCCCGCGATGCTGCAGGCCCTATCGGCACAGGAGGTGGTGGTGAAACCCACGGTGAGCGGTGGCGCATGGCGCACGCTGCGCGGTACTGCAGGCGATGCAGCGTTCGCGCAGACCGTCGCCTCGCTGCCCGAGGGCGACTGGCTGGTGCAGCCGTTCGTGGCCGAAATCCAGCGTGACGGCGAATGGTCACTACTGTTTTTCGACGGCGACTTCAGCCACGCCGTGCGCAAGCGACCGAAGCCCGGCGACTACCGCGTGCAGGGCGAACACGGCGGCAGCGCGGAACTAGCCGAAGCATCCGAGCCTGCGCTCACCGCGGCGCAGGCCGTGCTGGCCGCCGTGGCTCGCGCCGGCCACGCCGACACCGTCTATGCGCGCATCGACGGCGTGATGCAGGACGGGCGCTTCCTGCTGATGGAGGCGGAGCTGATCGAGCCCTTCCTGCACCTCGCGGCCCGGCCCGACGCCGCCGAACGCTATGCTGAACGGCTCGCCGCACGCGTGCGGCGCCCGTAGGCCACGCCGCGGGCAGGCTCTAGAATCGTCTGCACCGTGCCCACTCCCCCGCGCAAAATACTCCACGTCGACATGGACGCGTTCTACGCGTCGGTCGAGCAGCGCGACGATCCCTCGCTGCGCGGCCGCCCAGTGGTGGTCGCGTGGCGAGGGGCGCGTTCGGTGGTGTGCGCAGCCAGCTACGAGGCGCGCAAGTTCGGCGTGCGCTCGGCGATGCCGGCGGTGCGCGCGGAGCGCTTGTGCCCACATGCGATCTTCGTGCCGCCGGACTTCGCGCGCTACAAGGCGGTGTCGCGGCTGATACGCGAGATCTTCGCGCGGCACACCGAGCTGATCGAACCCCTGTCGCTGGACGAGGCCTACCTCGACGTCACCGAAACCAAGACAGGCCTACCCTCGGCCACCGCTACCGCCGCGGCGATCCGCGCGGCGATCCGCGAGGAGACGCAGCTCACCGCCTCCGCCGGCGTAGCGCCCAACAAGTTTCTCGCCAAGATCGCCTCGGATTTCCGCAAGCCCAACGGCTTGTTCGTGGTGCGTCCGCACGAGGTGCTGGATTTCCTCGCGCCGCTGCCGATCGGCCGCCTGCCCGGCGTAGGCAAGGTGATGGAAGGCAAGCTCGCCGCGCTGGGCCTGGCCACCGTGGGCGACCTGCGCGCCTTCGCCGCCGAGGACCTGGAACAACGCTTCGGCCGCTGGGGCCGGCGCCTGCACGAGCTGTCGCTGGGCATCGACGAGCACCCGGTTACGCCGGACCGCCCCACCCTGCAGGTCTCCGCCGAAGACACCTTCGAGCACGACCTGACGCTGGACGAACTGGAACCGCACATCCGCCGGCTCGCCGGCAAGACCTGGGCCGCGCACCAGCGTGAGGCCGACGAGGGCCGCATCGCGCGCACCGTGGTGCTCAAGCTCAAGACCGCCGACTTCCACACCCTCACACGCAACCTCACACCCACCCAGCGCCCGGCTTCCGAGCACCAACTGGCCGAGATCGCCTGCGCCTTGCGCGAACGGGTGGAACGCCCCGCCGACGCGCTCTACCGCCTCGTCGGTGTGGGGCTGGCCGGCTTCGTTGAAGCTGACCGCTATGCAGCGCAGTACGAGTTGTTCGGCTGAGCTGTTCGGCTATGGCGCTCACGCAGATGAGTGTGAGCCACCGGCAGGAACCGGCGGCGGATTCGACCGGTCGATGCAACACTGGAGTTAAGGGACGGAGAAGCTACCTGCCGAACGAACAGACCATGCACCATTATGTTTCGTTGCAACATAGACGGCCGTAAGCGTGCTTATAAACGCGTAGGTGTGATAGACCAGCACGACTCGTACAGATCCATCGTCCTGAGGCGCGAAGTCCGCCACGCTGACCTCCGATTCACCAGGGCCCGCAGTAGCGTTTGAGCCACTCACTAGTTTGACTGAAAAATTTGGCAGACCGAGGCAGAAACCTCGAGGAACCGACTCACGATGCACAAGTAGCCGAGTAACCGTCGGAAGCGGAAGTCTGCATGGAGAGTTGGAATTGCCGGGCGGGCACAGTGGAAAGGCTTTTGACTTAGCTTCGTCAGCCGCTATGAACTCCATCTGCTTGCGTATGGCAAGGTCGATGATCTTGGAGGCCGTGGCATTGGAATAGGTAGCCTCGGACTTCTGAACTTCACTCACGTTTCTATCTGCACACGCCGTACACAGTAGCGCGATCATGCAAGTTATGTTGAGGGTGGCACGGGTATTTTGCATTATTATGTTTAGCAACAACTCTTGTGCCAAAGAACGAGGTCAGGTTCAGTTTCTAAAGTGTCCGCTTCGGGTCGATCTCTGCAGCTCGCGGCTTGCTTGTCCGCTGTCGCGGCGGCAACTCTAAACGGAGCACCCGATGATTGTGTGGTTCAGCGATGCTGCGGTCGGCCTTTGTCCGCCGAATCGGCATGGACCTCATGAAAGCGACCGTCCGCACGTGCTGCCAACAGCTTGACAGACTTATCAAGCGACATTCCGGGCATGCCGACCTCCTCGATGACTGTCAGTTGCAATCGCTGATGGACGCGCGTGACCTTGATCTGGCAGCTGCCATGGAGTCCCTGGGTGACCAGAATGTCTTCGCCCACGCGAAGGTCCACGGTCATGGGCCCGGGCGACGAGGCTTTGATTTGGGTCCGAATGCCGTTGCGGTGTGTGACTTCCACGAAATAGGGTGGGTCGGCGAATACCAATTTCGCCGAGTCGGTCTGCGGGGTAGCGCTATGGAGCCAGCAGACCATGCCCGCCCGAGCCGTTGGTGCGAGAAGGCTGGCGGCCACGACAAGGGCGGACATGAAGAGTTGTTTCATCATGGTGTCCACCCTCAGCGTTATTCCGAAGCAATAGCCTCCTACATACCCCTCAGTTACCTGATCGGAGCAAGAGTTATCCTCACGCTTGCTCACCTCGCCCCCCGCGTCACGCCCGGATCCACCGCCACAACTCGCCCCACGTGGGCTTCTTGCCGTACATCAGGATGCCGGTGCGGTAGATGCGCCCGGCCAGCCACACGCAGGTGAGCAGGCCCAGCATCATCAGGCTCAGCGACAGCGCGAGCTGCAGCGGCGGCACCGCGGTCATCGACCAGCGCACGGGCATGGTGAACGGGGCGAACAGCGGGATGAAGGACATCGTGGTACCTAGCGCGCCCGAGGGGTCGTTGATCAGGCCGAACATCGACATGAAGCCAACCAGGATGCTCATGGTGACGAACACGGCGTACTGCTGCGCCTCCTGGATGGTGTTGCACATGGCACCGATCGCCGCGTACAGCGAACCGTAGATCAGGAAGCCCAGCGTGAAATAGAGCAGGAACACCACCAGCAGCATCGGCGGCACGCTGGGAATGGCGAACTTGCCTGCCGCCTCGGCACCCATGCCGAACGCCCCGGCGAGGTGCGGACCCTGGCCGCCGAGCGCGAACGCGGTGCCCACCCAGATCGCCATCTGGGTTAGCCCGGCCAGCCCCACGCCAAGCACCTTGCCCATCAGCATCTGGAACGGGGTGAGCGAGGAGGTGAGCACCTCCATGATGCGCGAGTTCTTCTCCTCGATCACCGAGGTGAGTGTGCGGCTACCGTAGGAGATAATCGCGATGTAGAGGATGAAGCCCATCGCGTAGGCAAGCGCGAACGAGGCCTCGCCGCTCTCCCCGGTGAGCTTGCCGTCGGTGACCTTGGCGGTGTCCATGTCCGCCGGCGCCATCGCCTTGGCGACCAGCGACTGGTCCACTCCGGCATGCGCCAGCCGCACGCCGGCCAGCGCCTTGGAGATGTCGCGCTGCAGCCGGTTCATGCCTTCGGGCGAGCTGACATTGTCGCCGTAGTAGTGCAGCTTGCCACTGGCGAGGGTGTCGGCATCGAGCACCAGCACGCCGTCCCAGCCATGCTGTTCGTTGCCCTTGGCGAATCCGGCCTTGGCGATCAGGCCGTCGCGCACCTGTGCGAGGTTCGCTGCGGTGGCTTGGAACAGCGTCACGTCGTAGCGCGGCCTGACGGCCCTGCCGTGGCCGATGGTAGCGACCTTGAGCGCGGCCACCACCGGCTGACCCAGGCCGCTGCCGGACGCGTCCACCACTGCCACGCGGGTGGTGTGGTCGCCACTGCTCATCAGCAGCGCCGGCAGCACCGCCATCGCCAGCATGAACACCGGCAGCAGCAGGGTGGAGATCAGGAAGGCCTTGGTGCGCACACGCTCCACGTACTCGCGGCGGATCACGGCAAGCGTCTTGTTCATGCGGCGGCTCCGGCAACAGCGGGCAGGGGTTCGGCGTCGGGGTCGGCGCCGACCTTGGCGACGAAGATGGCGTGCAGCGAGGGCTCCACCACTTCGAAGCGGCGCAGGCCCACGCCGGCAGCGACTAGCGCGGCAAGCAGTTGGCCGGGATCGGTACCTTCGGCCATCTTCAACTCGGCGCTGGCACCGTAGTCGTCCAGCCGCGCCACCAGGCGCGGGTCGGCAAGGATGGCGTCGGCCTGGTGGCGGTCGCCAGCAAAACCGAGCGCCACGTGGCGGCCGCCAAAGTCGGCCTTCACCTGAGCCACTGTGCCGTTGGCCACCAGCTTGCCGCGAGCGACGATCGCTACGCGGTCGCACATGCGTTCGGCCTGCTCCATCGCGTGCGTCGAGAACAGCACGGTTCGGCCACCAGCGGCGATTTCCACCACGATGTCCTTCATCACCTGCGCGTTGATCGGGTCGAGCCCGGAGAACGGCTCGTCCAGGATCACCAGCTCCGGCTCGTGCAGCAGCGCACCGGCGAACTGCACCTTCTGCTGCATGCCCTTGGAGAGATCCTCCACCTTCTTCTGCGCCCAGCCAGCGATCTCCAGCCGCTCCAGCCAGGCCTGCGCACGACGTTTCGCTTCCGCGCGCGCGATGCCCTTCACCTCGCCCAGGAACACCAAGTGGTCGTGCACCCTCATCTTCTTGTACAGGCCGCGCTCCTCTGGCAGGTAGCCTATGCGTGCCGATAGGTCGCGGCTGTTGCGGCTGTCGCCGAACAGCGCGATGCGCCCTTCGTCCGGCTGCAGGATGCTCATGATCAAGCGGATGGTGGTGGACTTGCCGGCCCCGTTGGGGCCGAGCAGGCCGTAGATGCCGCCGGACGGCACCTGTAACGACAAATCGCACACTGCGGTATGGCCGGCGAACCGCTTGGTCACCGATTCGACACTGACGCTGGGCGTGGACACGCGCACTGCTCCCTGTTCGTGGGCCTCCCCGACCCGTCGCCACCCAACTTAGCACGGCGCGGGCGGCGAACCACCCTGCCCTTGGCCATTCCTGTGCGTGCCCGGGCAGCCCGCCGATGCCCGCCCGGAACCGCTTTCAGCCCAGCCTGCGTGACACCGCGAAGAACATGAGGTTGCCGAGGCCGGTGGCGCCCGCCAGCACGGCGACAAGGCCGGGGGTGACCTCCTGTCAGCCGAACCACTGGATCAGGCCGAAGCCCAGCGCCACCGACAGCAGAACGATGCCCCAACGCAGCGAGGATTGGCGCCGGCGCAGCTCCTCGTCGCGCAGGACCGAGGCGACCAGGTCAGCGGAGCCGCCCGTGGCCACCATCCGTTTGCGCACCATCGCATCCACGCAGACCTCGATGGTGTAGGCGATACAGACAAACAGGCTGATCGGGATGAGGTCGCCGAAATCCATGAAACTTTCCTTGGGAAGCGTCGGCAGAATGCCTGACTGTCGTGAGCATGGATACGGTCGGCCATGCAACGGTTGCAGGCATCCACTTGCAACCGTTCGGTCGATGCGCGTATCCCGTGCGGGATGGAAGGTGCCCCCGATAAGCCGGACCGCGAACTGGTCGATGCCGTGCTGACCAACCGGCCCGGCGCGTTCGAGCACATGGTGCGCGAGTATCAGGGGCTGTGCTGGCACATCGTGCAGCGCATGGTGCGCAACCCCGAGGACGCGCGCTAGCTGTGCCAGGTCACCTTCCTGCGCGTGCACCAATGCTTGCACCAGTACCGCGGCGAGAGCGCGCTGAAATCCTGGATCGGGCGCGTGGCTTACACCATCGCCCTGCGCCACCTGCAGCACAAGCACATCCCGCTGGCCGACGCGCACGGCGAGGAGTGCGCTTCGCTGGTCGAAGGCGTTGCCGACGAGTTCGACCTGGAGGCCGCCTGCGCGGACGAGGAAATCGCCGCGTACCTGCACAAGGCACCTATCGAGGCGCTGCCGCCCCTGCAGCGCACGGTGCTGACCTTGTATTACCTCGAGGAAAACTCCATTACCGATATCGCCCACATCACCGGGCTGGCCAGCGGTACCATTAAGAGCCACTTGTTCCGCTCACGCCTGCGCCTGCGCGAGGCGCTGGAAAGCCGGACAGGAGTTGCAGCATGAACCACGACCTTCTCACCTTCGATGACGCTCCCTTTGAAAGCTCCGCGCAGGAGCGCGCTCTGCGGGCAGAGCGCCTTGGCCTCGATCCGTCGAACGGCGACGGCCGCGTGCGCCGCTACCGCCTGCTGGCGCGCACCCTGCGCGAACCCATGCCCGATGCGCTGGCGGCGGACTTCGCGCGGCAGATGGCGGCGTGGGTCGCCGTCGCTCCGGCGCATGAACCGGCCACGGAATCGCGCTTCGAATGGGTGCTAACGACCGCGTTGATCGCGGTGCTGGCCGTGTCGGCCGGCGTGGTGACCGTCCTCTACGGCGATGCCTGGCTGTCCTCCTTCCGTCAGTTGCTGCCGCCCCCGGGTACGCCAGCCCTGCAATGGCTACTGGCGCTGGGTGCCTGCATCGGCGCGACTTGGCTGCTCGGTCTGCGGCCGGCGCATCGCCCGACACACTGAGCGATCCGCCACGAGTGTGGCGACACCGCGGAAGGCACCCGCGAATCTGCGAAAATCCGCAGTCTCGCCCTGCCAACCTTTACCGATGCTGCGCCTAACCGACCTCAAGCTGCCGCTGGACCACCCCGCGGACGCCCTGCCCGCCGCCATCCGCGCCAAGCTCGGCATCAAGCCAGCGGCCTTGCGCGGCTTCACCGTGTTCCGCCGCGGCTACGACGCGCGCAAACGTGGCGCCATCGCGCTGATCTACACGGTGGACGTGGACGTGGCCGACGAGGCCGCGCTGCTCGCACGCCACGCCGACGATCGCCAGGTGCAGCCCACGCCGGATACCGGCTACCACTTCGTGGCGCAGGCGCCGGCGCAGCTCGAACATCGGCCCATCGTGATCGGCTTCGGCCCCTGCGGCATCTTCGCCGCTCTGATCCTGGCGCAGTCGGGCTTCCGCCCCATCGTGCTGGAGCGCGGCAAGGCGGTGCGCGAGCGTACCCAGGACACCTGGGACCTGTGGCGCAAGCGCAACCTGCACCCCGACTCCAACGTGCAGTTCGGCGAAGGCGGCGCGGGCACCTTCTCCGACGGCAAGCTGTACAGCCAGATCCGCGACCCGAAACACCACGGCCGCAAGGTGCTGGCCGAGTTCGTTAAGGCTGGGGCGCCGGAGGAAATCCTCTACGTCAGCAAGCCGCACATCGGCACGTTCCGGCTGGTGACGATGGTGGAGAACATGCGCGGCACCATCGAGGCGCTCGGCGGCGAGATCCGCTTCGGCCAGCGCGTGGACGACCTGGTGGTGGAAACCGACGTGCAGGGCGAGCGCCATGTGCGCGGCGTGCGGCTGGCCGACGATGGCGAGCTGCGCAGCGACCACGTGGTGCTGGCGCTGGGCCACAGCGCGCGCGACACGTTCGAGATGCTGCACAAGCGCGGCGTGTACGTAGAGGCGAAGCCGTTTTCGATCGGCTTCCGCATCGAACACCCGCAGTCGCTGATCGACCAGGCCCGCTTCGGCCCGCAAGCCGGCCACCCGATCCTTGGCGCGGCGGACTACAAACTGGTTCACCACGGCACCGACGGCCGCTCGGTCTACAGCTTCTGCATGTGCCCCGGCGGCACCGTGGTGGCCGCCACCAGCGAGCCGGAGCGCGTGGTCACCAACGGCATGAGCCAGTACTCGCGCAACGAGCGCAATGCCAACGCGGCGATCGTCTGCGACATCACGCCCGCCGATTACGCGCCGTACGGCGAAGGCCCGCTGGCCGGCATCGCGCTACAGCGGCACTGGGAGTCCAACGCGTTCCGGATGGGCGGCGGCGACTACAGCGCGCCGGGCCAGCGCGTGTGCGATTTCCTCGCCGGCCAGCCCTCGCGCGTGCTGGGCGACGTGCTGCCCTCGTACAAACCGGGCGTGCAGCTCACCGATCTCTCCACCGCGCTGCCCGACTACGCGGTGGCAGCGATCCGTGCCGCGATCCCCGCGTTCGACCGCCAGATCCGCGGCTACGCGTTGCCAGACGCCATGCTCACCGGCGTGGAAACGCGCACCTCGTCGCCGGTGCGCGTCCGCCGCAACGACGACGACCTGCAGAGCCTCAACACCCGTGGGCTGTATCCGGCCGGCGAGGGCGCCGGCTATGCGGGCGGCATCCTGTCCGCAGCGGTGGACGGCATCCGTGTGGCGGAGGCGGTGGCGCTGTCGATCGCCAGCTGAAGGCCCTGGCGGAGCGAACCCTTGCCCGCCTATGCCGGGCTGGGCGTGCGGCGGCAGCCGGGAGAGATGCTTTCACAGTGCCGGGCCTTCTGCTCAGGCGACCAAGCAGTTTCGGGCGCCGGCAGGCGACCGAAACCGCTTGGTCGCTTGCGATAGGTGCCCGAAAGATCGTCACGAGCCACACCCCCTGCAAGCAGGAAAGAGAGACATCCTCAGCGCCACTCCACCCGTCCGACCACGCGCCCCAGCGCGGCGTCCATCCGCTTGCACAGCTTGGGCGTACCGTTGACCAGCACCGGCTCGGCAGCGGGCTTGAGCATGGGCACGTCCGCCAGCGAGTCGGTGTAGGCGACGTTCCATGCGCCCACCCCGTGCGCGGCCAGCGCCTTGAGCTTGTTCGTGCCAACATTGTGGAACCCGGTGCGCATGCCCAGGGCAGTGGCGCGCAGCCGCGAGGCCAGCAGCTCCACGTCGCCCAATCCGAGCTGTTCGAGGATACCGCCCACCAGCGCGTGCTCGCAGCCGGTCACCACGATCACGCGGTCGCCCGCCTGCTGGTGGCGACGCAGCTGGCGCAGCGCATCACGGTTGAAGCGACGCGAGTGCTGCACCAGCTCGGTGGCGAAGGCCTGCGCCAGCGCGCGGTATCGCGCCTCGCCCGTGCCGAACAACGCGACGTGCACCAAGGTGCGCGACACGAAGCGGCGCGAGAACGGCAGCATCAGCAGCAGCCACGGCAGGCAAGGGACCACCAGCAGCTTGCGCAGCCAGGCGCGCCGGTAGCGGCTGCGGATGAACAACCCGAACGCGTCGCCGTGCAGCAGTACGCCGTCGAAGTCGAACAGCGCCACGCGCGGCAGGGCCGCGTCGTCGCCCACTGCCGCGGGCGATTCGATACCTTCGTGCTGCATGGGGTTCACTTCGTGTCGAACAGGCGCTTCAGTTCCGCGCCCGGGTCCGCGGCGCGCATGAACGCCTCGCCGACCAGGAACGCGTTGATGCCGCCCTCGCGCAGCTGCGCCACGTCCTCGGGCGTGCGGATGCCGGATTCGGCGACCAGGATGCGGTCGTACTCCATCAGCTCCTGCAGCCGCAGCGAGGTCTCCAGCGAGGTTTCGAAGCTCCGCAGGTTACGGTTGTTGACGCCGATCAGCGGTACCGGCAGCGCCAGCGCGCGCTCCAGTTCCTCCTCGTCGTGCACCTCGCACAGCACGTCGAGGTCGAGCTCGGCGGCCTGCAGCGAGAGCTGCAGCAGCACGTCGTCGTCCAGCGCCGAGACGATCAGCAGCACGCAGTCCGCGCCGATCGCGCGCGCCTCGTGTACCTGGTACGGATCGATGATGAAGTCCTTGCGCAACACTGGCAGCGCGCACGCCGCGCGCGCCTGCTGCAGGAAGGCCTCGCTGCCCTGGAAGAAATCGCTGTCGGTGAGCACCGAGAGGCAGGCCGCGCCGCCCTTCTCGTAGCTCCTGGCAATCGCCGCCGGGTCAAAGTCGGGCCGGATCACGCCCTTGCTGGGGCTGGCCTTCTTCACCTCGGCGATCACCGCGGGCTCACCCGCTGCGATCTTCGCCTCCATCGCCGCGGCGAAACCGCGCGTGTCGGGCAGGTCGTGGATGCGCGCGACGAGTTCGGCGAGCGGCAGGCGGGCCTGGCGTTCGACCACTTCTTCCGCCTTGCGGGCGAGGATGCGATTGAGGATGTCGGTCATGGGCTTGGGGGAGTCGGGGCCGGAGCATCGTGGCGGGGCGAGCGTCATCGCACCCTCGGGCCAATCATGCCATCCCGGCCAGCCGCTGTGTCGCCGCCACGAAGGCACGCATTTTCGCATGCGCCGCGCCGCTGGCAATCGTGGCGCGCGCCAGCGCGATGCCCTCGGCGATCGTCCCGGCCATGTTCGCCGCGTACAGCGCCGCGCCCGCGTTGAGGCAAACGATGTCGTGCGGTACGCCGCGTTCGCCGGCCAGCGCCTGCTCCAGCATCGCCTTGGACTCGGCCACGTCGGCCACGCGCAGGTTGCGGCTGGAGGCCATCGCCAGGCCGAAGTCCTCCGGCTCCACTTCGTATTCGCGCACCACGCCGTCGTGCAGCTCGCCGACCAGGGTGGCCGCGCCCAGCGAGATCTCGTCCATGCCGTCGCGGCCCCATACCACCAGCGCGCGGCGCGCACCGAGCTGCTGCAGCACGCGCACCTGGATGCCCACCAGGTCGGGATGGAACACGCCCATCAGGATGTTCGGCGCGCCAGCCGGGTTGGTCAACGGACCGAGGATGTTGAACAGCGTGCGCACGCCCATCTCCTTGCGCACCGGTGCCACAACCTTCATCGCCGGATGATGGTTGGGCGCGAACATGAAGCCGATGCCGGTCTCGTCCAGGCACGCCGCCACCTGCGCGGGCGCGAGGTCGATGCGTGCCCCCAGCGCCTCCAGCACGTCGGCACTGCCGGACTTCGACGACACGCTGCGCCCGCCGTGCTTGGCGATGCGTGCGCCAGCCGCCGCCGCCACGAACATCGAGGCGGTGGAGATGTTGAAGCTGGAGGCACCGTCGCCGCCGGTGCCGACAATGTCGAGCAGGTGGCTGGTGTCACCCTGCGCCTTCACCTTGTGTGCGAGTTCGCGCATCACGCGCGCCGCGCCGGTGATCTCGCCGATGGTTTCCTTCTTCACGCGCAGGCCGGTGACGATGGCCGCGGTCATCAGCGGGCTCACTTCGCCTGCCATGATCTGGCGCATCAGCGCGATCATCTCGTCGTGGAAGATTTCGCGGTGCTCGATCGTGCGCTGCAGGGCCTCCTGCGGCGTGATGGTGATCTCGCGCGCGCTCATGCCGCCAGCTTCCGCCGCGGCAGGCCGAGGAAGTTCGCCAGCATGTCGTGGCCATGCTGGGTAAGGATGGACTCGGGGTGGAACTGCACGCCTTCGACCGGCAGGGCCTTGTGGCGCAGTCCCATGATCTCGTCGATGCTGCCGTCCGCGTGCTCGGTCCACGCGGTCACTTCCAGGCAATCCGGCAGCGAGCCCTGCTCCACCACCAGCGAGTGGTAGCGGGTGGCCTCGAACGGGTCGGGCAACCCGGCGAACACGCCCTGGCCGCGATGACGCACCGGCGAGGTCTTGCCGTGCATGATCTGCTTGGCGCGGATCACCTTGCCGCCAAAGGCCTGGCCGATCGCCTGGTGGCCCAGGCACACGCCGAACACCGGAATCTCGCTCGACAGCTGCCGCAGCACGTCCAGCGACACGCCCGCGTCGTCCGGCGTGCCCGGCCCCGGCGAAATCATGATGTGCGCGGGCTTCAGTGCACGGATGCCCGCCACGTCCAGCGCGTCGTTGCGCACCACCTTCACGTCCTGCCCCAGCTCGCCGAGGTACTGCACGAGGTTGAAGGTGAAGCTATCGTAGTTGTCGATCATAAGCAGCATGGCACGGCGTCTTCGCAAAAAGGAGCGGGCGGAAGCAGCATCATAGCGGCCCGCCGCGGATCCTGCGCCGCGGACACCGCAGATGGACGTCCATCGCCGTTGATATAGTTCAGGGCCGAACCAG
>DAIDKO010000131.1 GCA_027450005.1 Rhodanobacter sp. | reverse complement strand
TGACGCCGCCACCCGCGAACGCATCGAATCCCTGCTCAAGAGCCACCGCGTGGTGCTGTTCATGAAGGGGCATCGCCACCAGCCGATGTGCGGCTTCTCCGCCGCCGCGACCAATACGCTCAACGAACTGCTGCCCGACTATCACACGGTAAACGTGCTGGAGGATCCCGAAATCCGCGAGGGCATCAAGGCCTATGGCGACTGGCCCACCATCCCGCAGCTGTACGTGGAAGGCGAGTTGGTCGGCGGCGCCGACATCATCCGCCAGATGTACGGTAGCGGCGAGCTGCACGCACTGTTTGGCCTGGCCGCGCCAGATCGCACTCCACCCGAGATCACCATTACCGATGCCGCCGCCAAGGCCATCCGCGAAGGCACCGCCAACGCGCAGGGGCTGGCGCTGCACCTGGAAATCGGCCCCGACCACAGCGCCGGCTTCCAGCTCGCACCGGCCAGCGAGCACGACATCGTGGCGCAGGCCAACGGCCTGCAGGTGCACTTCGACCCGGCCAGCGCGCGGCGCGCCAAGGGCATCGTGATCGACTGGGTTTCAACCGTGCAGGGCGAAGGCCTCAGCCTGAAATTCCCCGGCGCACAGGAAGTGAAGTCGCTGACCGTGCTGCAGCTGCAGCAGCGCCTCGCCGCCGGGGACATCACCTTGGTCGATGTGCGACCTGCCGCCGCGCGCGCGCAGTTGGCCCCGTTGCCGCAGGCGCGCATCCTCGAAGACGAGGGCTACGAGGCGCTGGCCGCCCTGCCCAAGGATACCGCGCTCGCCTTCATCTGCTCGCGCGGCATCTCCAGCCAGGGCGTGGCCGAACGCTTCGCCGCGCACGGCTTCAACAACGTGCACAATGTCGCGGGCGGAATGGAAGCGTGGGCCGCAGCCGCCGCCTGATCGCGACCGGCGACACGGTGTTCCGGCCAGGAGCATGCCCGTGGCGCCGCACTCCGGTTCGCCGGACGGCGCCGCACTGTCCCAGCTGCTGCACCCGGCGCGTCGCGCGCGGGGCATCGGCCAGCTCAGCGCCGCCCGGCAGGCACTGGCCCAGGTGCATCCCCTGGTTCCGGGCGATGCGGAATGCCATCGACTGCTTGGCATCGCGTCCCTGATGGACCGCGACGGTCAGCGTTTCGTCGTCCACTTGCGCGATGCGCTCGCCGCGCTCCCGCAGGACTTCACCATCTACATGACGCTGGGCAAAGCCCTGTTCGAGACCGACGCAGCGCAGGCCGGGCTGGACAGCCTGCAGCGCGCCTGCGAACTGGCCCCCGACGATGCAGCGGCCTAGTACAACCTCGGCCGCGCACTGCAGGTCTCCGCCCGCCTGCAGCCGTCCCTCGACGCGCTGCGCCGCGCGGTTGAGTTGGCCCCGGATTACGTCAAGCCGCGCAACGCGCTGGCCACGGTGCTGGCCAACCTCGGTGACGCGTCCGCCGCCATGGCGACGCTGCGCGAAACCCTGCGCCGGCATCCCGGCAACGCCGAAGCCTGGTTTGCGCTCGGCAACCTGAAATTCGCGCGCCTCGATGGCGACGAGCTGGCGCGCCTGCGCAGCCTGTTCCGGCAGCCGGGGCAGTCCGATGACGCGCGCATCCTATTCGGCTCTACCCTGGCCAAGGCGCCGGAGGACCAGGCCGGCTGTCCGGCCACCTTCGACGTGGTGGCCGACGCGAATGCGATCCGGCGACGTGAGCTTTAATGGAGCCGCGATGAGGAGCCCGGCCGCATCGAGGCCATTGTGCGCGCCTTCGCACAGCCGTTGCCGATCCCATTGGACGCCACGCTCGGGCACGAAATGATTTTCGTGACCAGCGTGCCACGCGCGCCCCCTGGTCGAGCAGATCCTAGCCTCGCACCCGGAAGTCGATGGCGGCGACAAGATCCCCTTGCTTCCCGAGATCGTGGACGGGGAGTCGGAACGCCGCGGCTGTACCTTCCCCGCGTGGGTAACCGCGGCGACCGCCGAAGACTGGCATTGCCTCGGCCTGGAGTATCTGGAACGTACGCGCCACTGGGGCCGGCATCACCGCCGCTTCACTGACGAGAACATCAGCAATTGGGCCTTCGTCGGCGCCGCTCTGGCGATTCTGCCGGGCGCGCGCGTGTTGAACGTGCGCCACGATCCACTGGATAGTTGTTTTTCATTCTATCGCCAGTTGTTCGCCACCGGCGTGCACTTCAGCTACGACCTGGACGACATGGTGGACTACTGCGCCGACTACGCGCGGCTGTGCTCGCTGTGGCGGCAACGTTTTCCCTGGCAGTACTTCGATCACCAGCACGAAGCGCTGACGCAGGATGCCGATGCGCCGATCCGTCGCCTCCTGGAAGCCTGTGAGCTACCCTTAGACCCTGCCTGCCTCGGCTACCGCCAGACGCCGCGCGCCGTGCTGACGATCAGTTCCGCGCAGGTGCGTCAGCCGATCCATCGCGAAACCGCGCGCAGGCCGCGTTTCGGCGGCAGGGTTGATCCCCTGCGCGCCCGTTTGCAAGCAGCCGGATTGCTTGCCGCAACCCGCTGAGTTGCATCGATCAAGCTGCAACCTAACTCTCCGTCAGCCATTTTCTGCGAGCCGACCCGACCACCATGCCACCTCCAACCCCTTTCCCGACCAACATCGGCCCGTTGCTGGCGGAGGCGGGTACGGCGCTGCGCCAGGGCAAGCTCGAGCTCGCAGACCGGGTTTTGCTGCAAGCGCTTGCGGTCGCGCCCGGGCTTGCCAACGCCCAGTTCCTCTACGGCGTCACCTGCCTGATGCGCGGCGACGCCACGAAGGCCGCGAACTACCTGCGCAAAGCGGTCGCGCAGCGCCCTGCCGATG
The DNA here is from genome assembly GCA_027450005.1 of Rhodanobacter sp. Lineage (GTDB taxonomy): Bacteria > Pseudomonadota > Gammaproteobacteria > Xanthomonadales > Rhodanobacteraceae > Rhodanobacter_A. The sequence goes on along the minus strand of DAIDKO010000131.1, from coordinate 8,368 downwards.
CGAATATGCAGGGCTATCTCGGCTGCGCGCTGCATGACGCCGGACTGCTGGGCGAGGCCCTGGTGCACCTGCGGCAGGCCTGCGAACTGGCGCCGCGGCAGGCTACGGTCTGGTACAACCTCGGCAAGGCGCTGAAGCAGTGCGGGCAACTGCAGGATGCCGACCAAGCCTTCCGCCGCGCACTGGCCCTGGACGAGCGGCACGTGCTGGCGCGTATCGGCGTGGCCGACATCGCCACCATGCAGGGCGACATACCGGGCGCGGTGAACGAATACCGCCATGTGCTGCGCCAGCAGCCCGGATGCGCCGACGCATGGCACGGCTTGGCCAACCTCAAGACCGAGTCGCTAGGGCCGGCCGATATCGAGCTGATCCGGCGCGCGCTGGATCAACCGGACCTGCCGACGGACACCCAGGTGATGCTCGGCTTCAGCCTGTTCCGCGCACTGGAGGACCAGCAGGACTACGCAGGCGCTTTCGCGGCGCTTCGCCAAGCCAACGCCACCAAGCGGCGACAGGTAGCGTGGGACGCCGTTGCCGAACATGCGCGGATCGAGCGCATCATGCAGGCTTTCGATGCCTCCCTGCCCGTCCCGAACGACCCGTTGCTGGGCCGGGAGGTCATCTTCATAGCAAGCATGCCGCGTTCCGGCTCCACGCTGGTGGAGCACATCCTGGCATCCCATCCCGAGGTCGAGGGTGCCAACGAGATCCCCGACCTTCCCCAGGTCATCGAGGACGAATCGCGTCGTCGCGGCCAGCCTTTCCCGAAATGGGTGAGCACGGCTACGGCCGACGACTGGCGGCGTCTGGGGCGGGAATACCTGTCCCGCACGGCGAACTGGCGCGAGCGACGCCCGCGCTTTACCGACAAGAACGTCGTCAACTGGCCGCTGCTGGGCGCGGCACGCCTCATGCTGCCCGGCGCAAATATCATCCACTGCCACCGTGACCCAGTGGAAACCTGTTTTTCCTGCTACCGCCACCTGTTCCGGCACGGTGTGCACTACAGCTACGACCTCGACGATATGGCCGCGTACTACCGCGACTACGAGCGTCTTAGCGCGTTCTGGCTGGCGCGCCACCCGCAGCACGTGCTCGATCTCCCTTACGAAACCCTGGTGCAGGAACCCGACGCGCAGATCCGCCGCCTGCTCGCCTTCTGCGAATTGCCTTTCGATGCGGCCTGCCTGGCGCCGCACCAGAGCAGACGCGAAGTGCTGAGTACCGCAAGTGCCGCGCAGGTACGCCAACCGATTCGGGTCGATACGGCACACAGCGCGCCTTACCTGGAATACCTACGGCCTCTCCGCGAGCAGCTGGGACGCTGAAAGCAAAAAGGCCGCCGGTTGCCCGGCAGCCTTCTTGCTCCGCAACTCCCGACCTCATGCCCCAGTGGCAGCGGGCATGAGGCGGGAACGTGGTGCTTACCAGTCGAACTTCACGCTGAGGTCCATGTAACGCGGTGCTTCCGTCGAAACCGCGGTCTTGTAGACCGGATTGTAGTAGCCAGTTCCGCCGAGGAACGTGGCGTAACCGCTATTCGGACCTGCAAACAACAAGGTGTTCTGCTCGTTGAACACGTTGTGCACCTCGGCCTGGAATGTCAGGTGCTTGTTGGCCCAAGCCGGCACATAGGTCAAGCTGAGGTTGAGCTGGTGTGTCCAGGGCGTATGACCGCTGGCGCCCGGAGGAGACGGATAGGCACCGTAGCCAACACCGGTAGCCGAGTTGCCGCCAGGCACGCCGCCGCACCAGTGCTGGTAGGAGCCACCGTAAAGGTCACCGTCAATGGTCGGGCCGAAGCCGCTCAGGCAGATGTTGGGCGCACCAGACTGGACGATGAACGTACCGCTGACCATCCACTCCGGCGTGATCGCGTAGGCACCGAACACCTTAAGCGTATGGCGACGGCTGTTGGGCTGCTCGCCATTGGCGTATTGCATCAGATCGGGGAAGTCCCACTGCGCCGTGGTCGAGCCAGAGAAGCCACCATTAGTCTGGTTGGTGATCTGGCCAGTCGCAGTCTCGGTCGGGCCTTCGCTACTACCATACGACTTGGAGAACAGGTAGTCGATCTTGCCGTACCACTTGCCATCCCAGGTGTGCTCGAGGTAGGTCTCCAAGCCGTAGTACTTACGCGACGGCTTCGGGTACTTGGAGAGGTAGTTGGTCAACACACCCTCGCCGGTATTCGGATTCCAAACCACCACACCGCCGGGTGCTCCCGCGCACGGGATGTAGGCGGTCCTGCCCGGATTCACCAAGCCTGCGTAACAGCCGTAGTTGTTGTTGAGGTCGACGTCGTCGACCAGGTTGCCGACACGCTCATAGGTGCCCTGCATGCCGAACACCAAGCCGGTACTGCCCAGCATCTTCTGGAAGCCCAGCACGTACTCGTCCTGGTATTCTGCCTTGAGGTTGGTTGCGGCATAGTCCTTGACATTGCCGATGACACCGTTCTCACCGTCCGGCGAATAGAAGCCCGGCGTGGTCACGCCTGGCGCCAAAGTCACCGGAAGCGGGGTCAGACCCGTCGGGATGCCGTTGGGCGAAATACCCGTGTAGGTGTAGGTGACTTGGCCAAGAATCGAGCCCAACGCACCATTGCGTGCCGCAAGGCCGGTCGGCAACGCGAGGTAATAGCGGCCCGCGTTTCCGAATACCTTCAGCGTGCTGTCGCCGAACACGTCCCAGCTGAAGCCGAGGCGCGGCGCCCACTGCGGCTTGGTCTCGCGAACGTAGGCTACGCCACCCGGGGCCAAGTTGGTGAACTGGTCGTTGCGCAGGCCAAGGTCGAGGAGCAGATCTGGGGTGACTTGCCAGCGGTCTTCCACATACTGGGCCTTTTCATGGGTAGCCAGCGAGGTATTCTGCGTCTGGAAGTTCTGCACCACATAGTTGCCGGCCACCGGCGGGTTGACGTAGGGAGCGGTGGTCGAATACGGCGGCAGGGCGTTGATGTACGTGTATGAACTTCCGCCGATGAGCTGCGATCCGTCATGGTTGTCGCGATACTGCAGGTTATCGATACCGAACTTGATATCGTGGTTGTCCGTCAGCTTGTAGTCGAAGTCGATACGCAGGTTGGAGGTGCTGGTGGAGTGTCCAGGATGACCCTCGACCGTCTGCGCAAGCTGCGGGACAGTGACGCCTGCCGGAATAGCGACGCCCTGAAAGAAGACTGCGGGGTTGTTGCCCGCGGCAAGCGTCTGCTTGTAGTTGGCCTTCATCGTGCCGAACAGCACTTCAAGCGAGAGGTTGTCGGTGATGTACGACGTCCACTTGGCAATACCGATGTTGAACGAGTTGTCGTCCAGAATACCGGGGCCGTAGTAGGAGCCTATGCTCTGGTTGGTGTAGTCGTAATTATAGAAGTTGTTGCCGTTGTACTTGTTTTCGGTGTGGACGCCCGTCAGCTCCAGAACGTTGTTGTCATTAATGTTCCAATCAATCTTGCCGTAGACCTTGGGCTGGATGCTGGAAGTCGAATCAAAGTTGGGGCTGCCCGAGGACGGGACGGAGTTGAGGCCGTAGTTCGGCTCGCCGAACTGCCTGCTGCTGTGCTGCCATTCCGCGGTCAGGAAGAAGAACAGTTTGTCCTTGATCAGCGGTCCACTTACGTAGGCGTCGTAGGTCGTCTGCCAGTCGCTGTTCTGCTTCTTGCCGGTCTGGATCTGCCCGTAGCCGGGCGCGTAGTTCGTGGTGCCCTGACTCGGAGCCAGCCACGACGAGCCGACCGGCGTGAGCGGGTTGCTGTAGTGGACGTTGGCGTAGCCGCTTTCGAGCTGAGATGGCTGCCAGGACACGTATACGCCGGCATGGAACTCGTTGCTGCCGCGCTTGCCGATCTGGCTGATCACGCCGCCGGTCGAACGACCGTACTCGGGGCCGTAGCCACCGGTGATGGTCTGCTGCTCGGAAATCGCGAAATACGGAAGCGCGATGCCGCCCGCACCGCCGATAGGATCGGTGGTGTTGAATCCGTTGAGGTAGTAGGCATTTTCGACAACGCTGTTGCCGCCCATCGATACCAGCGGCGTGCCAGTCGGGCCGTTGCCGAGAGTGGCGGGGCCTGGGTTCACGCCCGGAGCCAGCAAGGCAATTGCTTCAGCGCTGTGCGCGATCGGCAGCGTCTTGAGCTGCTGGGCCGTGATCACCGAGGTCTGGCGGGTGGAGGAGACGTCGATCGCCGGCAACGCGTTGGCCGTGACGGTCACGCTGGAGAGGTTCTGCACGCTCTTGGTGGCAGCAGCAAAGCTGACCGCCGAGCCGCCAGCCACGCTCACCTGCACGTGCTGGTGCGAGCTGACAACACTACCGTTCTGCATCAGCGATACGGTGTAGTCGCCCACAGGAAGGCTGCTTACGTTGTAGCGACCGTCGGTGCCAACCGCCACTTCGCGGGACAGGCCGGTTTGGTTGTTAACGACGCGGACCGTCTCGCCAGGAGACACGGGCGCGGTACCGAACACGGACCCGGTGGTGGCCTGCGCCAGCACCTGACCGGTCATACCGAAGCCGGCGGCGACAGCCAGCGCTAGCGCCGTGCGGCGAACGGCGAGGCCGCGCGCCTTGTTGTTGAAATTCTTGGCATTCATGAGATTGGAAACTCCCCAGCGGAAAATGGCGACATTCTTCACAGTGCAAGCATGCATCGGACCGCGCGTGAACAGCCGAGTTGACCTGCGTGCTGCCAGAAGCGCACCGACATTAATCAGGCCGATAACGTAAAGTCAACATTCACGAGGTTGCTCGTTAAGCCTTTGTCAGACAGCGAGCGTTGCACGGCCCCGCGATTCGTAATATTTCGCGAACCGGCTAGCCGGTTCGCACGGCGATAAAGCGTGCCGCACCCGCACAACGAAGCTGTTTTCAGCTCGAAAATTTGCTTCATGCAGATGGATAGTAATATATTACGAAGAAGCGGTGCGCAACAAACAGAGACGACACTCGAAACATCTTCGGGTGCACCCCACCTTGTGACGAGTGCAAGGTATTCCGGTTCAACGGAACAAAAAAGCTGCATGGCTACTCGACGCAACCTCTACGGCGCGCGTAGCTGCGCTAGCGGCTACTCCTCTTCGAGGTCCTCCTCGAACCGCAGATGCTTCACACTGCGCCCGTTGCGCCGGACCAGCCTAAGCGCCTCGATACCAACACGAATGTGTGCCTCAACATAGTTCTCGGTGACCTTGCGATCGCTGACCTCGGTCTTCACGCCTTCGGGGATCATCGGCTGGTCGGAGACCAGCAACAGCGCACCGCAGGGAATCCCGTTGGCGAAACCCGCAGCAAAGATGGTAGCGGTCTCCATGTCGATCGCCATGCAGCGCGTCTGCCGGAGACGAGCCTTGAACGCTTCATCGTGTTCCCACACGCGACGATTGGTGGTGTAGACGGTACCGGTCCAGTAGTCGTGGCCGAGATCGCGGATCATGGTTGAGACGCCCCGCTGTAACTGAAACGCCGGCAGCGCCGGAACCTCGGGTGGCAGGTAGTCGTTGCTGGTGCCCTCGCCGCGTATCGCGGCGATCGGCAAAACCATGTCGCCAATCTGATTCTTTTTCTTGAGGCCACCGCATTTGCCTAGGAATAGCGCAGCGTGCGGCCTGATAGCACCGAGCAGATCCATCACGGTGGCGGCGTTCGGGCTACCCATGCCGAAGTTGATCAGCGTGATCCCGTCGGCGGTGGCGTTGGGCATCGGACGGTCGCGCCCCCGCACTTCCACACCATGCCATCCAGCGAACAGGTCCACATAGTGGCCGAAATTGGTTAGCAGGACGTACTGACCAAACTGATCAACTGGCGTACCGGTATAGCGCGGCAGCCAGTTTGAGACGATCTCGTGCTTGTCTTTCATGGGGCGTTACCTTGCCATAGGGGGTTGCCAGCGACACCACGCTAGCGATTTTCGCGGGGCCGCACCATTGTCCATGCAGTTGCCCTCATGGCTCCGTGTTATGTTTCGGCTGCCTGAAGAGGGGGGGGGTAGCCCATGCGCATGGGATTGACGATCGACGCATCCTGCGACTTGCCAGAGAAGTTTCTGCGGGAGCACCGCATCGCGGTGATGCCGGTCACCATCAAAGTGGACGGTGAGACCTTTACCGACAACCGCGACCCAGCGGAAGTGCAGCGCTTCATCGATCGACGCCTCGGCAGCCGCAGCCACTCGGCGGAAACCGAGCCGACGTCGGCTGAAGAAGTGCAAAAGTTATTCATGGAGCGTCTGGTGCTCGAGCAGGACTGCGTGTTTTGCCTCACCGTCACCGCCACGCGCAGTCCCATCCACGACAATGTGGTGCGCGCCAGCTTCGCCGTGCTGCGCAGCTACCGCGATGTCCGCGAGCCGGCCGGCATCCCCGGCCAGTTCCTGATGCGCGTGATCGACACGCGCAACGTGTTCGCAGGTACCGCCCCGGTCGTGTGGGAGGCGGCGAGGCTGATCGCTGCGGAGATGCCGCCTGCGGCGATCCGCGAACGGCTCAACCACGTGGCCAGCCACAGCTACGGCTACCTGATGCCGCGCGACCTCTATTACCTGCGCGCGCGCGCCAAGAAAAAGAACGACCGCAGCGTGGGCCTGGTCAGCGCGATGCTGGGTTCGGCACTGGACATCAAGCCCATCCTGCGCTGCTTTCGCGGCGAAACCGGGCCGGTGGGCAAGGCGCGCGGTTTCGAGCAAGGGTCGCAGCAGCTGTTCGACTATGCCGCTGCCCGCGTGCGCGCCGGCTTGATCGTGCCGATGGTGTGCGTGAGCTACGGCGGCGACCTGGCCGTGTTGCCGAGCCTACCCGGCTACGTTCGCCTGCGCGAAGTCTGCGAGGAGTGCGGCGTCGCCCTGCTGGAAGCGCCCATGAGCATCACCGGCATGGTCAACGTGGGCGAAGGCGCGGTGACGCTCGGCCTTGCCGCCGAGGAACACGAACCCGACTTCTGAGCCCGGCGTGGCCGTGGAGCGGAACATGTCGCACCTGCGAGCCCTCTTCCTGCTGATCAGCACCATCGCCTGTGCACCCTGCGCGGCGCAGACCGTATACAAGTGCGCTGGTGCGCACGGCGAAGCCAGCTACCAGTCCACGCCGTGTCTCGGTGGCCGGGGCCGTCAAATCACGCTCGAGACGCGGCCGCCCGCGCCCGCGCCACCGCCGGCGGCCGACAGCACAGCGCCGCCCGCACCCGTGGCCGAGGCACCGCCGCCCCCACCGCCGCCCGCGGCGCCGGTTCCTCTGCTGTATCAATGCGTGCGTGCCACGGACGGCAAGCGGTACATCAGCACCAACGGCAACCCGCCCGGCTACTACGCCCCGTTGGGCATGGTGGGCCTGCCGATCCCGTTGACCGAGCAGTACAACGCGGCAAATCACATGGGCAATGCCACGCCGGATGCCGCGATGGTTTCCGGCTACTACACCTTCGTGCAGGACCGATGCCGCGCCATGAGCACGGAGGAAACCTGCGCCGCCCTGCGCAAGGACTGGGCGGAGAGCGAACGCAAGCTGAGCCGCGCCTTCAAGAGCGACCAGCCGCCGCTGCTCGCCCGCGAAACCGAACTGCGCGCGCAGCTGCAGGGCTGCGGCGGGCCCTGAGAGCTCAGAACCCGTAGTTGAGGAAGCCGCCGTCCACGCCCAACACCTGGCCGGTGATATAGCTGGCGGCGGGCAGGCAAAGGAAGGCGATCGCCGCGGCCACTTCCTCCGGCTCGCCGATGCGGCGCAACGGCGTGCGGTCCAGCACTTCCTCCAGGTAATCCTCGTCGGCCAGTGCGGGATCGGTGCGCTGGGTGCGGATGTACCACGGCGCCACCGCATTCACCCGGATGCCGTCCACCGCCCACTCCGCCGCAAGGTTGCGGGTGAGCTGGTGCAGTGCCGCCTTGCTCATGCCGTAAGGCGCGCCCGTGCGTACGTGGGTGACACCGGACACCGAACCCACGTTGACGATCGCCGCGTTCGCGTGTTGCACCAGCTGCGGGTGTGCCAGCCGACACATCTCGAACGCGGCAAACAGGTTCAGCTCGAAGATCGCGCGATAGTCGTCGCCGTAGTCCAGCGCCGGCTTCGGCACATTGCCGCCGGCGTTGTTGACCAGCAGCGAGAGCGGCACGCCGAGGTCGGCGATCCAGTCGAACACCGCCAGTCGCTCCTCCGCCTCGGCGAGGTCGGCGCCCATCGCATAGACCGCGATACCTTCGTGCTCGTCGGCCAGCTCCACGCGTACCTGATCGAGGTAGTCCTCGTCACGCGCCACCAGCAGCAGGTTCGCGCCCAGCGCGGCCAGCTCGCGCGCGGTGGCGTAGCCGATGCCCTTGCTGGCGCCGGTGACCAGGGCCGTGTGGCCCTGCAATTGCCAGGCGTCGATG
>DAIDKO010000130.1 GCA_027450005.1 Rhodanobacter sp. | reverse complement strand
GCGGCACCTGTGGGACATGATCATGGTCTCCACGTACGACTACGCGGAGCCTGGGTTCATCCTGATCGATAAGGTCAACGAGATGAACAACAACTGGTGGTGCGAGCACATCCGCGCCACCAACCCGTGCGTCACCGCCGATACGCGTCTCGCGACTCAGTACGGCATGGTACCGATCGGTGAGCTATACGCTACCGGCAAGCCGCTGTCGGTATCGGTGGATCGCCGCTCACTGGAGATGGACGGCCGTGGCGTGGAGACGCGCCCCGCCAAACCCGCATTCATGACGGCGCGACAGGCGCCGGTGTATCGGGTTCGTACCGAAGACGGCTACGAGATCAAGGCCACCGAATGGCATGATTTCTACGTCGAGCGTGGCAAGGTCAAGCTGCGCGACCTGAAGATCGGCGAACGCATCTTGGTGCAGTCGGGCAAAGGCCAGTTTGGCCATCAGGGCAGCGAGGACCTCGGTCTGTTGCTTGGCCTTATCGCCGGCGACGGCCATTTCACCAATCGCGGCAAGGAACAGCAGGCGGCGGTGATCACCCTGTGGGGCGAGGATCGCGCTCTGGCTGACCGAGTGGCGGCCTACGTCAACACGCTTATCGCGCACACCGCGCATGCTGGCCGCGACTACCAGGTATCGCCCGTGGCGGTGCCCGAGCGCCAGCAGGTGTTCATCCGCTCAGTGTTGCTGGCACGCCTGCTCGAACACTACGGTTTCAGTGCAACCACCAAGCTGCGTGTTCCCGAGGTGATCTGGCGTGGTTCGGAGGCGTGCGTTAAGGCCTACTTGCGTGCACTATTCCAGTGCGACGGTACGGTGAACGTGTCCAGCGGCAGTCAAAGCTGCTCGATCCGTCTGGCGTCCAGTGAGCAGAGCCTGTTGCAGGACGTGCAGATGCTGCTGGCGAATTTCGGCGTGTTCTGCCGCATTCACAAGCGCCGTCCCGCGCAGGAACGCATAATGCCGGATGGCCACGGGTCAAACCGTGCATACCGCTGCTCCGCCAATTACGAGCTGATTGTGGATGGCGAGTCACGCGAGCGCTTCATGGATGAGGTCGGCTTCCTGCTGCCGCGCAAGAACGAGCGCTACCGAGCCTGGCGCGAGGGCAAGCTGCTGCGTAAGAGCCAGCGCTTCGCATCGCGCATCGAAAGCATCGAGTACGTCGGCGAGGAGCCCGTGTTCGACACTACTCAACCGGATCACAACGCGGTCATTTTCAACGGTCTGGTGACTGGGCAGTGCGGCGAGCAGCCCTTGCCGCCATACGGCTCCTGCCTGCTCGGCTCGATCAACCTCACCACCTTCGTGCGCGACCCGTTCGGCCCCAAGGCCCGCTTCGACTGGGACGAGTACCGCGAAGTGGTGAAGGTGTTCACCCGCATGCTGGACAACGTGGTGGAGATCAACGGCCTGCCGCTGGAGCAGCAGCGCAACGAGATCATCAGCAAGCGCCGCCACGGCATGGGCTACCTCGGCCTGGGTTCCACGCTCGCCATGCTCAAGCTGCGCTACGGCAGCGCCGAGGCGGTCTCCTTCACCGAGGGCGTCTCGCGCGAGATGGCCGTGGCCGGCTGGGAAGTGGCGCTGGACCTGGCCAAGGAAAAGGGCGTAGCGCCCGTGCTCGCCAGGGAATATACCGTCACCGGCGACATGCTGCGCAAGCGCCCCGAAATGGCGAAGGACGGCTGGAAGGTCGGCGACGCCATCCCTGGCCGCGTGCTGCACGCCAAGTACAGCCGCTACATGCAGCGCATCGCCGAGGTGGCGCCCAACCTGGTGGCGCAGCTCGCCGAGACCGGCGCGCGCTTCACCCACCACAGCTCGATCGCGCCCACCGGCACCATCTCGCTGTCGCTGGCCAACAACGCCAGTAACGGCATCGAGCCCAGCTTCGCCCACCACTACTCGCGCAACGTCATCCGCGAAGGCCGCAAGACCAAGGAAAAGGTCGAGGTCTACAGCTACGAGCTGCTGGCCTACCGCGCGCTGATCAACGCCAACGCGATGCCGTACTCCGACGACCCGCAGGCCAAGCTGCCGGACTACTTCGTCGCCGCCGACGACATCAGCCCGAAGCAGCACGTGGACATCCAGGCCGCCGCGCAGAAGTGGGTCGACTCGTCGATCTCCAAGACCGCCAACGTGCCCACGGACTACCCCTACGAAGACTTCAAGGACATCTACTTCTACGCCTACAAGCAGGGGCTGAAAGGGTGCACCACCTTCCGCTTCAACCCCGCCGCTTTCCAGGGCGTGCTGGTGAAGGAGGCCGACCTCGCCAACACCCTCTACCACTTCGAACTGGAAGACGGTAGCGTTATCGAACTTCGCGGCAACGAGGAAGTGGAATACGACGGCGAGATGCACACTGCCGCCAACCTCTTCGATGCCCTGAAGGAAGGCTATTACGGCAAGTTCTGACACCGAGTCCACGAACGCAACGATCATCGCCGAGGGGTACACCCGCATGTCCATCGATACCGAAGTCGAAGTGCAAAACAGTGCTGTGCCGGCCGCCCCCGCGGAACCGGTG
>DAIDKO010000129.1 GCA_027450005.1 Rhodanobacter sp. | reverse complement strand
GCTGGCCACCGGTCGGCCGCTGTCGGCCTTCCATGCGCGCGACGCCTCGCGCAGCGCCGCGGCATCGTGGCCGATAGTGTCGCTGGAGCCCGGCTCGCGCGCGTGGCTGCATGAGCGCATCGCGCAGCGCTTCGACGCGATGCTGGCGGAAGGGTTTCTCGACGAGGTGCGGGCGCTGCGCGCCCGCGGCGACCTGCATGCCGACCTGCCGGCGATCCGCGCGGTGGGGTACCGGCAGGCCTGGGAGTACCTCGATGGTCAGGGCGATGCTGCCGGCTTCCGCGACCGGGTGATCTTCGCCACGCGCCAGCTGGCCAAGCGCCAGATCACCTGGCTGCGCGCCGAGCTGGACGCGCGCGTGCTCGATCCGGAGCGCACACCGCCGTTGGCGCAGGCGGTCGAAGCCGTCGGCCTGTTCCTCGGGGCGCCGTGCTGAAGCGGTGCGTTTCCGTGCGCCTTCGCAGGAAAAACCGCTTCCTTCAACGCCTTGAACCCGGTTACCATCGCCAGCGTTGGGTCGGGGCGCCATGGGCGTTTTTTCCCCGGCCCGTTCGCCGCACAGGGGAGAACAAAAAATGTCCAAGGGACAATCGCTGCAGGATCCTTTCCTCAACGCCTTGCGTCGCGAGCGCGTACCGGTGGCCATCTACCTGGTGAACGGCATCAAGCTGCAGGGTACGGTCGAGTCCTTCGACCAGTTCGTGGTGCTGCTGCGCAACCAGGTCAGCCAGATGGTCTACAAGCACGCCATCTCCACTGTGGTGCCCAGCCGCAACGTACGCATCGGCACTGGCCACGACGGCCACGAGGCGCATGTCGATGCCGCCGTCCCGGCCGACGCCACGGATGCTTGATTGACGGCTGCACGGCCCACATGAAGGCGGAACCGTCCCGCGCAGAGGCCGTTTCCCGACGTGTTTGATCGTCAGAAGAGAGGCGAACGCGCCGTACTCGTGCTGCCGCACGCGCGCGGCGGCGGCGATGCCGCGCGTCGCGCGGCCGAGTTCACCGAGTTGGCCAAGTCCGCGGGCGCCGAGGTGCTGGGCAGCGTCTCCGCCCGAGTCGAGACGCCCAACCCGCGTTTCTACATCGGCGGCGGCAAGGCCGACGAAGTAGCCGAGATGGTGCGGGCGCTGGACGCCGACCTGGTGCTGGTCGACCACCTGCTGAGCCCGGTGCAGGAGCGCAACCTCGAAAAACACCTCAGCGCGCGCGTAGTCGACCGGGCCGGCCTGATCCTCGACATCTTCGCCCAGCGCGCTCGCTCGCACGAAGGCAAGCTGGAAGTGGAGCTGGCCCAGCTCAAGCACGTGGCCACCCGGCTGGTGCGCGGCTGGACCCATCTGGACGCCCAGCGCGGCGGTGCCATCGGCAATCGCGGCCCCGGCGAAACCCAGCTGGAAACTGACCGCCGCCTGCTCGCCGAGCGTGTGAAACAGCTGACCAAGCGCCTGGAAAAGGTGCAGACCCAGCGCGGCCAGCAGCGTCGTGCGCGGTTGCGCAACACAGTGCCGCGGGTAGCCCTGGTGGGTTACACCAATGCCGGCAAGTCCACCTTGTTCAACGCGCTGACCACTGGCGGCGTGTATGCCGCCAACCAGTTGTTCGCCACGCTCGATCCCACCGTGCGGCGGCTGGACGACCTCGCCTGCGGTCCGGCGGTGATCGCCGATACCGTTGGCTTCATCCGCGAGCTGCCGCACGACCTGGTCGCCGCCTTCCGCGGCACTCTGGCTGAGGCGCGTGACGCCGACCTGCTGCTGCATGTCAGCGACGCCGCCGACGAAGAGCGCGAACCGCTGCGTCGCGTCGTCGACCTGGTGCTGGAGGAGATCGGTGCCTGCGACGTGCCGCAGTTGCGCGTGTTCAACAAGATCGACCTGGTCGGTGCCGCCAGCGGTACTAGTGACAGCATCCATGCCGGCGAAGATCAAGAGGCAGCCGTCCTTGGCTGCGCTTCTCGGGAGAGCTCTGTTCCGGTTGCGATGATGCAGCCGCGCATCGATCGCGATGCGGATGGCAAGCCACAGGCGGTGTGGCTGTCGGCCGCCACCGGTGACGGTATCGAGCTGTTGCGCCAGGCACTGGGCGAGCTGTTGGGGGGCGAGCGGGTGCAATCCGAGTTGCGCCTGCCGCTGACGGCCGGCCGGCTGCATGCGCGGCTCAAGGCTTCGGGCGCCATCGCCGGCGAGCAGGTGGACGAACACGGCTGGTGCCTGCGTATCGACGCGCCGCGCAGCGTGATTGCGCCGCTCACTGGCGGCACTGGAGCCGAAAGCGAACTGCTGCGCGGGCTGCTGGCCGGCACGTCATCGTGATCGCGCGGGCGTCTGCTAGGATATGAGCGTTTGTGCGGCGAGAAAAGCCGGCCGCCACATCGACAGCAGCGCCGTCACGCCCGATGTGATTTCCGTTCAACCCGATGTGTTCCGGCGCGGTTTGCCGACCTTCCCAGCGACGAGACTGAAAATGGCCTGGAATGAACCCGGCGGCGGGCAACGCAACCCCTGGAACCGGCAGCGCCCAAGCGGCGGCGATTTCTCGCCCCGCCAGTGGCTGAAAAAAAGTCTCGGCAAGCACTTCGGCAGGCTGGGCCGCGGTCCTGGCGGCATCCTCGTCGCGATCGTCGTGGTCGCCGCGGTGTTCCTGCTCATGAGCTGCTACACCATCGTCGGCGCGCGCCAGGTCGGCGTGGTGCTGCGCTTTGGGCAATACACCCGCACCTTGTCGCCCGGCTTCCACTTCAAGCTGCCCAATCCGATCGAGACGGTGGACAAGGTCGAGGCCACCGGCATCCGCTCGGTCAACGATCGCGTTTCCATGCTCACCCGCGACGAGAACATCATCACCATCGACTTCACCGTGCAATACCAGGTGGACGATGCGCGCAAGTACCTGTTCTCGGTCAGCGATCCGGACAGCAGTGTCAGCGCAGCGGCCGAGGCGGCGGTGCGCTCGGTGGTCGGCGCCAGCGATATGGACCAAGTGCTTTCCGCCGATGGCGCGACCCTGGTGAGCGAAGCGCAGCAGGCGCTGCAGAAGACGCTGGACAGCTACAACAGCGGCCTGCGCGTCACGGAAGTGAGCTTCCAGAATGTGGCGCCGCCGGCCGAGGTGAAGGACGCCTTCGACGACGTCAACAACGCACGCGAAGACAAGCAGAGCATCGAGAACGCTGCACTGGCCTACGCCAACAAGGTCATCCCGGTGGCACGCGGCGACGCCGCGCGTATCGCCGCCGAAGCCCAGGGCTACAAGGCCGAGCGGATCGCGCGCGCCCAGGGTGACGCCGCCCGCTTCGACCTGCTGCTCAAGCAATACAAGGCCGCTCCCGCGGTGACCCGCAAGCGGTTGTGGCTGGAGACGATGGAGGAAGTCGCCGCCGACAACACCAAGGTGATCGACGGTTCCGGCGGTCGCAACATCATCAACCTGCCGGCGGTACCCCAGGCGCGGGCGGCATCGGGCGACAAGGGTGCCGCCGCCGCGGTGGTCGCGCCAGCCACCGCCAGCCCGGCGGCCACGGACAAGGGAGCCCAGCCATGAAGCGCATCGTTGCGGTCCTCGTCGTCGCGCTGCTGGTGCTGCTCGGCCTCAACAGCGTGTTCGTGGTCAGCGAGGGACAGGGCGCCTTGCTGCTGCAGTTCGGCCGCATCGTGCGCGCCGACTATCCACCCGGCCTGCACTTCAAACTGCCGGTGGTCCAGCAGGTGCTGCACTTCGACAAGCGCATCCTGTCGCTGGACGCGCCGCCGGAGCGCTACTTCACCTCCGAGAAGAAGAGCGTCAACGTCGACTTCTACGTGAAGTGGCGCATCGCCGACAACGCGGCCTACTACCGCGCCACCGGTGGCGACCGGCTGCAAGCGGAACAGCGCTTGCTACCCATCGTCAAGGATGCGCTGCGCTTCGAATTCAACGCGCGCACCTTGCAGGACTTGATCTCCAGCGGGCGCAAGGACATCACCGACCGCGTGCGCCAGCAGACCGACGCGTCGGCGCGCAAGAACCTCGGCATCCAGGTGGTGGACGTGCGCATCAAGCGCATCGACCTGCCGGACGAGGTGAGCGAATCGGTGTACAAGCGCATGAAGGCCGAGCGGCTGCAGCTGGCCAACCAGTTGCGTTACACCGGCAAGGAGGCGGCGGAGAAGATCGAGGCCGATGCCGACCGCCAGGGCCAGGTGCTGCGCGCCGACGCCGAACGCGATGCCGCCAGGGTGCGCGGCGAGGGCGATGCCGAGGCCGCGGCGATCTATGCCCAGGCCTATAGCCAGGATCCCGAGTTCTTCGCCTTCTACCGCAGCCTCGCCGCCTATCGCAAGGCGTTCAAGGGCGGCGACAACGTACTGATCCTGAAGCCGGACTCCGAATTCCTGCGTTACTTCGGCACCCCGGAGCCGGCCAAGCACTGATAGTCGCGCCGCATGGCCAGGCGATGCGGCGCATGCGTCACGGGAAGCATTCACGGCAGCTGAGCGCCGGCACGGTTACCTTTTCGCGCTTCCGCAACGAGGCGCTTCCACCTTGAGCGAGTACATCATGGGTAAGTCAGTAGTCATTCTTGGAGCCCAGTGGGGCGACGAAGGCAAAGGCAAGATCGTCGACCTGCTGACCGAACGCGTGGGCGCCGTCGCGCGCTTCCAGGGCGGCCACAACGCCGGCCACACGCTGGTGATCAAGGGCAAGAAGACCGTCCTCCACCTGATTCCCTCGGGCATCCTGCGCGACGACGCGCTGTGCCTGATCGGCAACGGCGTGGTGCTGTCGCCTGCGGCGCTCAAGCAGGAGATCGAGGAACTGGAGGGGCAGGGCGTCGAAGTGCGTTCGCGCCTGAAGATCAGCCCGGCCACCCCGCTGATCATGCCGTACCACATCGCGGTCGACAAAGCGCGCGAAATCGCCGCCGGCAAGAGCGCCATCGGCACTACCGGCCGCGGCATCGGTCCGGCCTACGAAGACAAGGTCGCCCGCCGCAGCGTGCGCGTGGCCGACCTGATGTACCCGCACGAACTGCCGGAGAAGATCAAGGCGGCGGTCGAGTACCACAATTTCATCCTGAGCCAGTGGCTGAAGGCCGAGCCGGTGGACTACGACACCGTGCTGAAGGATGCGCTGGCCTACGGCGAGTTCATCCGCCCGATGGTCGATGACGTCGCCACCATCCTGCACGACGTACGCAAGGAAGGCGGCCACATTCTGTACGAAGGCGCGCAGGGTGCGCTGCTGGATATCGACCACGGCACCTATCCCTACGTGACTTCGTCCAACACCACCGTCGGCGGCGCGCTCGCCGGTACCGGCGTGGGTGCCGGCGACATCGACTACGTGCTGGGCATCTGCAAGGCCTACGCCACCCGAGTCGGTGGCGGCCCGTTCCCGACCGAGCTCGAAGACGAGATGGGCGAGCGCCTGCGCAAGGTCGGCAACGAGTTCGGCGCCAGCACGGGTCGCCCGCGCCGCTGCGGCTGGATCGACCTGGTAGCGCTGAAGCGCGCCGTGCAGATCAACGGCATCAACGGCCTGGCCATCACCAAGCTGGACGTGCTCGACGGCCTGCCCAGTATCAAGGTCTGCATCGCCTACGAATACCGCGGCAAGCGCCGCGAACTAGCACCGCTGGACGCCGACGGCTGGGCCGAGTGCAAGCCGGTGTACCTGGAGTTCCCGGGTTGGGACGAGTCCACCGCCGGCATCCGCGAGTGGGACAAGCTGCCCGCCGCCGCCCGTGCCTACCTGCGCGCAGTGGAAGAGCTATCCGGCTGCAAGCTCTCCATCGTCGCCACCGGCGCCGACCGCGACGACACCATCGTGCTGGACGATCCGTTCGCCTGATCGCTCCGCCCGGTTGAGCCGCGCAAACGAAGAAGGCCCCGCATGCGGGGCCTTCTTCGTCAGTGGCGCGAGGATTCAATGGCCTTGCGCGCTCGCGTCCGCGTTTCCGCCGGCCTGCGCCGAGGCGGATACGCCATGGCCGAACGAGCCGCTGGCGCCGGCCTGACCCTGGCCGCCGGCCGAGCCGTTCGCGCTGGCGCCGGACCCGGCACTCGCGCTGCCGGTACCGCTGCCCGAGCCCGAGACATCGACGGCCGAGCCTCCGTTGGCGGCGTTGCTGATCGCGCCCAACGGGCTGCCTGCGCCGCGGGTGCCGGACGAGGCCCCATTCTTCGCGCTGCCTGCAACTTGCGAGCCCAGCGAGCGGGCTGTGGACGTGTCCTTGGCAGCGAGCTGCCGTGCCTTGCCGACGGCAGCCTGGGCGGCGCTGCCTGCATTCATGCGGGCGTCGTCAGCGGCGTTGCGTGCGCGGCCCACCGCGTTCGCGGCGTCCTGGCGGGTCGCGGAGACGGCCGAACGCGCCCGGTCGGTGGCCGCGTTCGCGGCGTTGCCGACGACGCTGCCCATCGCAGAGCCATCAAGGCTGCCGGAGCCGGACGCGTTGCCGTTGGCGCTGGCCTGGCCATTCGCCTCGCCCGCGACCTGCGTCGCCTGCTTCACGGTCGATACCGCGCGCTGGTGCAGGCGCTGCGCGCGCTCCGTCACTGCGCCGCTGTCGACGGGGGGCGCGGCGAAGTGTCCCGCACCTTGCACCATGCCGCCGATCTGGCCGGCCGCGACCGGGAGCTGGCCGATCCTGCCGGCAATGCCGCCCAGCACCTGGGCGTGGGCGCTGGTCATCGAAGCCAAGGCAAGCAAGCCGGCGCACAGGGTGATGCCGAGGGTGTTGTTGCTGAGGGTCGTGTTGCGCATGTCGGGACCTCCTGCCGGCGGTGAATCCGCGGCTTCCGGAGACCACTACGCGTGCGGCCGAAGCATCCTTCCATGCCTACCGGGCACGGTTGCTCCGCGTTCAGCTTAGGGCGACAGCAGGCCGTGGCCGCAACGCGAACCATCGAAGGCGTGCGCTTCGCCGATCAGGCCCTGCAACGCTTGGGCCGCCGCTCCAGGCTGGGGAATGTCCAGCACCTGGACGGCCTTGCGCGCCACGATCGGCGCCGCGAACGAGGTACCGCGCAGCATGTCCCGGCCGCTGCGGATCACGCCCAACGCGCAGAACGCCACCTGCTTGCCCGCGGCGGATTCGGGCAGCACGCGGCCGCGCGCATCGACGGCTCCGACCCCGATCACGCCCGGATAGGCTGCCGGAAACAGCGGCGGCGCTGCGGGGCCGTCGTTGCCGGCCGCGCTGACCAGCACGTGGCCGCGCGCGATCATCGCCTGCACCGCGCGGGCGAGCACTGGGTTGTCGGGGCCGACCAGGCTGATGTTGATCACCGCCACGTGCTCGCGATCCATCCACGCGAGCGCGTCCACCAGTCCGGAGGTGGCGCCGCCGACGTCGTCGCCGCACCACAGGTCGGCGGCATACAGAGTGTCCGCATCACCGGCGACCAGGCGCGCAGCGACCGCCGTGCCATGCCGCGAGGCAGTCATACTGCTGCAGCCATGTGCTTCGATGCGTGCGTGCGCCAGCGCGGGATCGGCCGGGTCGACGCCGCCGTCGATCATCCCGACGCTACGGGCGGGCATGGCCGCCACCGAGCTCGCGGCAGGCACGGCGCCGATCCCGCCTGCCGGAAAGTATAGGTGCTGGTAGGTGAACGTTGCACCTGGCGCGGCCTGTTGCAGGAGGTTCATGGCCTCTCGCGTGCTGCGTGAGCGGGTGTCGTGCAGCACCGCGAAGTCCAGCCCGAGCGTGGCGTCCGCTGAGGACTGGCGATCCACGGTGAAGCCCAGCGCCCGCAAGGCATCGCGTTGGGTATCCGACAGGCCCATGGCGAGGAACTGACCGCGCAGGACCGGTGCACCCTTGGGATCCACGGTGACGCGCCGCGGCTCCTTGCGCAGCAAGGTGTCGACCTGCACCTTCAGGTTGAGTGCCAGCGGCCGCCGCAGCAGGTTGTCGACACCTTGTAGGTTCACGCCCGGCACAGTGCCGGGCAGCGGCGTCGACGGCAGCGGCAAATTCGGCAGCACCCGCTGTACGGGGCCGAGCACCTGCGCCCGCGCGGGGACACTGACGACCAAGGCGAGCGCGACGGTCAGCATCGGAACGGACAGTGTGGAAGTACGACGCAACGGCATCGCCGGACACCCTCGGGGGCAGCGGAGCCGGATGCTAGCATGAGCTTCCTTCACGCCCTCGAAACGCCTCGCGGCGCGCGAGGGAAGGAATCCTCCCGCCCGGACGTAGTGGAAGGTGATGCGTGCATACGAGCGACGCCGTGCGTGAAGGATTGATTGCGCTGCTGCCCCGCCTGCGCCGCCTGGCGCGGGCGCTGGCCGGCCAGACGGCCGATGCCGACGACCTGGTGCAGGTGGTGCTGGAGCGCGCACTTGCCCGGTCCGCGCAGTGGCGGCCGGATGCCGCGCTGGACAAGTGGGTGTTCGCGATCGCGCGCAACGCGTGGCGCGACGAGCTGCGCGCCCGCGGGCGGGCGCAGCACCTGTTCGTAGCCGAGGAGGCCGGCGAGGCCGTGGCCGATGGTGGCGCGGCGCTGCCCGCGCAGCAACTGGAGCTGGCGCAGGCCTTGGCGGCGCTGCCGCCGGACCATCGCGAGGTGGTGGCGCTGGTGTTGGTCGAAGGCCTGTCCTACGACGAGGCTGCCGCATTGCTGGAGGTGCCGGTCGGAACCGTCACCAGCCGATTGTCCCGTGCCCGCGCCACCTTGCAGGCCCATCTTGGGAGCGACGCATGAACCCGATCGACGACGACACCCTGCAGGCCTACGTGGACGGTGCGCTCGACGCAACGGAGGCCGCGCGCGTCGATGCCGCGCTGGCGCGGGACGAGGTGCTGGCGAGCCGCGTGCGGCGAATGCGGGCGCTGAATGCCCGACTGCGTGCCGCGTTCGATCCGGTACTGGACGAGCCGGTGCCCGCACACCTCTCCGCCCTGCTGCAGCCGCAGGGCGAATCGACCGTTCCGCTCACGGTGCACGCGGGTGGACGCGCTGCAAACTTCAACCGCCGTCGCGTACCCCGTCGTTGGCTGATGCCTGGTGCGGCACTGGCCGCCTCGGTGGCGCTGCTGGCGGCTGGCCTGTGGTGGCGGCGTGCCGGCGACGACATGGTCCGCATGCGGAACGGCGAATCCTATGCCGCCGGGGTCCTCGATCATGCGCTGAACCATGCATTGGCGAGCGAGCCGGATGCGCGTGCACCGGTCGCGATTGGCCTCAGCTTCCGCACCGCCGAGGGGAACATCTGCCGCAGCTTCACCATTCGTACGCCGCCATCGCGCGCCGGTCTGGCCTGCCATACGGCTACGGGCTGGGAGCTGCCGGTGCTGGAGCCGTCGGCTCCGGCCCGAGGCGGCGAGTTGCGCCAGGCCGCGAGCGACCTGCCGCCTGCAGTGCAGGCGGCAATCGATGCGCGCCTGCGTGGCGAGGTGTTCGATGCGCGGCAGGAGCGTGCGGCAAGGGCGGCTCGGTGGCGCTGAATGCTATGGGGCCGGCGTCGGCTGTGCTGCGCACTCCGATTGATGGTACGGACCTGCACAGGTCGCGACGACACCATCGCGCTGGACGATCCGTTCGCCTGATCGCTCCGCCCGTTGCAGCAAAGCATCCGCCCCGCGACGCGGGGCGTGAAGAGTGCGGCCAAGGATGGCCACCGGTTTGATTCCCGCGTTCACGGATGCGCGCAACGATATCCGCTCGCTTGGATCGGTTGCGTGCGCCCCCATCTCGATGCGCGTCGTTCATCTGCGGAGACCTGCCATGTCCGAGTATCGCAAGACCCCCGAAGCCCTTGCGCGCCTGACGCCGGAGCAATACCGCGTTACGCAGGAGAACGCCACCGAGTACCCTGGCACCGGCGAATACCTGCACCACAAGGCCGCGGGCATCTACGTGGACGTGGTGTCGGGCGAACCGCTGTTCGCCTCCGCCGACAAGTTCGATTCGCACTGCGGCTGGCCCAGCTTCACCAAACCGTTGCAGCCGGCGAGCGTGCGCGAACTGCGCGACACCACGCACGGCATGATCCGCACCGAGGTGCGCTCGGCGCAGGGCGACAGCCACCTGGGCCACGTCTTCCCGGACGGCCCGGCCGAACGCGGTGGCCTGCGCTACTGCATCAACTCCGCATCGCTGCGCTTCGTGCCGCGCGCCGAGATGGAGGCGCAGGGCTACGGCGCGTACCTCGACCAGGTGGAGGGCGAATGATGGCCACCGAACGCGCCGTGCTCGCCGGTGGCTGCTTCTGGGGCGTGCAGGAGCTGCTGCGCCAGTTGCCGGGCGTGCTGTCCACGCGCACGGGCTATGCCGGCGGCGACGTGCCCAACGCCACCTATCGCCACCACGGCACGCATGCCGAGGCGGTGGAGATCGTGTTCGATCCCGCGCGCATCGGTTACCGCGAGCTGCTGGAATTCTTCTTCCAGATCCACGATCCGAGCACGCCGAACCGGCAGGGCAACGATCGCGGCAGCTCCTACCGTTCGATGATCCTCTACGCTAGCGAGGCGCAGCGGCGCATCGCCGAGGACACCATCGCCGACGTGGACGCGTCGGGCCTGTGGCCGGGCAAGGTGGTCACCGAGCTGCAGCCGCTGGGCGACTTCTGGGAAGCCGAGCCCGAGCATCAGGACTACCTGCAGCACTACCCCGACGGCTACACCTGCCACTTCGTGCGGTCGGGCTGGCGCCTGCCGCGCCGCGAGGGTGCGGCTTAACGCGCTTGCGCGATGCCCGCGGCGCGCATGCAGCGGTCGAATGCCACGTTACGCAGGCCGACGCCGGTACTGTCCACCGCGTAGGCGGGCGCAACGGCGGCGCGCACTTTGCAGTTCCGCTCGGCGTGCAGGCGCAGCACGTCGTGATCGAGGGGTTGCGTGGCGCACGCGGCCAGGCAAAGACCGGCCAAGCCGGCCAGAGTCAGCTTCA
This sequence comes from Rhodanobacter sp., assembly GCA_027450005.1. Lineage (GTDB taxonomy): Bacteria > Pseudomonadota > Gammaproteobacteria > Xanthomonadales > Rhodanobacteraceae > Rhodanobacter_A. The sequence goes on along the minus strand of DAIDKO010000129.1, from coordinate 21,756 downwards.
ACATGGTGGATTTTCCAGGTGGTTGGGTGTGACGCGTGGCCGTCCAGGACGGACCGCGCGCGGGGATCACATGTTGCGGAACAGCGCCATGAAGGGCTGGCTCACGGTGAGCGTCTCGGGGCGTTGCCTGAGGCGCACGGTGCCCTTGCCGCTGTCGTCGCGCACGATGGCGGCAATGGCTTTCAGGTTGACGATGGTGGAGCGGTGGATCTGCTTGAACACCGCCGGGTGGAGCTGTTCCAGCAGCTCGCGGATCGGCTTGCGCAGCAGCGCTTCCCCGTCGGCAGTCACCGCCACGGTGTATTTGTGGTCGGCGCGGAAGTAGGCCACGTCGTCCACCATGATCAGCCGCGTCTCGCGGCCGGTGCCGGCGGTGATCCAGGTGAGCGGCGCCGCGGCGATGCCTTGGGCGGCGCCTTGCGCCAGTTCGCGCAGCAGCAGGGCGAGGTCGCCGCGCGCGGCCTGGCCGGCGCTGGCGCGTCGCTTCAGCCGTTCCACGGTGGCAGCCAGGCGTTCGGCGCTGATGGGCTTGAGCAGGTAGTCGATCGCGCCACGCTCGAAGGCGTCGACGGCGTACTGGTCGTAGGCGGTGGTGAACACCACCTGCGTGGCGGGGCTGGCTTCCGCCGCCGCCGCGGCCACTTCCAGGCCGCTCAGGCCCGGCATGCGGATGTCGAGGAAGGCGACGTCCGGCCGCTGCGCGGCGATCGCTTCCAGCGCCTCGGCGCCGTTCTCGCACTCGGCGATCACCTCCAGTTCCGGCCAGGCGTCGCCGAGCAGGCGGCTCAGCGCGTCGCGCAGCAGCAGCTCGTCCTCGGCGATCACGGCGCGGGTCATGGCTGCGCCTCCGCCAGGTCCGTCGCGGCCTGCTGCGCCGGCACGGTGATGGTGGCGGCCACGCCGTCCGGCACGTTGGCCACCACCGCCAACGAGGCGCGCGGGCCGTACACCAGTTGCAGCCGTTCGCGCACGTTCCGCAGGCCGATGCCGGTGCCGCCGCCCGCCGCGCCGAAGCCCTGGCCGTCGTCGGCCACGGTGATCGCCACGCTGCCGCCGTCGCGGCGGGCGAGGATCCACACCGTGCCGCCGCCGGGCTTGGGTTCCAGGCCGTGCTTGATCGCGTTCTCCACCAGCGTCTGCAGCATCATTGGCGGCAGGGTGACGGCGCGCAGCGCGTCGGGCACCTCGATCTTCAGTTCCAGTCGCGAGCCCATGCGGATCTTCAGGATCTCGAGGTAGGCATGCGTACGCTCCAGCTCCTCGCCGAGCGTGGACAGCGTTTCCTCCGCGCTGGGCAGCGAGTGGCGCAGGTACTGGATCAGGTGGCCGAGCATGCGGTCGGCCTGCGCCGGATCGGTGCGCGTGAGGTACTGCGCGCTGGCCAGCGTGTTGTAGAGGAAGTGCGGTTCCACCTGCGCGTGCAGCAGGTTGAGCTTGGCTTGCGCCAGCTCCTTGTCGGTGGCGGTCTGCGCGGCGGCCTGCTGTTCGCGGCGGCGGCGTTCGGCCACGCGGCGGGCGAGGGCGCGGGTGATCGCCTCGGCGTTGACCAGGTTGCTGCCGTCGTCCACGCGGAACCAGTCGGTCCAGGCGCCGCTCTCCGGTTCGCACAGCAGGGTGACGCTGCCGGTACCGTCGCCCGGCGTCACCGTGGCGAAGATCTGATTGCGCCAGCTGCCCACCCAGCTGAAGGGATTGAGCCAGCCGCGCATGCCGCGGCCGTAGGGATGCGGGTGGCGCACCTTGGCGCTTACCTGTAGGCTGTCGCGGGCGCTCTCGATGTCCTCGGTGTAGGGCAGCTCGCGGATGGTCGCGTCCAGCATGTCGAACGCTTCGCCGGCCTCGAACGGCAATTCGATCTGTCGGCGCTGGCGATTGCCCATCGTGTCCACCGTCACCTGCCCGGCGATCAGACGCACGCGCCGCAGGTGCGAGAACGCCCCGCTGACCACCAGCACCAGCACCATGAGGGCGACGATTTCCGGCAGCGGCTGCAGGCTTCGGAACGGGCCGCTGTGGCCCATCACCAACAGGACGATGAACAGCGCCACCAGCCAGGCGACGAGCAGTCGCGCCACGAAGAAGAAGCTCCTGATCACGATGGTGTCCCCGCTGTTTGATCGTCGGGAGCGAGCATAGCGGCCGGTTTTGCGGCTTGCGCCGGGCATGCGACCAAGCCGGCTCCGATGGGTGCGGAGCGGGCGAAAAGCGGCGCGAAGCACCTGCGGCAGACATGACTTCCGGCCATTCCTGCCTATCGCGCCTGACGCCACCATGGGCGGCAATCCATCCACCGTTGTCCTCCAAGGAGAGGTTCCGATGCGCAAGTCCCTGGTTTCCGCGATCGCTGTGGCGCTCGCCCTGTCCGCCGGCGCCACGCTGGCGATGCCGGCGCCGCACGCGGCTGCCGCCGTGTCGCAGACGCCCACCCAGCTGCCGCGCAACGTGCGGCCCACGCATTACGCCGTGGCCATCACGCCGCATGCTGACAAGCTGGATTTCGACGGCCAGGTCACCGTGGACGTGCAGGTGCTCAAGCCCAGCACCCGGATCACGCTCAACGCCGCGGGCATGACCTTCTCGTCGGTGACGCTGGTGCCGGCCGCGGGCAAGGGCGCGGCGCTCAAGCCCAAGATCGCGGTGGACGCCAAGACGCAGACCGCCACCTTCAGCTTCGACAGGACCATTGCACCGGGCCACTACAAGCTGGCGATGGACTACGTGGGCGCCATCGGCACCCAGGCCAACGGCCTGTTCGCCATCGATTACCCGACCGCGACCGGCCAGAAGCGCGCGCTGTACACCCAGTTCGAGAACTCCGATGCGCGCCGCTTCATCCCCTCGTGGGACGAGCCAGCGTACAAGGCCACCTTCGACCTCACCGTCACCGTACCCAGCAACGAGATGGCGGTGAGCAACATGCCGGTGGCTTCCAAGGTCGGTGTCGGCCACGGCATGGAAAAGGTGACCTTCCAGACCACGCCGAAGATGTCCACCTACCTGCTGTTCTTCGCCCTCGGCGACTTCGACCGCGTCACCACCACCTCGGACGGCACCCAGATCGGCGTGGTGATGCAGAAGGGCAAGGGCGCGCAGGCGGCCTTCACGCTGGCCTCGGCCAAGACCGTGCTGCACGACTACAACCAGTATTTCGGCATCAAGTACCCGCTGCCCAAGCTGGACAACATCGCCGCGCCAGGCAGCAGCCAGTTCTTCTCGGCGATGGAGAACTGGGGCGCGATCTTCACCTTCGAGTACGCCATGCTGCTCGACCCGTCGTACTCCACCCAGGGCGACAAGATGGAGGTGTTCAACACCGCCGCGCACGAGATGGCGCACCAGTGGTTCGGCGACCTGGTGACCATGGACTGGTGGGACAACCTGTGGCTCAACGAGGGCTTCGCCTCGTGGATGGCCGAGCGCGAAACCGAGAAGGTGCACCCGGAATGGAACACGGTGCTCGGCACCGTGGGCGTGCGCGAGGCCGCGATGTCGGTCGATGCGGTGGCCACCACGCATCCCATCGTGCAGAAGATCGCCACGGTGGAGCAGGCCAGCCAGGCCTTCGACACCATCACCTATTCCAAGGGCGAGGCGGTGATCCGCATGCTGGAGGCCTACGTGGGCCCGGAGAACTGGCGCCAGGGCGTGCACAACTATCTCAAGGCCCACGCCTACGGCAACACCGTGTCCGACGACCTGTGGCACGCGATGGATGCCGTGGCCCCGGGCAAGCACCTGACCCAGGTGGCGCATGACTTCACCCTGCAGCCGGGTGTGCCGTTGATCAAGGTGGATTCCGCCATGTGCAGCAATGGCGAGACCACGCTCAAGCTCACCCAGGGTGAGTTCACCAAGGACCGCCCGCACAAGCAGCCGCTGCGCTGGCACGTGCCAGTGACTGCCGAGGTGGTGGGCAACGCCGCGTCCAGCACGCTGGTGAACGGCTCCGCAACCATGAAGCTGAAGGGCTGCGGCCCGGTGCTGGTGAACGCCGGGCAGAGCGGCTACTACCGCACGCTGTACGCGCCGGCGCAGCTCGCCGCGCTCAAGCAGGATTTCAACAAGCTCGCGCCGATCGACCAGCTCGGCCTGATGAGCGATACCTGGGCCGAGAGCATGGCCGGCCTCGAACCGGTGTCGGATTTCCTCGACATGGCCAAGGCCACACCGGCCGACGCCGCACCGGAAATCTGGGCCGAGGTGGCGGGCAGCCTGACCGCACTGGATGGCTACTACCGTGGCGACAAGGCACGGCAGGACCGCTTCCGCGCCTATGCCGTGGCGCAACTCAAGCCGGTGTTCGAGCGCGTGGGCTGGGACGCCAAGCCGGACGAAAGCACCTCGACCACGCTGCTGCGCACGCAGCTGATCGGCGCGCTGTCCGAGCTGGGCGATGCGGACATGCTGAAGGAAGTGCGCCGTCGCTACGACGCCCAGGCCACCAACCCCAAGGCGGTGCCGCCGGCGTTGCGCAAGACCATCCTTGCCATCGTCGCCGAACATGCGGACGCGGCCACCTGGGACAAGCTGCACGCCGAGGCCAAGGCCGAGAAGTCGCCGATGATCAAGGACCGCCTGTACGGCCTGCTGTCCTACGCCAGGGACAAGGCGCTGGCACAGCGCGCACTGGACCTGGCGCTCACCGCCGAACCGGGCGCCACCAATAGCGCCGGCATGATCCGCGGCGTGTCCTGGCAGCACCCGGAACTGGCCTACGACTTCGCCATGGCGCACCGCGCGCAGGTGGACAAGCTGGTCGACTCCACCTCCGGCGGCCGCTACTACCCGTCGCTGGGCGGCATGTCGTTCGACCCGACGATGATCGGCAAGATCAAGGCATACGAGGGCACCATCGATCCCTCCGCGCGCCGCCCCGCCGAGGCGGTGATCGCCAACATCCAGTACCGCATGATGATCCGCAAGGATCGCCTGCCGGCCGTGGATGCCTGGCTGGCCAAGAACGGCGGCTGAGTTTTTCCCTCAGTGACACGACAAGGCCCCGCACGCGGGGCCTTGTTTTTGTTCTGGCGGTGGTCGGCTCCGGCAGTGCGTGGCCGCTGCTGAGACCTCGGCGTCTGCTTTCGACCAAAGCTGCCGTTCCAGAGGCGATCAGTTGCGGGCTGCTTTCCCTCAGAGTGCAGTCATGGGAGTCATCACGCCTCATGAATGCGACGAATCAAATTAGGCGTGACTAGGACCAGACAGCACACTACCTTTGCATCAAAGGGAACATGTTTTGCACCGACAGTGGGCGTGCGATTGACTTGACCGCAAGGCCCGGTCAGCGGACCGCCCGTGGGTCAAAAGGGGAACGGAGTGTTTGGCTATTGTCTCGAACTGGCTGTGCGCAGCTTGCGGCGCAGCCCTGGCCTTACCATGCTGATGGTCCTGGCGATCGGCTTTGGTGTGTCGTCGTCCATGACGATGTATGCGGTGTTCCGCGGCGTGTCCGCCGACCCGATTCCGTGGAAGTCATCAAGGCTGTTCGTGCCGCAGATCAATCCATGGGGGCCAGGTCACCGCGGAAATGGCGAGCCGCCCAGCAAGCTGACTTATATCGATGCGATGGCGCTCATGCATCAACATCGGGCCTTCCGGCAGTCGGCCATCATTGGCATGTCACGGCTGATCGTGCCGCCACGACATAGCCCGGCTGACGGCCTGATCAACGCCTCGGGTTATGCGGTCTACAGCGATTTCTTCCCCATGCTGGATGTGCCATTCCACTACGGAGCAGGCTGGGGCACGGACGATGATGCGCGCGAAAACCCGGTCATCGTGATCGGTGCGCACTTGAACCAGATGATGTTCGGCGGCGGCAACAGTGTCGGCAAAACGATCACGATCGCCGGCCACATCTACCGTGTTGTGGGTGTGCTCAGGCACTGGAATCCGCAACCGGAATTTTTCGATCTTCTCCAGTTCCGCAGACACGGCCCCGACTTTTTCTTGCCATTTCAAACCGTGGCTTCGAATAACGCGATCGGTGGCGGCAACCAGGGCGAGACCTGCGGTAGCCGTCACGATTCGGTCCAGACATTCAAGGAACTTCTGCGTTCGGACTGTGTATGGCTCTCGTACATGGTCGAGCTGGATAACCAGGCGGCCGTACAGGCGTACCGGCAGTACCTCGATGCGTATGCCCGGCAGCAGCAACAATTGGGTCGCTTCCCGTGGAATCCGAACAATCGGCTGCGCGACCTGACGGCATTTCTCGCCTACAAGCACGTGGTACCCAGCAACATCCATGTGTCGCTGTTGGTGGCGCAAGGACTGCTGGTCGTTTGCCTGCTGCATGCCATGGGGCTGTTGTTCGCGAAGTTCCTGCGGCGCAGCGGCGAAATCGCCGTTCGGCGTGCACTCGGTGCGTCGCGGGTATCCATCTATGCCCAATTCCTCGTTGAGTCGGCTCTGATCGGTACCGCAGGTGGTCTCCTCGGATTGCTGTTGACGGCCATCGGCGTGCTCAGTGTCGGCGTCGTGATGCCGCCAGAGCTCGCGGCCCTGGCGCGCATCGATCCGTCCTTGCTGGCACTCACGCTGCTACTGGCCGTGACAGGCACCCTGCTTGCCGCGCTCTATCCGACCTATCGGGCGTCGCGTGTGCCGCCTGCGTTGCAGCTCAAGGCACAGTGAGGACCGCGGCGTGAACGTCCACCCCATCATCGCGGCACTGCGACGACACAAGGTCGCAGCGCTACTCATCGCGCTGCAGATAGCCCTGACTCTGACGATTGTCGCCAATGCTTTTTTCATCATCGGCAACAATATCAAGGACATGATCCACTCGACCGGAGTGAAAGAAGATGGGCTGATCTGCGTCGTGCAGGGTCTAACAGGCATCTCCGGCAGCGATGCCACCGTCATCGAGAAGATAGATGCCTTGGAGCGCGCAGACCTGCAAGCCATACGGAATCAGCCGGATGTGCAGGAGGCTGCCGCATCAACGCAGGACGGCAACGTAGGCGACATTTCGCTTTACGCACATCGCAAAGGCAAAGTCCTGCATGCCGACTATTTTTATGGAGACAAGTACTTGCGGTCGACCCTGGGGGTACGTCTGATCGCCGGTCGCGACTTTCTCGCGAGCGAGATCCGGCACGGCCATGCACTCCCGGATTCGCCTGTCGTCATCGTGAGCAAGCCCTTGGCCGATCAACTGTTCCCGAATGGGAACGCACTCGGTCAGACGATATTCCAGGACGGCAACGCTGCCACGATTATCGGCATTGTCGGGCCGCTGCAGTCATCGTGGGATGGCAATCCGGACTATTACTCGGTGATCGAGCCGCAGCGAGTCGATACCTTCTGGCCAAAGTATTACGTGCGTGCGCGTGCCGGTCGCACGGCATCGGCACTGCGCTAAATCCACAAGGCACTTTTTGCGTTGAATCCGATGCGTGAAATGCCGCGTGGTGCCGGCATCTATACATTCGCCGAGGGGCAGTCCAGGGATTCGCGCGGTGAGCGCGGCATCGCGATACTGATGGCCGTGATCTGCGTCATCTTGCTGAGTGTGACCGCCGCAGGCATCGTCGGCCTGACTAGTTTCTGGGTTAGTCAGCGGCATCGGCAGATCGGCGTGCGACGGGCACTCGGCGCCAGAAGGATCGACATACTGCGTTACTTTCTGCTCGAGAACCTGCTGATCGTCGGGTGCGGTTCGATCGTCGGCGTGCTGTGTGCCTTCGGCCTAAACGGATGGATGATGAAGCACTACGAGATGGATCATCTATCGCCCTTATACGTCGCCCTGGGCGTGCTTGCCATGCTCGTGCTCGGTCAGGCCGCGGTGCTGTTGCCAGCACGCCGCGCTTCCAGAGTGCCGCCGATCGTTGCGGCACGATCCGCCTGATTCTTGGTCTATTGGGGAAGGTTCACTATCTGCTAGCGGAAATGAGCGTCCGCCGTCGCCAGCAGCCGTTGACCGAGATACGCAACGTTACCCCAACGCCATCTCGATGGCCTTCAACGCTGCCTCCACATTTTGCCGTGGCGTGCCGATGTTCATGCGCATGAAGCCGCTGCCGCCGGGGCCGTAGTCGGTGCCAGGATTCAGGCCGAGCTGGCAGCGGTGGATGAAGAAGTCGCGTAGCGCCGCATCGTCCATGCCGAGTGCGCGGCAGTCCAGCCACAGCAGGTAGCCGGCTTCGGGTGGCACGAGGCGGATCGAGGGGATGCACGTGCGCAGGTAGTTGGCGACGAAGTCGCGCGTGCCAGCGAGGTAGGCGAGCAGGGCGTCGAGCCAGTCGTCGCCGTGACGCCACGCCGCCTCGGCGGCGGCGACCGCGAACGGGTCCGCACCGGTGAGATGCAGTTGCGCGAGCTTGTGTTCCAGCGCACTGCGCAGGTCGGGCCGCGCCGCCACCAGCATGGCGGGTGCCAGCCCCTGCACGTTGAACGTCTTGCTGGGCGAGAGCAGCGTCACGATGGGATCGTCGTCGCGGGCTCGTGCGGCAAGTGGAGTGTGACGCGTCGGCGCCATGGCGAGGTCGCCATGCACCTCGTCGCTGATGATGGTCAGGCCGTGGCGGCGAGCGATGCTGAGCACCGCGTCCAGTTCGTCGGCAGTCCAAGCGCGACCCACGGGGTTGTGCGGGTTGCACAGCAGCATGGCGCGTGCGCCATCGCGGGCGCTCCGTTCCAGTTGCGCCAAGTCCATCGCGTAGTGTCCGTCTTCCTCGCGCAGGGTGTTGCTGGCCAGCCGGCGCCCGCTGGCGTCCACCGCCTGGAAGAAGCCGTTGTAGACCGGAGCCTGCACGATCACCGCGTCGCCGGGGGCGGTCACGGCTTGCAGCGCCGCAGACAGCGCAGCGAGCACGCCCTTGGTCGGCACCGCCCATTCGCGCCTCATGGGCCAGCGGTAACGCCGCTCGCACCAGCCGGCCAGCGCCTGGCGCAGACTCTCCGGATAGGCCGTGTAGCCGTAGACCGGATGCCTCGCACGTGTGGCCAGCGCTTCGACCACGCACGGTGGTGCCGCGAAATCCATGTCGGCGATCCACAGCGGGTTGACCGCGTCGCTGCCGAATTTCTGCTGGCGGCCGTCGAACTTCAGCGCATGGGTGCCGCTGCGGTCGACGGGCCGGTCGAAGTCGAACGTCATGGATGGCCCCCCGAACCGCGTCGGGCAACCACGAAGCAGGATTCGAATGCGGGCGAACCCCGGCCGGTGAGCCCCTCACCCCTCGGGAGAGGGGGGCGGCAGCCGGGTGAGGGTTCGGGCATCGCGGGGTGTTCCGGCCCGCCCGGACCCTCACCCCCAGCCCCCCTCCTGATGGGAGAGGGGAGGGCTTCCGGGCAGCCGTGTGCTCGCGCAGGGATATCGATGCGGCGACCCAAGTGGCTCACGCGCGCCGCCGCCACAGCGTCACCTCGGACAAGGTGTGCTGGAACTTGCGCCGCGTCTCGCGTATCACGAACGGCACCGACTGCGGTTCTCCCAGCCGCTGGAAGTGCGCGCCGAGGATGGCGTCGAGGCCGTCCAGCGTGGTGAAGCTCTCGCCATCCTTCTTGAAGCCGCCTACCCAGTCCGCTCGCGGCGTGTGTTCCGCCAGCCAGGTGTAGGGCGAGGCGATCATCAGCAGGCCGCCGGGATTCAGGCGTTCGTGGATGGCTTCGAGGAACTGCGCCGGGTTGTACAGGCGGTCGATCAGGTTGGCGGCCAGGATGAAGTCGTAGCCGGTGAATTGCGGCTTGAGGTTGCAGGCATCGCCCTGGAAGAACTCTACTTTGTGGGCGACATCCGCTAGGCCCAGCTCGGCGAGGTTGCGTGACTTGTACTCGACCAGTTCGCCCTCGTCGGCCAGCAGGTAGCGCAGGCTGTCGCCGCGCGCTAGCGCCGCGCCCTGGCCGATGAAGCGCGCGGAGAAGTCCACGCCGGTGACGTGGCCGAAGTGGCGCGCCAGTTCGAAGCTGGCGCGACCGGAGGCGCAGCCGAGGTCCAGCGCGGTGCGCTTCGGCGCGTCGCCCAGCGCCGTGATCGCCACGTCCACCAGTGCTTGCGGGAAGTTCGACACGCCGAAGTAGCTGTCGCCATAGTGGAACTCGGCGTATTCGCTGAGCAGCTTGTCGGTCTCGTAGTGCGAGGCCGGGGCCGGCTTGATGTGCTTGGAAACCACGTAGCGGAACCCCGCGTGCTGGAAGAAGTGGCGGCGGAAGGCGTAGCGCGAGGCAGGCTGGGCCTCGTTGCCGGTGGCGATCCACGAACCGCCCTTCATCAGGTTGTGGCGGCCGTCGAAGGTGGGCGTGGTGAAGTCGTCGTAGATCGGGTGCACCTGGAATCCCTCGAACGGATAGATCGGGGTTTCCGTCCATTGCCACGCATTGCCGGCGACGTCGAAGAACTCGCCCTGCGCGAAATGGTTCACCGGGCACGACGAGGCCCAGTGCGCGAGGTTGAGGTTCGCGTCTGGCGTTTCGCCGTCGGGCACGCCGCGCCGGCTTTCGGCGTACAGGCGGTACCACTCGTCCTCGGTGGGCAGGCGCACCGGCTGGCCGCCGTGTGCGGATTTCCAGCGGCAGAACGCCTTGGCCTCGTGGTAGTTCACCTCTACCGGCCAGTCCCACGGCATCGGAACTTCGCCGGTCATCAGGCGCAGGTGCCAGCCGTCGGCCGAGCGGCGCCAGAACGTGGGGTGTTCGACCTTGGCGAATTCGCGCCAGCCGTTGCCTTCGTCTTCCCAGTAACCGGGCTGCGCGTAGCCGCCGGCCTCGACGAAGGCGAGGAACTCACGGTTGCTGACCAGATGGCGGCTGGCCTCGAAGGCGGGTACCTCGGCCTCGTGGCGGCCGTATTCGTTGTCCCAGCCGTAGATGGCGCTGCTGATCTCGCGGCCCAGTGCGACCTTGCCGGCGGGTACCTTGACCAGCGTGTTCTCTGGCGCCTCGCCAGTCTGCGTGCAGGGCGGCCACGCGGGATGCGGCTTTACGTAGGCCAGCTTGTGCTGGCGAATCAGCACCGAGGAGGTTTCCAGGTGGATGCGCTCGTGCTCGATGCCCATCACGATGGCCCACCATGGGTTGTCCCAACCGATCGGCAGGGTCAGCGGCGCCTCGTCGATCAATCGCGTGACCAGCGTGCGCACCTTGTCGCGGTAGGCCTTCACCTCGGCGATGCTGGGCCAGTCGTAGTGTGCGTCGTTGAGGTCGTCCCAGCTCATCTCGTCCACGCCCACCGCGAACACCGATTCGAGGTGCGGGTCGATGCGCTCCTCGATCAACCGCGCCAGCAGCAGCTTGTTGACGAAGAACGTGGCGGTGTGGCCGTAATAGAAGATCAGCGGATGGCGCAGCGTGATCGCCGGTTCGTACCACGCCGCATCGACAGCCAGCGTCTCGAACAGCGACTCGTAACGGTCGAAGGTGCTGGTGAAGTACTCGCGCAGCACTGCGCGCATACGCGCGGGATCGGTCTCGTGCAGGTTCGGCGTGCGCGGCAGCGGCTTGGTGGTAGCGCGGAGCGCAGGCTCGGCGAGCGTGGAAGCGTTCAAGGCGATACCTCTCGATCCCGGGGAAATTGGCGCCTGAAGCCCGCATTCTGGCACGCGACACAACCCCGCGGCCCGACGAACTCGCGCATCGGTCATACGTGAGGCGTGCTGCATTGGATTCAATGCCCGGAGCTTGCGATCAATCCAGATCGCAAGCACCAAGAATCGGTTTCCAGATACGGCGCGGAGTGGCCGCATTGTGTATAGCGTAGGCGGGAGTAGTTCCAATGTCTTCGACACAGCCTGCTCGTAGGCTCGGCGTATTGAACGAGGCCATTTCTCTTGGCCACTTCTCTTGACTCCGGGCATCCTGCCCTCCGCCCTTCGGGCCGGCTTCGCCGTTCGCCGCCGTTCCTGCGGCGGCGTGGGCCAGCAAAGAGAAGTGGCTCGGGCGCCGGCAGGCGACCGAAACCGCCTTGTTGCTGGCGATAGCGCAGAGTGCCTTCAACAAGATCCGAACGAAGCTTTTGCACATGCGCCTCAAATGAGAAAGCCCCGCTCAAGGCGGGGCTTCTTCATTGATACGACGAGCGGAAGCTCAGGCCTCTGCCTCCTCCTTGTACACATCCACCGGGATGCAAGCGCACATGATGTTCTTGTCGCCGTAGACGTTGTCCACGCGCGCCACCGGCGACCAGTACTTCTGCAGCCTCAGCGATGGCAGCGGAAAGGCGGCCAGCTCGCGCGGGTAGGCATGCGTCCACTCGCTGGCGCTCACCGCGAACGCGGTGTGCGGGGCGTTGCGCAGCGGGTTGTCGTCGCGGTCCAGCTTGCCTTCCTCCACCGCGCGGATCTCGTCGCGGATCTGGATCATCGCGTTGATGAAGCGGTCCAGCTCGTGCTGCGATTCGCTCTCGGTGGGTTCCACCATCAGCGTGCCGGCCACCGGGAAGCTCAGCGTGGGCGCGTGGAAGCCGAAATCGATCAGGCGCTTGGCCACGTCCTCGGCGCTGATGCCGGTGGCGTCCTTGATCGGGCGCAGGTCGAGGATGCACTCGTGTGCCACCAGGCCGTTGCGGCCGGTGTACAGCGTGGGATAGTGCGCGGCGAGGCGCTTGGCGATGTAGTTGGCGTTGAGCAGCGCTACCTGGGTGGCCTTGCGCAGGCCCGACGTGCCCATCAGCGTGATGTACATCCACGAGATCGGCAGGATCGACGCGCTGCCGAAGGTGGCCGCGCTGACCATCGCGCCGTTGCCGGTGCCCTGCGTGCGCGCACCGTTATCGCCCAGCGCACGCGGCAGGAACGGCGCGAGGTGCGAGCGCACCGCGCACGGGCCCACGCCGGGGCCGCCGCCGCCGTGCGGGATGCAGAAGGTCTTGTGCAGGTTGAGGTGGCTGACGTCCGAGCCCCACTTGCCGGGCTTGGCCACGCCGACCAGCGCGTTCATGTTGGCGCCGTCGGTGTACACCTGGCCGCCGTGCTGGTGGACGATGTCGCAGATGGCGACCACGTCCTCCTCGAACACGCCGTGGGTGGACGGGTAGGTCAGCATGATCGCGGCGAGGTTGGCCGAATGCTTCTCGGCCTGCGCGCGGATGTCCGCCAGGTCCACGTTGCCGTTGGCGTCGCACTTGGTCACCACCACGCGCATCCCGCACATCTGCGCGGAGGCCGGGTTGGTGCCGTGGGCGGACTCGGGGATCAGGCAGATGTCGCGATGGCCTTCGCCGCGCGACTGGTGGTAGGCGCGGATCGTCAGCAGGCCGGCGTATTCGCCCTGTGCGCCGGAGTTCGGCTGCAGGCTCACCGCGTCGTAGCCGGTGATCTCCACCAGCTGGGCTTCCAGTTCGGCGATCAGTTCCTCGTAGCCCTTGGTCTGTTCGGCCGGCGCGAACGGGTGGATGTTGGCGAATTCCGGCCAGGTCACCGGGATCATCTCGGCGGTGGCGTTGAGCTTCATGGTGCACGAGCCCAGCGGGATCATCGTGCGGTCCATCGCCAGGTCCTTGTCGGCCAGCGAGCGCAGGTAGCGCAGCAGCTCGTGCTCGCTGTGGTGGGTGTTGAACACCGGGTGGGTGAGGAAAGGCGAGGTGCGACGCAGTTCCTGCGGGATCAGCGACGGCGCACTGGTGTCCAGCACATCGATGCTGGGCAGCTTCGCATCGTCGCCGCCGAAGATGCGCCACAGCAGTTCGATGTCGGCGCGGGTGGTGGTCTCGTCCAGCGAGATGCACAGGTATTCGCCCCAGGCCTTGCGCAGGTTGGCGCCCATCGCCACCGCGCGCGTCGCGAGGGCGTCGGTGCGCTCGCCGGTCTTCAGGCTGACGGTGTCGAATGCGGTGGCGTGGTGGAAATCGGTAAAGCCGAGCTGCTCAAGGCCGGCCTTGAGGATCGCGGTGAGGCGCGCCACCCGCAAGGCGATGCGGGTGAGGCCTTCCGGGCCGTGGTAGACGGCGTACATCGAGGCCATCACCGCCAGCAGCACCTGCGCGGTGCAGATGTTGCTGGTGGCCTTCTCGCGGCGGATGTGTTGCTCGCGCGTCTGCAGCGTGAGGCGGTAGGCCTTGTTGCCTTCGGCATCGATGGAGACGCCGATCAGGCGGCCCGGCATCGAGCGCTTGTAGGCGTCGCGACAGGCCATGAACGCGGCGTGCGGGCCGCCGAAGCCGAACGGCACGCCGAAGCGCTGCGAGTTGCCGATCACGATGTCGGCGCCCATCTCGCCCGGCGTCTTCAGCAAGGTCAGCGCCAGCAGGTCGGTGGCGAAGATGGCCAGCGCGCCCCTGGCGTGGATCTTGGCGACCTCATCGCTCCAGTCCATCAGCCAGCCGCTGCTGGCGGGGTACTGGATCAGCGCGGCGAAGTAGTCGTCCGCGGCGATCGCGGCGTCCCACTCCTCGGCGGAATTGGCCTGGGTGATGGTCAGGCCCAGCGGTTCGGCGCGGGTGCGCATCACCTCGAGGGTCTGCGGGTGCGTGTCGCCGGACACCACGATGGTGTTGCCCTTGGCCTTGGCCGAGCGCTTGGCCAAGGTCATCGCCTCGGCGGCCGCAGTGGCCTCGTCGAGCAGCGAGGCATTGGCGATCTCCATGCCGGTGAGGTCGGCGCACATCGTCTGGAAGTTGATCAGCGCTTCCATGCGGCCCTGCGAGATCTCCGCCTGGTACGGCGTGTAGGCGGTATACCAGGCCGGGTTTTCCAGCACGTTGCGCAGGATGACGTTGGGCGTGTGCGTCCCGTAGTAGCCCTGGCCGATGAAGCTCCTGAACACCCGGTTCTTGCTCGCGACGGCGCGGATCTTCGCCAGTGCTTCCACCTCGGTCATTGCCGGCGGCAGGGCCAGCGGCGCGGCCGACTTAATCTTGGCGGGCACGATGGCGTCGGTCAGCGCTTCCAGCGAATCGTGGCCGACGGTGCGCAGCATGTGCGCGATCTCGGCGTCGTTGGGGCCGATGTGGCGCGCGATGAAGGCGTCGTGGCTTTCCAGCTCGCGCAGGGAGGGGGCGAGAGGAGAATGGGTATTCTGGCTCATGGCAAGTGGCGTCCGAAATCAACGTGCGAGCCGCACGCGGGGCGCCCCTCTGTCCTTTTGCCTGAGAGTTTGGAAACGCGCGAGCGCGTCTCGTGCCCCTTCGGCGGCGGATCGAACCGCTCTCTCCAGAGTGCTGTTGCGCAGGATGGTATGGGGCCTGAGCGATTACGGGCGTTGCGCCTTCGGCAGCGGTGCGTCCACGAGGGCCGGCCGCTTCTCCCACCATGCGTTTACCACATCGATTATACAGGGGCGGGGCCCATGAAGCGTTATGCTCGAGGTCCCCCATACCCGGAGTCGCCATGATTCGCATTGGCGAAATCGACCATGTCGTGCTGCGCGCCATCGATGTCGAGACGATGCGGCGCTTCTACTGCGACGTGCTGGGTTGCCGCGAGGAGCGCCGGCAGGACGAAATCGGCCTGCTGCAGCTGCGCGCCGGCGCCTCGCTGATCGACCTGGTCGGCGTCGACGGCAAGCTCGGCCGCCACGGCGGCGCGGCGCCGGGCCTGCAAGGCCACAACATGGATCACCTGTGCCTGCGCGTGGAGGACTACGACGAGGCGGCGATCCTTGCCCACCTGGAGGCGCATGGCGTGCGCATCGGCGAACGGGGCATGCGCTACGGCGCGCGCGGCGAAGGGCCGTCGATCTACTGCTACGACCCGCAGGGCAACACGGTCGAGTTGAAGGGGCCGGCATCCGCTACCTGAGCGCTCGTACCCAGCGCCGCGGCCAGCCCGGCGCAGTCGGCGAAGTGCCAGTCCGCCAGTTCGGGCCAGCGGTTGTCGGGCAGGTTGACCAGCACCGCCTGCGCACCGGCGGCGCGGGCGCAGGCAAGGTCGTAGGCATAGTCGCCGACCATCGCCAGTCGGGCAGGCTCGACCGCCCAGCGCTCGGCCAGGCGATGCAGGCCGGCGGGATCGGGTTTTGGCGGGGCGTCCTCGCGACCGAGCACGTGGGCCGGATCGAAGCAGTCGGCCAGCCCGATCGCCTGCAGCGAGAGCAGGGCCAGTTCGCGCAGGTTGCGGGTCAGGATGCCGAGCCCGCAACCGCGCGCCGCGAGCGAACGCACCAGCGCCACCGCGCCGATGGCGGGGCGCGACGCCAGCGCGATTTCGCGCTCGTGTCCGTGCAGCCAGGCACGCTTGGCGTCGGCCTCATGCCGGGGCAGGGCGGCGATGTGGGCGAGGATGTCCTCGTCGTCGCGGATCGCCAGCGCGCGGCGGATCGCGGCGAAGTCGTGCGCGGCGACGGTCAGCGTGCCGTCAAGATCGAACACCCAGTGGCGCCGGGCGGCGAGGACATGCGACGAAGACGTCATCGGCCTATCCGTTGTGGCGCGTGCGCGCCGCAGAAACGACGAAGCCCGCATCGCTGCGGGCTTCGTCTACAATTGGTGCCCAGGAGAGGACTCGAACCTCCACGGTTTTACCCGCTAGTACCTGAAACTAGTGCGTCTACCAATTCCGCCACCTGGGCAGGTGTCGCGCGTGCCTTTCGGGCTGCGTGAGCCGCGTAGATTAGGCACCTGGCCTGCTCCTGTCAACACTTTGTTGACGCATTCCTACTTTCGGTCGCGCCGCTCGTGGCGCGACCATCCACACAAGGCTATTTCGTGACCAAGAAGAACAACAAGGACAACCAAGACAAGCGCGTGAGCGCGAAGCCGGCGGCCGGCAAGCGCAAGCGTGCCGACGCCGGACGCGACCCGCACGCGGAGCGCGAAGCGCAGCGCTACGAACGCCCCATCCCCAGCCGCGAGGCCATCCTCGCCCTGCTGGAAGAGCGCGGCGAGATGCTCACCGAGGCACGCATCGCCGAGGTGCTGGCGTTGCAGGAATCCAGCGACCTGTTCGCGTTGCATAAGCGCCTCGGCGCGATGGTGCGCGACGGCCAGTTGCTGCTGGGCCGGCGCGGCGGCTACGCGCCGGTGAAGAAGCTCGACCTGATCCCCGGCGTGGTGCTGGCCAATGCCGAGGGCTACGGCTTCCTGCGCCCCGACGAGGGCGGCGACGACCTCTACCTCTCGCCGCAGCAGATGCGCGGCGTGCTGCACGGTGACCGCGTGCTGGCCAGCGTGGTGGGCCTGGATCGGCGCGGCCGCCGCCAGGGCGCGATCGCCGAGGTGCTGCAGCGTCGCTCGCCGCGCCTGGTGGGCCGCGTGGTGGTCGAGAACGGCGTGACCCTGGTGGCGCCGGACGACCGCCGCCTGCACCAGGACGTGATGATTCCGCCCGGCGAAACGCAGGGCGCGCGCGCCGGCCAGATCGTGGTGGCCGAGATCACCGATCCGCCCACGCCGCACCGCGGTCCGCTGGGCGCGATCCGCGCGGTGCTGGGCGAGCGCCTGCAACCGTCGCTGCTGATCGAGATGGCGATCGCCAGCCACGACCTGCCGCGCGAATGGCCGCCCGAGGTGCTGCGCGATGCGGCCGAGGTGGAGCCCGAGGTCGCCGCTGCCGAGCGCGAGGGCCGCGTGGACCTGCGCAAATTGCCGCTGGTGACCATCGACGGTGCGGACGCACGCGACTTCGACGATGCCGTGTACGCCGAGCCGAAGCGTGGCGGCGGCTGGCGGCTGGTGGTCGCCATCGCCGATGTCTCGCACTACGTGCCGGTGGGCAGCGCGCTGGACCGCGAAGCCTACGAGCGCAGCACGTCCACCTACTTCCCCGGCTTTGTGGTGCCGATGCTGCCGGAGACGCTGTCCAACGGCATCTGCTCGCTCAACCCCAAGGTCGAGCGCCTTTGCATGGTCTGCGACATGGTGGTGGATGCCACGGGCGAAGTGGCCCGGTCGAAGTTCTACCCGGCGGTGATGCGCTCGCACGCGCGGCTGACCTACGACCAGGTGTGGCAGGCGGTGGGCCTGCGCGAGCCCGGCGCGCTCGATGCGGTGGCCGACGTGTTGCCGCAGCTGGAAAACCTGCACGCGCTGTACAAGGCGATGGCCGCGCAGCGCAGGCAACGCGGTGCGATCGACTTCGAGACGCCCGAGGTGAAGTTCCGCCTCGACCAGCGCGGCGAGGTGGAATCCGCCGGCGCCGCCGAACGCAACGATGCGCACAAGCTGATCGAGGAATGCATGATCGCCGCCAACGTGCAGGCGGCGCTGTTCCTCGAAAAGAAGAAGGTCCCGGCGCTGTTCCGCGCGCACGAGCCGCCGCCGGCGGAGAAGTACGAGGACCTGCAGCAGTTCCTGCGCGAGTTCAAGCTGCGCATGCCGCCGGTGGAAGAGGTGACGCCGGCCGACTTCGCCGACGTGCTGCGGCTGGTGGCCGAGCGTCCCGAGCGCGAGCTGATCCAGAGCGTGCTGCTGCGCGCGCAGAGCATGGCGGCCTACCAGCCCGACAACCGCGGCCACTTCGGCCTGGCGCTGTCGGCCTACGCGCACTTCACCTCGCCGATCCGCCGCTATCCCGACCTGCTGGTGCATCGTGCGATCCGCTATGCGCTTACCGGCGGCAAGCCGGTGGGCTACGCCTTCACGCCGGCGCATATGGCCACGATGGCCGTGCACTGCTCGCAGCGCGAGCGCCGTGCCGAGGAAGCCGAGCGCGACGTCGACGAGCGCTACAAGTGCGCGTGGATGGCCAAGCACGTGGGCGAGGATTTCGCGGGACTGGTCACCGGCGTCACCTCGTTCGGGCTGTTCGTGGAGCTGGACGAATCCAAGGTATCCGGCCTGGTCCACATCAGCCAGCTCAGCAACGACTACTACCATTTCGATCCGCAGCGTCACCTGCTGAAGGGCGAGCGCACCGGTGCGCAATACCGCCTTGGCGACCACGTGCGCGTGCAGGTGCTGCGCGCCAGCCTGGAGGACCGCAAGATCGACTTCCGCCTGGCTGCGCCGCGCGCTTCCGCTGCGCTGCCCACGCGCGCGGCGCGTGCCTACGACTATGCCGCGGCTGGCGAGCGCTATTCGTTGCCCAAGCCGGTCGCAGCCCCGGCGAAGACGCCAGGCATGTTCGGCAAGGCGGCCAAGGCGATCGGGCGCGCGTTCGGCCGCAAGGGCGCGGTCGGTGTTGTCGAGGAGCCCCTGCATCGGCCTGCGTCGGGCGATAATCCGCGGGCTGTTTCGCACGCACCCCGGAAACCGGGCGCCAGCGCGCAGACCGACCGGGCGCCGAAGGCAGCCCAGCCCGTCCGGTCGGCGAACTCCGCGCGCAAGGCAGGCAGCGCCAAACGCGGCGCGGCACCCGCCGCTGCGTCGCCCGCGAAGAAACGTACCGGCCGCAAGCCGGGGAACCCGAAAGGCAAGGCATGAGCGAACACTGGATCGTCGGCATCAACCCGGTCGACGGCGCACTGAACAACGACGCGGCGCGGGTATGCGAGCTGCTGGTCGAGAACGGCCAGCGCAACCCGCGTGTGCACGAGCTGGCCGAGCGCGCCAAGGCGTTGAAGATCCCGGTGCACCATCGCCCGCGCGAGCAGTTGGACAAGCTTGCCGGCGAGGCGCGCCACCAGGGCGTGGCGGCGCTGTACGAGGCGCCGGCGCAGGCAACCGAAGGCGACCTGCCGGAGCTGCTCGAAACGGCCGGCTCCGCGGCACTGGTGCTGGTGCTGGACGGCGTCACCGATCCGCACAACCTCGGCGCCTGCCTGCGCAGCGCCGCAGCGGCCAACGTCACCGCGGTGATCGTGCCCAAGGACCGCGCGGTTGGCCTCACGCCAGTGGTGCGTCGCGCCTCGGCGGGCGGTGCCGACCGTGTGCCGTTGATTGCGGTCACCAACCTCGCGCGCACGCTGAAGGTGCTGAAGGACGCCGGCGTGTGGATCACCGGGCTGGCCGGCGACACCGAGCAGTCGATCTACGGCATCGACCTGAAGGGGCCGGTGGCGCTGGTGATGGGCAGCGAGGGCGAGGGCATGCGCCGGCTCACCCGCGAAACCTGCGATTTCACGGCGAAGATCCCGATGCCGGGTGCGATGGAAAGCCTCAACGTTTCCGTGGCGACCGGCGTGGTGCTGTTCGAGGCACTGCGGCAGAGGAGCGTGACGCGATGACCTTCCGCTGGTACGACTGGGCCGGCTACGTCGGCGTGCTGCTGGTGCTGCTGGCGTACTTCCTGCTGCAGGCCCGCAAGCTGCACGGCAACAGGCTGGCCTACCAGCTGATGAACATCCTCGGTGCGTTCGGCGTACTGCTGTCGCTGGCGTTCGGCAGCTTCAACTGGTCGGCGTTCCTGCTCGAGGTGGCGTGGATCGCGATCGGCATCTACGGCATCGCGCGCGGAGTGCAGCTGAAGCGCGAAGGGCGCTGACTGCGCGGTCTCGTTGTCCGCCATGCCGGCCTTCGGCGGCATGGCGGTACGTCCGGCGCCGGGTCGCCGCCGTGCTCAGTCGTCGCGCTCGCCCAGCTTCGGCATCTCCGGGGCGGCGGTGAGGTCGCGCTTGTTGCGCTGGGCGGTGAGCGGCTCGCCCTTGACCTGGTACCACACGTTCTCGGCGATGTTGGTGGCGTGGTCGCCAATGCGCTCGATGTTCTTGGCCATGAACAGCAAGTGCGTGCACGGCGTGATGTTGCGCGGGTCTTCCATCATGTAGGTGAGCAACTGGCGGAAGTAGCCGGTGTAGGCGTCATCCAGCTCCACGTCGTCCTTCCATACCTGGTAGGCGCGCTCGGTGTCGCGATCGCGGTAGGCCTGCAGCACTTCGCGCACTTCGGCGGCGGCGAGTTCGGCGAGGTGGGCGAGGCCGCTGGTGGGGTTGATCGGAGCGGCCATCGACAGCGGGATGGAGCGCTTGGCCACGTTGGCGGCGTAATCGCCGATGCGTTCGATGTCGGCGGCGATGCGCAGCGCGGCGAACACGTTGCGCAGGTCGCCGGCCATCGGCGCGCGCAGCGCCAGCAGGCGCACCACGTCGTGGCTGATTTCCTGCTCGAGCTGGTCGATGGCTTCATCGTTGCCCACCACGTGCTGCGCAGCGCGTTCGTCGCGGCGCTCCACCACGTCGATGGCGGCTTCCAGCTGGCTCACCGCCAGCTCGCCCATGCGTACCAGTTCGCCGGTGAGGCGCGCCAGTTCGTCGTCGTAGCTCTTGATGATGTGCTCTTTGCTGCTGCCGCTCATGGGAGGCCTCGCGCTGGATGCGGGAAAGGTGTGGGGTCAGGGAGCGGGAAACCGGAAGTGCGGCGCTTGCTGCGAACCTGCCTTCCGTCGTTGCCTGCCCCGGATTACGCGCATCACTCAGCCGAAGCGGCCGGTGATGTAGTCCTCGGTCTGCTTCTTGCCCGGCTTGGTAAACATCAGTTCGGTCTGGGCAAACTCGATCAGCTCGCCCATGTACATGAAGGCCGTGTAGTCGGAGACGCGCGCGGCCTGCTGCATGTTGTGGGTGACGATGACGATGGTGTAGTCGTGCTTCAGTTCCTCGATCAACTGCTCGATGCGGCTG
The DNA here is from genome assembly GCA_027450005.1 of Rhodanobacter sp. GTDB lineage: Bacteria > Pseudomonadota > Gammaproteobacteria > Xanthomonadales > Rhodanobacteraceae > Rhodanobacter_A. Next base: position 381 of record DAIDKO010000129.1, on the reverse strand, counting down.
GTCGCGATCGGATCGAGCGCCGAGGCTGGCTCGTCGAGCAGCAGCACCGACGGGCGCAGCGCGATGGTGCGGGCGATGCACAGGCGCTGCTGCTGGCCGCCGGAAAGGCTGGAGCCGCTCTGGTGCAGCTTGTCCTTGACCTCGTCCCATAGCGCTGCGCGGCGTAGCGCGCTCTCCACCCGGTCCTGCATGTCGGACTTGCCTAGTTTTTCGTACAGCCGGATGCCGAACGCGATGTTGTCGTAGATCGACATCGGGAACGGCGTGGGCTTCTGGAAGACCATGCCGACCCGTGCGCGCAGCAGGTTGAGATCCTGCCCGGGCGCGAGGATGTTGCGGCCGTCGAGCAGCACCGAACCTTCGGCGCGCTGGTGCGGGTAG
>DAIDKO010000128.1 GCA_027450005.1 Rhodanobacter sp. | reverse complement strand
GATGGCTTCGCGCCATGGCCGGCAACCCAGCTGCCGGCTCGTCCGCAGCCATGACCTCCGGCGATGTTCAGCCGGCATGCCAAGTGGCATGGTGCGGGATCGAATGCCCCGCGGAGTCAGCCCTATGCGCTCCACCCTGCTCGCGCTCAGCCTCGCCCTTGGCGTGGGCGTCGCCGCCATGGCCCACGCCGACGCCACGCAACCCACACAACCGCCGCTCACCGCGTTGACCAAGGACTCCGGCACGCCGGAGCCGGCGGCGCAGAAGCGCGTGCACTTCGACCATGCCGAACTGCACATCGCGGTGCATCCGGACACCCGCAGCATCAACGGCAGGGCCACGCTGACCTTCAGCGCGCTGGCGCCCACCGACGTGCTGCTGGTGGACCTGGACCGCAACCTGCCGGTGAGCGCGATCAGCGTGAACGGCCAGGCGCTGCCGGCCGGCGCCTGGAGCAATCCCGAAGGTCGCCTGCGCATCCAGCTGCCGCACGCCGTGGCCAAGGGCGGCCAGGTCAGCGTCACCATCACCTATGGCGGCAGGCCGCACGTGGCGAAGCGGGCACCGTGGGACGGCGGCTTCGTATGGAGCCACACGAAGGACGGCCAGCCCTGGGTGGGCAGCGCGGTGGAGGGCGAGGGCTGCGACCTGTTCTGGCCGTGCATCGACCAGCCCGACGGCAAGCCGGACCTGGTCGACCTCGACGTAAACGTGCCCAAGCCGCTGGTCGCGCCGGGCAACGGCGTACTGGTCGGCGTCAGCGACAAGGGTGCCACGCGCACCTGGCACTGGCGTGCCAGGCACCCCACCACCTACGCGATCTCGATCAACGTCGGCCCGTACAAGGAACTCACCGGCACCTACCGGAGCCGCTACGGCAACACCATCCCGCTGCAGTACTGGTACCTCCCCGGCGAGGAAGCGCAGGCGAAGCAGTTGTTCGCCGAGTTCCCGCGCATGCTGGATTTCTTCGAGGCGAAGATCGGGCCCTATCCGTGGGGCGACGAGAAGATGGGCGTGGTGGAAACCCCGTACGAGGGCATGGAACACCAGACCATCAACGCCTACGGCAACCACTACGCGAAGGACGGCAGCGGCTTCGACTGGCTGCTGCAGCACGAGTTCTCGCACGAATGGTTCGGCAACCAGATGACCAACGCCAACTGGGACGACATGTGGCTGCACGAGGGCTTCGCCACCCTGATGCAGCCGCTGTACGCGCGCTACCTGGATGGCGACGCGGAGTACTACACGTGGCTCAACCGCCTGCGCGCGCGCATCGTCAACCGCTTCCCGGTGGTGTCCGGCAAGCCGCGTACCGAGGAGGAGGTCTACGACAAGAGCCGCGGCGGCCCCGGCCAGGACATCTACAACAAGGGCGCGCTGATGCTGCAGACGCTGCACCACCTGATCGGCGACAAGGCGTTCTACGACAGCATCCGCGAGCTGGTCTACGGCCGGCCCGACCCGAAGCCGGGCAACTTCCAGCCGCGATACCGCACCACCGCCGACTACGAACGCATCGTGGACCAGGTCACCGGCAAGGACTACGACTGGTTCTTCAAGGTGTACCTGTACCAGGCCGCATTGCCCAGGCTGGATACGCAACGCCGCGGCGACACGCTGGAGCTGCGCTGGCGGGTGCCTGGCAACCTGCCGTTCCCGATGCCGGTGGAAGTGCAGGTGGATGGCGCCGTGCACACCGTGCCGATGCCCGACGGCCACGGCAGCCTCGCGGTACCGGCCGGCGCGCTGGTGACGATAGACCCGCGCTCCGTGCTGCTGCGTGACGAAGCGCGCATCACCGATTTCCAGCAGTGGCTGAAGCAGCACCCGAAGCACAAGCCCACGCGGAAATAGGCTTCTCTCGGCCGCAGCCGGGGAGGAAACGGCCAACCGGGTGCAGACGCCGTCCCGTAACGGACCGGCAGCCGCCAGTCGCTAGCGCGGCGGGCGGCGACATGCCCGCAACCGCTCCGCCTGCTCCGGTTCGGGTCCTGCATGGCCTGCGCACCGTGTCCATGCCGTGCCAACGGACAGGGGCGCCGAGGCGCCCCTGTTCATCGAACCATTTGGCAGGCTTCGTCAGTGCGACGCAGCAGCCGCGGCAGCAGGCTTGTGCGCCGCCGCCAGTGCGGCGAGATAGTCGCTACCCGGCGGCAGGATGCTGCTGGCCAGCTTGGGGTCCGCCTTCAGCATGCCCACTTCGTCGGCCACGATGTGCGCGGCCTCGCGGAGCTGCACGTCGGGCGCGTTCTTGGCGTCCTTCTCCTGCTTGAGCTCGCTCTTGAGGCTGCGCTCGCTCGGATCCAGGCCGTCGTCCAGCGCGCTGTCCTCATCCTTGAGGAACGCATCGCTTCCGTCGATGGCCTTCTGGCGTTGGCGGAAGCTGGCCTGCAGCGCGTCGAGCTGCTTGCGCTCGGCCTCGCGCTTGGCGAAGTTGAGCGAGACCGACGTCTTGGCGCGCATGGCCTTGTACTGCGCCAGTTCGTCGAGCATCAGCTTCCACGCCGGCGACTTGGCGATGCGCGCATCGTGCAGGGTTTCCAGCTTGGGCAGGTAAAGCTTCACGTCGCCGTCCGGCTGGTAGCTGGTCGGGGCGATGTGCGTCCACGGCAACGCGTTGTCGTAGGTGGACTCGCCGAAGTCCTTGGAGTCGCCGTTCCGCGGGAATTCGATGTCAGGCGTCACGCCCTTTATCTGGGTAGAGCCGCCGTTGATGCGGAAGAACTCCTGCACGGTCATCTTCAGCTGCCCGTACTGCGGCTTGCCCTCGGGATCCGGGCTGAAGCGATCAAGGTCGATAAGGGTCTGCACGGTGCCCTTGCCGAAGGTCGGCGTGCCGATGATCAGGCCTCGACCACGATCCTGGATCGCCGCGGAGAAGATCTCCGAGGCCGAGGCGGTACCGCGGTTCACCAGCACTGCGAACGGGCCGTTCCACAGAGGTGCTGCATCGTCCGAACCCTGCACGTCCACCTGGCCGCGCGCGTCGCGCACCTGCACCACCGGCCCCTTGCCGTTGAACAGGCCGGTCATCGAATCGGCCTCGGCAAGCGAACCGCCGCCGTTGTCGCGCAGATCCATGATGATGCCCTGCACACCCTCGGCCTTGAGTTCGTCGACCAGCTTGGCCACGTCACGGGTGGCGCTGCGGTAGTCCTTCTTGCCCTCGCTGCGCGCACCGAAATCGGAGTAGAAGCTCGGCAGGTCGATCACGCCGATCTTGCGAACGGTGCCACCGTCCTTGACCTCGATGACCTTCTTCTTGGCTGCGCTTTCCTCGATGTTGACCTTCTTACGCACCAGGCTGACGATCTCATGCCTGCCGTCCGGACCGGCGTCGGCCGGCAGGATCTCCAGCCGTACCGTGGTGTCCTTCTTGCCACGGATCAGGTTGACGACGTCGTCGATGCGCCAGCCAATCACGTCGGTGATCGGGCCGCTCTCGCCCTGGCCCACGCCGAGGATTCGGTCGCCGGGCTTGAGCTTGCCAGACTTTTCCGCCGGGCCGCCGGGGACCAGGCTGAAGATGACGGTGTAGTCGTCCCGCGACTGCAGCTGCGCGCCGATGCCCTCCAGCGAGAGCTTCATCTCGATCGCGAAATCCTCGGCTTTGCGCGGCGTGAAGTAATCGGTGTGCGGATCGGTGGTTTCGGCGTACGCGGTCATGAAGGTCTGGAAGGCGTCATCGCCATCCAGCTGCTTCACGCGTTCGATGTAGTTGGTATAGCGCTTGGTCAGCGTCTTGCGGATGTCGTCGTCGCTCTTGCCGGCGAGCTTCAGGCGCAACCAGTCGTTCATGGTGCGCTTGCGCCATAGTTCGTCCAGCGCCGCGTCGTCCTTGGCCCAGGCGGCATCCTTGCGGTCGTACTGGTAGCTCTCGTTGCCGTCGAAGCTGAAACCGTTCTTGAGCAGGCTGCGCGCATAGGTCATGCGCTGCACGGCGCGCTGCAGGAACTTGT
>DAIDKO010000127.1 GCA_027450005.1 Rhodanobacter sp. | reverse complement strand
GCCCATCGCGGAACTGCTGCCACACGCCGGCGCGATGATCCTGCTCGACGCCGTGCTGGAACACGGCCCCGAGCACGCGCTGTGCCGCCGCCGCGTGCCGGCCTGTGGCCTGTTCCACGACGCCGACGGTGCGCTGCCCGCGTGGATGGGGGTGGAGCTGATGGCGCAGGCCATCGCCGCCTGGGCCGGCTGCCAGGCCAGGCAAGCCGGCGAGCCGGTGCGGCTGGGCTTCCTGCTCGGCACGCGCCATTACACCTGCAACGTGGCCGCGTTCGCGCCCGGCAGCGAGCTGCGCGTCGAGGCGCGGCGCGACTTCCATGACGACAGCGGCATGGGCGTGTTCGCCTGCCGCATCGAGGCACCCGGCGTGCTGGCGGAAGCGCGCCTCACCGTGTTCAGCCCGCCCGACGCCGCCGCACTGTTCACCTCACCTGCAACGGAGCCAACTCATGGCTGACTGCATCCTCGTCACTGGCTCCAGCCGCGGCATCGGCCGCGCGATCGCGCTGCGGCTTGCGCAGGCCGGCTACGATCTCGCACTGCATTGCCGCGCTAAGCGCGACGAGGCGGAAGCCGTGCGTACAGAGATCGAACGCATGGGACGTGACGCGCGCGTGCTGCAATTCGATATAGCCGACCGCGCCGCCTGCCGCGTCGCGCTGGAGGCAGACGTGGAACAATACGGCGCTCCCTATGGCGTGGTATGCAACGCCGGCCTCGCCCGCGACGGCGCGTTCCCCGCACTGTCCGAGGAGGACTGGGACCAGGTGCTGCGCACCAACCGCGACGGCTTCTACAACGTGCTGCATCCGCTGGCGATACCGATGATCCGCCGCCGCGCGCCGGGGCGCATCGTGTGCATTACCTCGGTCTCCGGGCTGGTCGGTAACCGCGGCCAGGTCAACTACAGCGCCTCCAAGGCCGGCGTCATCGGCGCGGTCAAGGCGCTGGCGGTGGAGCTGGCCAAGCGCCGGATCACCGTGAACTGCGTGGCGCCCGGCCTGATCGACACCGACATGCTCGACGCCGACGTGCCACTGGGGGAGATCCTCAAGGCGATCCCCGCGCAGCGTGCAGGCACGCCAGAAGAGGTCGCCGCCGCAGTGGCCTTCCTGATGAGCGCCGAAGCCGGCTACATCACCAGGCAGGTGCTCGCCGTCAACGGCGGCCTGTGCTGACTTTAGGTTTCCGGACCCAAGACAGAGCATCCCACGCACCTCGCACACTGGTGCGGCGCATCAGGGGGTGCCCGGGCCGCTGCGCTACCATTGCCCGGCTACGACACCCTGCAGGAGTTTGCGATGCGCCCCTTTCCCCTCGGCGAGGAAATCGACCGGTTGCGCGACACGGTGCATGCCTTCGCCGAGAAGGAGATCGCACCGCGTGCTACCCAGATCGACCACGATAATCTGTTCCCGGCCGATCTATGGCGTAAGTTCGGCGAGCTCGGACTGCTCGGCATGACCATACCGACCGAATACGGCGGCACCGGCATGGGCTATCTGGCGCACATGGTCGCGATGGAAGAGGTCTCGCGTGCCTCCGGCTCGGTGGGCCTGTCCTACGGCGCGCACTCCAACCTGTGCGTCAACAACATCTTCCACAACGGCAACGAGGCGCAGCGACGCAAGTACGTGCCGAAGCTCTGCTCCGGTGAGTACGTCGGCGCGCTAGCGATGAGCGAGCCGGGTGCCGGCTCTGACGTGGTCGGCTCGATGAGTTGCAAGGCCGAATTGAAGGGCGACGTGTGGGTCGCCAACGGCTCGAAGATGTGGATCACCAATGGCCCCGATGCGGACGTGCTTCTGGTCTACATGCGGACCGCGCCGCGCGCCGCCGGCAGCCGCTGCATGACGGCCTTCATCGTCGAGAAGGGCATGAAAGGCTTCAGCACCGCGCAGAAGCTGGACAAGCTCGGCATGCGCGGCTCCAACACCTGCGAACTGGTGTTTGAGAACTGCGAGATCCCCGCCGAGAACATCGTGGGCGAGGTGAACGAAGGCGTGCGGGTACTGATGAGCGGTCTGGACACCGAGCGCCTGGTCCTCTCGGGCGGTCCGATCGGCCTGATGCAGGCGGCGATGGACCTCACCCTGCCCTACGTGCGCGAACGTAAGCAGTTCAACGCGCCGATCGGTACGTTCGAGATCATGCAGGCCAAGGTGGCCGACATGTACACCGCGCTGCAGTCCTCGCGCGGCTTTGCCTACATGGTGGCGCAACAGTTCGACAGCGGCGTGAAGTCACGCATCGACCCCGCGGCCTGTCTGCTCAATGCTTCCAGCAACGCCGTGAAGGTGGCACTGGAGGCGATTCAGTCGCTGGGCGGCAACGGCTACATCAACGAGTTCCCCGCCGGCCGTTTGCTGCGCGACGCCAAGCTCTATGAGATCGGCGCAGGCACCAACGAGATCCGCCGCATGCTGATAGGCCGCGAGCTTTTCCACGGCAAGGCTTGAGATGGCGCAATCAATGATTCCCGTGAACGGGAATATCAGCGGTTGGATTAGACCGCATTGCGCCTCGCTGCCAGCTCGGCGCAATGCATGTCGACAGCCCGACTTGGCACTGCCAACGCATTGAAAAGCTGAGCTTCTTTCGTGAGTTCCAGGAGACCCGCAGCGGCGATGCCTCGCGGCACCGCCGTCGCGCTCAAGTCGGCTCAGAACGACCAGCGGTAGTTCAAGGTAGCCATCGACGCCTGCTGGCCCTGACCGAAGTACCGGTCATAGCCGAGCGACAGGTCGCTGCGTGGGTTCATGCTCCAGTCCAGCGAGGTGCCGGCCGCGCCACCATAGCGTGCGAGGCCGATACCACCCAGCGGCGCCCACTGGTTCACTCCAGTGAAGCTCGCGTCGAACGCCGCACCGCGCAGGCCGAACGACCGCTGCCACGCCATATGACCGCGCAGCGCAAGGCTGCCAGCAGGGCCAAGCCGCCACTGTCGGCCCGCACGCAGACCGACGCCGGCCTGCCAGCGCGCCGTCGTCAGGGCACTGGCCTTCAACCCGAAGCCATAGCCGCCCAACTCGTCGAAGCCGTCGCGCCGGATCTGCGCGTATTCGAGGCTTGCGTACGGCGTTACGTCCGCTCCGCCGGGAGAGAACCGGTAACCGCTCTCGCCATACGCCACGCCATAGCGGCCTCGGCTGTCACTGGCCACGCCAGCGATCTGGCTACCGAGCTGCAACTGACGGTGCATGATTTCCTGGAAGCTGCCGATGCCGAAGCGGCCCATCGCATACCAGTGTCCGCGCACGGCACCGCCGTAGAGCATGCCCTCCACCGCATGGCTGAAACCTTGGTCAGCGCTTTCGGCGAGGCGTCCCAGGCCCTGGGTGCGACTGAGAGCAAAACCGGCCACGCCACCACCGGCCAAACGGAAATCCTGACCCACCAGCCAACCACTGAGGTCGAAACCAACGTTGGAATAACCGCTGCGTGTCATGTTGCCGTGAAAGCCCAAGCCCTGGGTCCACGCGCCAACCTTCGGGGCGTCCAGCAATTGCTCGAAGCGGTTCGACAAGGCGCGTGAACCGGCATCGATTGCCTCGAAGGTCATCGCCGCGCTCGCCGCATGCAGTTGACCGGAGAGGCTTTGGAGCGATTGCTGAAGGTTGGCCAGGGTAGTGGTTTGTTGCAGCGCGGCGGCCCCAGTGATGAAGCTGCGTGCGGCTGGCGAACCGGATAGGGCGGCGTTCGACAGTTGCGCATTGATCTGCCCGAAGGCCGCGTCCACCCTCTGCGCCGCGCCGTAGGAGGCGACACTGTAACTGGCGCCAGCCACCGCGGTTGCCTGCACCTGCTGCACGTCGAGCCAGGCCGAATTGGCGTCATAACCGAGCGAGGCGGTGAGCAATGTCACGTTCGCAGCCTGCGTTATGGCGGCGAACGTGCCAGTGAGTCCGCCTTGCGCCACCAGCACGTTGGTATGCGAATTCGCGGTATAGCCCGCATCGGTGCCGGTCACGTGCAAGGTACCGGCAATCGACGCCGTACCGGCCACGTTGAGCACCGAGCCCAGCGATAGCGACAACTGCCCACCGGCCTGTTGGCTGTAGTTGCCTCCCACGCTGACTGTGTTGGCGCCAATCGCCAACGTGCCCGCGTTGGTGACATTACCGCCGATGGCCGTCATGCCCGCGAGCGTGGCGCCGCTGCTGATGCTTGCAGCACCCGCCAGTGACTTGGCGGTGAGCGTACCGGCCTCCACCTGGGTGAGGCCGCCGTAGCTGGATGGCTGCGTCAGATTGAGCGTGCCGGCTCCCTGCTTGATCAGGCCGCCGGCGCCCGAAATCGGATTGTTCCAGTTCGAGCTGCCGGTGAAGCTGACGGTGACGTCGCCCCAGTTGAACTGCATCGGCCCGTTCACCGCGCGGCCTACGTCAAGCTCGCCGTAACCGTAGGTGGGGTTGGGCTGTGAACCGCCCAGCGGGTCGGCCGTGCCGAGCAGCGTCTGCCGGACCAAGTCGTTGCTGAAGTAGGGGAAGGCCTGCCAGACCAATGCTGCCGCGCCCGATACTTCCGGCGCGGCGAATGAGGTACCTTCCACGATGTAGTAAGAGGGATTGACGGTGCTGGTGGTTGTGTCCTTGCCCAGCACGATCACGTCGCCGGGCGCGGCAAGGCAGTAGGCCATGGCCGCACCGCACTGATTGGAATAGCCTTCCAATTGGGTGGGCGCGTTGCTGTTGACCGCAACCGCGACCAGCCAGCCCTTGACCAAGTCCGGTGCCACGTTGGGAAGCAAGGCGATAGTACTGGGGTTGGCCGCCGAGTCGTTGCCAGCGGCGAACACCACCAGACCGCCCTGCTGATTGACGAAGGGGCTGTAGGCTTGGTCAAAGGCCTGGTTCAGGCTGGCGCTGGTGGTGTCCCAGGTGATACCACCCCAGGAATTGTTCATCACTTTCACGCCGGCGGTGATCAGGTCGCTGTTGACCTGGCTGAAGAACTGCGCATCGGAAACCGTGACCGTCGACGGCGGCGTCGAGCCAGTGTCCGGCGGCGATTTGTCGGAGATGATGCGCGCCGAGACCAGGTCGGCACCGGGTGCGATGCCACCGGCGAACTGGCCATACGCGGCACCGGCGGCGATCTCCGAGACCCAGGTGCCGTGGCCAACCACGTCGTCGATGCTGGTGTTGTTAGTCGTCGGATCGACGTAGATCAACTCTTGGGTGACACGTCCGGACACCGTCGGGTTGGTGCGCATGATCCCGCTGTCGACGATGCCAATGGTGACGCCTGCGCCGGTATAGCCGGCGGCATGCGCAGCGTAGGTGTTCGTGATCGATAGCTGCGCATCGATCGGCGGCTGGGGCACGGTGCTTGACGATGGTGGATTGGAGCCGCTCGAACTGCTTGTACTGACCGTCGGCTTGGTCCCTCCGCCACCACCGCAGGCACTTAGCGCGAAGGCGACCGCCACAACCAAGGAAGCCTCGCGGCAGCCCATCGCAAACAGTTTCCGGTTCATCGTCAACACCCCTGGTGGCCGATCCGATCCATGGTACGGCGCCGCATCTCGACTAGATGCGACCAATCCACGCCCGCAGTTTGGCACAAGCGTGGGGCGGCGAGCCAAGTGACGGCGCTTCGCTTGCGCTAGGCCGGGCATGGGCTCCAGTTGGTTTGCCGGGCCCGCACCGAGGCTGCGATAATCACCTTTCTATCGCGGGCTAACCATGCCCTTCCTGTGCACGAGGAGACTCTTAATGTCCGACGTCAGCGTTGTCATAGCCGGTGCCAAGCGCACCGCCATCGGTTCCTTCCTCGGCCAGTTCACCGGCGTGCCCACGCCGAAGCTGGGTGCCACGGCAATCCGCGCGGCGCTGGAACAGTCCGGCGTGGACGCCGGCGACGTCAGCGAGGTGATCATGGGATGCGTGCTGCCCGCCAACCTCGGCCAGGCGCCGGCCCGCCAGGCTTCGCTGGAGGCCGGGCTTCCGATGGCCACGGGCTGCACCACCATCAACAAGGTTTGTGGTTCCGGTATGAAGGCGATCATGCTGGGCCACGATCTGATTAAGGCCGGTTCCGCGGCGATCGTGGTGGCCGGCGGCATGGAGTCGATGACCAACGCGCCGCACATGGTGCAGGCCCGCACCGGCATCCGCTACGGTGACGGCAAGCTGGTCGACCACATGGCCTGGGACGGCCTCACCAATCCCTACGATGGCAAGTCGATGGGCTTGTTCGGCGAGATGTGCGCCGACAAGTACCACTTCACCCGAGAGGAGCAGGACGCCTTCGCCATCGAATCGGTGAAGCGCTCGCAGGCCGCGCAGCAATCCGGCGCCTTCGCCGCCGAGATCGCCGCCGTCACGGTGGCGGGTCGCAAGGGCGACATCACGGTGGATACCGACGAGCAGCCCGGCCGCTCCGACATCGCCAAGATCCCCTCGCTGAAGCCGGCCTTCCGCAAGGAGAACGGCACCATCACGGCGGCCAGTTCCTCCAGCATCTCCGACGGCGCCGCCGCCGTGATCCTGCTGTCGGCCGACGATGCCAAGGCGCGAGGCCTGCAGCCGCTGGCGCGCATCGTCGCGCATGCCACCCATTCGCAGGAACCGGAGTGGTTCACCACTGCGCCGGTCGGTGCGATCCAGAAAGTGCTGGACAAGGCCGGCTGGAAGGCGGCCGACGTGGATCTGTTCGAGATCAACGAAGCGTTCGCGGTGGTCGCTATGACGCCAATCAAGGAGCTGGGCATCCCGCACGAAAAAGTCAACGTCAACGGCGGCGCCTGCGCGCTCGGCCATCCGATCGGCGCCAGCGGTGCCCGACTGGTGGTGACCCTGCTCAACGCGCTGAAAACCCGCGGCCTGAAGCGCGGCGTCGCCAGCCTGTGCATCGGCGGCGGTGAGGCTACCGCGATCGCGGTGGAACGCCTCGATTAGGGCTTCCCCGAGCAAGCCCCGAGACAGCTCTCAACGGCGCCTGAAGCAGCCCATCGAAAGTTATGGCGTCCAACGCTGGAAAGCGCTAATAATAATCCGCCATTCGGCATTCCACGGCTAAGGAGATTTCCCATGAAGTTTACGCGTACCCTTCTCGCCTCCGCGCTCGTCGCGCTGCTGGCGGCTTGCAGCAACGGCGCGCAGGATTCCGCGCAGAACGCCCAGTCGAGCAACCAGGCTCAGCAGGCGACGGCCGACCAGGCCCAGCAGGCTGCTGCCTCCACCGCCGCTGCCCCGGCTGCCGCCGCCCCGGCCTCGACCGCTGCCGCTCCGGCCTCGACCGCCGCCGCTCCGGCCTCGACCGCCGCCGCTCCGGCCGCTGCTGCCCCGGCTGCCGCTGCCAGCGCCGCCAAGGATGCCTCCGACAAGGCCAAGGATGCGATGAAGGCTCACTGAGCCTTATCTGCAGTCCGGAAAAACGGCCGCTTAACGCGGCCGTTTTTCTTTGGCTCTTCGTGGAAACCTGTGGGTGACTGGCGCCCGTTGATCGCGGCGTAGTCCATGTAGCAAACGGCTTTGCGCCCTTCAGTGCGATGCCAAAATCTAGCTCGCTGTGGCGATGGCTACTTCCACGAAGCGTCCCCGGCGTTTGCTCGACGCCTATCGATTCCACGGCTTTCGCCCGCAGGCGACGGTCAAGGGCGTGTTCGGTGACCCCAAGGCACGGGTGGTCACGCTTGTTCGGCGGGGAAAAAACGGTCTGCGCATGTTGTGGCCGAGTGCAGTCGGGTTGGTACGACCGCAAGCTGTTCCTATACACTTGAGCAAAGTTGCTCATAGGATTTATCCGCACTTCGTTGACGCGGCTTTCGCCGCCCAACTGAAGCCTCTTGACGCTCAGTTGCGCCGGAGGAACGCGCCAGCAGAATCCGCCGCACTTCGGTGT
>DAIDKO010000126.1 GCA_027450005.1 Rhodanobacter sp. | reverse complement strand
GCGCTCGGCCAGCGCGAAGCTCCGGGATCCGCCCCCCATCACGGGCATCGTCTGCGCCATGCAACCGCACGCGCAGGCGACCACGTCCAGCATCACCAGCCGTCGCGCCCATGCCAATAAACGAAAAACTCTCAGCCTCTGAGACCGCTACGGCGAGGATAGCGTTCGGCGGCACCAGTCGCGCGGCCGTGCGCGGCGCTCAGCCGGCGCTGGCGAGGCTGTCGCCGGCCACCTGCGGGAACCGCGCCAGGATGGCATGGCGGATCCCGGGCAGGTCAAGGCCGGCCATGCTGAGCACTTCCTCGCGGCTGCCGTGTTCCAGATAGACGTCCGGTAGGCCGAGATGGAGGATCGGCTTGACGATGCAATGCGCGGCGAGGCATTCGGCCACGGCGGAGCCCGCGCCGCCAGCGACAGCATTGTCCTCCAGCGTAACGAAGGCGTCGTGGGTTCTGGCAAGCTCCACGATCATCGCCTCGTCGAGCGGCTTCACGAAGCGCATGTTGACCAGGGTGGCGTCGAGCTCGCCGGCGATCACCGCGGCGGGCGCTAGCATCGCGCCGAAGCTCAGCAGGGCGAGGCCACGACCGCGGCGGCGCAGCTCGGCCTTGCCGATCGGCAGGGTATCCAACTGCGGGCGGATGGCGATTCCGGGGCCGGTACCGCGCGGGTAGCGGATCGCTGCGGGACCGGCATGCTGGAATCCGGTGCTCAGCATCATGCGGCATTCATTCTCGTCGGCCGGCGCCATGATCACCAGGTTTGGCAGGCAGCGCAGAAAAGAGAGGTCGAAGCTGCCCGCGTGGGTGGCGCCATCCGGACCGACCACGCCGGCGCGGTCAATCGCGAAGGTGACGTCGAGGTTTTGCAGCGCTACATCATGGATGGCCTGGTCGTAGGCGCGCTGCAGGAAGGTAGAGTAGATCGCTACTACCGGCTTGGCACCCTCGCAGGCCATGCCTGCGGCCAGCGTCACCGCGTGCTGTTCGGCGATCGCCACGTCGAAATAGCGCTCGGGGTAGGCCTTGGAGAAGCGCACCAGGCCGGAGCCCTCGCGCATCGCCGGGGTGATGCCCATCAGGCGGTCGTCGGCCGCGGCCTGGTCGCAAAGCCAGTCGCTGAAGATATCGGTGTAGGTGGGCTTGGCCGGCACGGACTTCTTCGTCAGGCCGGCCTGCGGATCGAACGGGCCGACCGCGTGGTATTCGATCTGCGCCTCTTCGGCCGGGGCATAGCCCTTGCCCTTCGTGGTGATCACGTGCAGCAACTGCGGGCCGGGTAGGTTCTTCACCGTGCGCAGCGCGGCCAGCAGTTGCGGGATGTTGTGGCCATCGATTGGGCCGGTGTAGTGGAAGCCCAGCTCCTCGAACAGCGTGGACGGCACGAACATGCCCTTCGCGTGCTCCTCCCAGCGCTTGAAGAAGCGGCCGGCGAACGACTGCTTGGGGATCGCGCGCTTGGCCTTCTCGCGGACCGCGTTCAGGCGGCGGCTGGCCAGCGCGCGCGACATCATGCGGGTCATCGCGCCCACGTTCTCGCTGATCGACATGCCGTTGTCGTTGAACACCACCAGCATGTCCGGTTCGACGTCGCCGCCGTGGTTGAGCGCCTCGAACGCCATGCCGGCCGTCATCGCGCCGTCGCCGATCACCGCCACGAACTTGCGCGGATCGCCCTTGCGCTGCGCGGCGATGGCCATGCCCAGCGCGGCCGAGATCGAGGTGGACGAGTGGCCCACGCCGAAGGTGTCGTATTCGCTTTCCTCGCGCCGCGGGAACGGCGCCAAGCCATCCTTCTTCTTGATCGTGGTGATGCGGTCGCGGCGGCCGGTGAGGATCTTGTGTGGATAGCACTGGTGGCCCACGTCCCAGACCAGGCGGTCGGCGGGCGTATCGAACACATGGTGCAGCGCCACGGTGAGCTCCACCACGCCCAGCCCGGCACCGAAGTGGCCGCCGGAGCTGGCCACGGCTTCGATCAGGTACTGGCGCAGTTCGTCGGCAACGGCGGGCAGCTCCTCGTCGGGAACGCGGCGCAGATCGGCCGGCGACTCGATCGTCGCCAGGTGGGGGTAGCGTGCAGGATCCTTCATCCGCCTATTGTTGGCCCGGCGGCGGGGCAGGGCAAGGGCGTCGGGCTGGCCGTGGCGGGACGGGCGCCGGATCGTTCAGCTCAGCGCGCGCCGCCGCTCGCGCGGCAGGTGGCTGACCAAGAAGTCCATCTGATCGGTCAGGATATTGCGGTTCGACAGGATCAGGTGTTCCACCCAGCTCGGCCGGTAGGGCACGGCTAACAGTGGCATGTGCGCCTCCTGCGGGGTGCGGTTGCTCTTCTTCAGGTTGCAGGCCATGCAGGCGCTGACCACGTTCTCCCACTCGTCGCGGCCGCCCTTGGACACCGGCTGCACGTGGTCGCGGGTAAGCTCGCCGCGGCTGAAACGCTCGCCACAGTAGAGGCACAGATGGCGGTCGCGGGCGAACAGCGCGGTGTTGGTGAGCGCGGGCGCGGGGTCGATCGCTTGCTCGCGGCAATGGCCGGTGCTGGCGATGATGGGGTGCAGGTCGAGCCGGCTTTGCACGCCTAGGGCGCGGTTATGGCCGCCATGCACGGTAAGGCAGGGGTCGCCCAGCGTCCACGCCACCACGCCGCGCACGTAGAGGCACGCCGCGTCCTGCCAGCTGATCCAGTCCAGGATGCGGCCAGCGGCATCCAGCGACAGCACGCGGGTCGAATGCAGGTCGGCCCGGTTGGCGACTCCCATCAGCATGCGGTACGTCCTTCCTCGCGAGAAAGAGACCCTGCAACGGTGCTCGGATGCGTTGCAGCATAGAACAGATTGATGACAAAACACATGCGAAAGTCTTTGAGCTCAAGCAGATAGCCTGGATGCTGGGGGATTCGCGGGCAGGCGCTGGCGCTGATATAGTGGTGGTTGGTCTGTAGACCCGACGCCGGGTTTGGGAGGGGAAGCCGATGGTGGCAACCCCGGCACGGCGGGGCAGAGGTAATAACGTGGCTGAAGTTCTTTTCTACGAGCGCCCGGTGCCGCTCAACCGCAACGAACACAAGGATCTGCGCTTGAAGCCGATCCCGAACATGAAGTTCGCGCTGCAGGCCCACTCGGTGCCGCTCACCGGCGTCGAATTCGGCCTTGCCGCGCGCGACATGCCGATCGTGTTCGCCGGCAACGACATCGGCGATGCCGGCCCGGTGGCGCTGCTGGGCCTGCGCCAGAACGAGAACCTGTTTGTCGATGCCAACGGCCAGTGGGCGCCGAATATCTACATCCCTGCCTTCGTGCGCCGTTATCCGTTCGTCCTGGCGGAGAAGCCGGCCGGTCAGGAAGGTGACGACTTCGCCGTGTTTCTCGACGAAGGGTACGAAGGTTTCAACGCCACCGAAGGCGACCGCCTGTTCAACGAGGACGGCAGTGACACCGAGATGCTGGCCCGCGCCGTGGGTTTCCTCGGCGAATTCCAGCAGCACGTGGCGCGTACCCGCTGGTTCATGGACCAACTGCGCCAGCACGGCCTGCTGGAGACGCGCAATATCAGCATGCGTCGCGACTCGCCGGACGGTCAGGGCGGCAACGTCATCAATCTCAATGGCCTGTTCGTGGTCAATGAGGAAAAGCTGCGCCAGCTCGAGGAGAAGACCGCACAGGAGTTCCTGCGCGAGGGCATCCTCGGCTGGATCTATGCACACCTGATCTCGATGAACAACCTCGACCGCCTCGGCATGCGCCTGGGCGAGCGTGAGAACAACGAGGCGAGCGCCACCACGAACTGAAGTCGTCCGGGCGTCCCGCACACCCGAACCAGCAGCGCCGCGGCGAGTGATCGTCGCGGCGCTTGCTTTTTCGGCGATCCTTCAGATCATCAAGATCAAAGGTGCGGCCCATGGCCGCACCTCTTCATGGCCTGGAAGCGCCGGCAGCGCGAAGTATTTGCCTGGATCAGTGCTCCACCACCGGCAGCGCGATGTAGCTGGCTTCGCCGGGTGCGTGGTACACGCGTTGGGTGGCCTTCACGTAGTCTGCCGGCTTGGCGAAGAAGATATTCGGCACGAAGGTCTGCGGGTTGCGGTCGTACAGCGGGAACCAGCTCGACTGCACCTGCACCATGATGCGGTGACCGGGCAGGAACACGTGGTTGGCGGCGGGCAGGTCGAAGCGGTAAGCCAGCGGCTTGTCCGGGGTCAGCGCCTCGGGGTTGTCCCAGCCGGTCCGATAGCGGCCGCGAAAGATGTCCATCGACACCGCTAGCTGGTAGCCGCCCATTTCCGGCTGCTCGGCCACCTGGTCGGGATACACGTCGATTAGCTTCACCACCCAGTCGCTGTCGGTGCCGCTGGTGGAGGCAATCAGGTGCACTACCGGCACGCCGGCGATGGTCAGTGGCGCAGTGAGTGGTGCGGTCTCATAGCTGAGCACGTCGGTGCGGCCGGAGGCCTCGCGCTGGTCATCCACCAGCCACTGCGACCAGGTGAGGCCATGGTCGTAGCCGATCGGCTGGATCGGTCGCGCGCGGAACGGCACCGGATGCGCCGGGTCGGAGACGTACTCGTCGTAGGCGCCTCCGCCGGTGGGCGCTTCGAAGCCGAGCTGCATGCCGGGCTCAAGGTACAGCGGGCGGCTCTTGTCGGGACAGCCGCCGCTGCACGACAGCGGCCAGCGGTCCAGGCGCTGCCATTGGTCAGTGCCGGTCTGGAAGGCTGTGACCGGGGCGAGGTTGGCCTTCGGCGCGCCATCCTTGAGGTACTGCGCCAGGAACGGGCGCAGGATGTGCTCGCGGAAGTATTTCGCGGTGTCGCTGCCGAACCTGATCGCGCCCAGCGAGCTGCCATCCTCGATTTCCTGGCCGTGGTGCCACGGGCCCATCACCAGCTTCACCATGTTTCCGGTGGTGTCCTTCGGCTTGATTGCGCGATAGACGGCCAGCGCGCCGTAGATGTCCTCCTGGTCCCACAGGCTGTGCACTAGCATCACCGGCACAGTGAGCGGCTGTGCGGCGAGCAGCTTGTCCACCGCCTGCTGCTGCCAGAATGCATCGTAGGCGGGGTGCGCCACCAGCTTGTTCCAGAAGCCTAGCTGCCGCATGCCGTAGGCGTCGCCCATCGCGCCGGCGGAGCCGTAGTGCATGAACAGGTCGTACTCGTCGTGGTAGTTGGTCCACCACTTCGCGGTGTTGTCGCGGGTGGCTTCCTGTTCGTAGATGTAGCTCATGTTCTGTTCGCGGAAGGCGCCGTGGTGGAACCAGTCGTCGCCCATCCAGCCGTCCACCATCGGGTTCATCGGCACTGCCGCCTTCAGCGCGGGATGCGGGTGCACCAGCGACATCAGTGGCTCGAAGCCGTCGTAGGAGATGCCGATGGTGGCGACCCTGCCGTTCGATTCGGGGAGGTGCTTCACCAGCCAGTCGATGGTGTCCCAAGTGTCGGTGGCGTCATCCACCGGTGTGGGGTTGAGCGGGCCGTGCACCGGCCGGTTCATCACATAGTCGCCCTCGGAGCCGTACTTGCCGCGGATGTCCTGGATAACGCGTATGTAGCCGTCCTCGGCGATCACGTCGGCCGCGTTGTCGTAGCCTTCCAGCAGTGGCTCGATATGGCCGCTCATGAAGTTGTGGCTGAGCTGGTGCGCATCGTACGGCGTGCGTGTGAGCACGATGCCGGCGTGCTTCGCACCTTTCGGGATCAGGATCACCGTGTTGAGCTTCACGCCGTCGCGCATCGGGATCATCACGTCGCGCTCGACGTAGTCGAAGCTACCGGTGGCCGGCTTGAAGTGGGCTGGCGTCTCGCTGGGATAGTCGGGATATTTGGCCTGCGGCACGTCCGTGGCGGACAGGACGCCGCTGGCGGCGAGCAAGGCGGCAAACAGTGCGGGTTTGAGGCCCGCGACGATACGGTGTGGCGTCATGGCATGGGGTCCCCTGTGGCGAAATTGCTCAGCTAGCTTAATGCGCGCGGCCGGCTCAGCGCACCGGCTTGGCCAGGCGCAGCAAATCGGTGGCGTAGCCCGCGGCTTCGTACAGCGAACGTGCGCGCACGTTGCCGGGGAACACCGCCAGCGTCACCAGTTGACAATGATGCTCGCGCGCCCACTGTTCGGCATACGCCAGCAGCGCCTTGCCCACGCCCCGGCCTTCGTGCGCGGGTGCCACGGCGAGGTCGGAGATGTGGCAGTTGCCGCGGCCGGTGAAGAAATCCTCGGTACGCTGCAGGTGGATGAATCCCACCCGCGTGCCGTCGGCGTCCTCGGCCACGAACAGATGGCTGTTCGCGGGTTGGTCTTCTAGGTGCCGCAGCAGGTCGTCGCGGATGCCTTCGATGCACTCGTGCCGTCGTCGCCACGCGGGCAGCGGAAAGCCCACGAAACGCGGCACCAGCGAAAGGATGAAGTCGTCGTCGTCTTCGGCCAGACGGATCAGCAGGGACGGGTCGCTCATAGTCGTTGCGGTTGCCCAAGATTTTACGGTTCTACACCAGCACGGCCCGCGCCGTATAGTGCTGGCTCCCTGCCCCGGAGAGTAGCGCCCGTGCCCGCGACCCGCATCCGCCTGCAGACCGGTGACGACCGCATGTTGGCGCAAGGCATCGCCGCGATCCAGCAGGAGATGAAGCTGCCGCTGGCGTTCCCGCCCGAGGTCGACGCCGAGGCGGTGCGGGCGGCCGCGCAGCCACGCTTGCCCGATCTGGATCGCAGCGACATCCCGCTGGTTACCATCGACCCGCCTGGTTCAATGGACCTTGACCAGGCACTGCATTTCGAGCGGCGCGATGGCGGCTACCGTGTGCATTACGCCATCGCCGACGTGGCTGCGTTCGTGTCGCCCGGCGGCGCGCTAGATACTGAGGCGCAGCGCCGCGGCGAGACTCTGTACGGCCCCGATTCGCGCATTCCGCTGCATCCGGCGACTTTGTCCGAGGGTGCGGCTTCGCTGCTGCCGGATCAGCTGCGCCCAGCCCTGCTGTGGACGATCGACCTGGATGCCGGCGGCGAGATCGGGGCCGCCGATGTGCGCCGTGCGCGCGTGAGGAGCCGCGCGCGGCTCGACTACGCCGGCGTGCAGCAGCAGCTCGATGCGGGCACGGCTGATCCCTTGTGTACGTTGTTGCGCGAGGTGGGCGAGTTGCGCAAGCGGCGCGAGCAGGCGCGCGGAGGCATCAACCTCGCCCTGCCCGAACAGGAAATCAGCGTGGTGAACGGCCACTGGCGGTTGGCCTATCGTGCCAACCACCCTGACGAGGACTGGAACGCGCAGATTTCTCTGCTGACCGGCATGGCTGCTGCGCGGCTGATGGTGAAGGGAAGGATAGGCATTCTGCGCACGCTGCCACCGCCGCAGCCACAGGACATCGCGCGGCTCAAACGCACCGCGCAGGCGCTGGCCATCGCCTGGCCGGATGGCATGTGCTATGCCGATTTCATCCGCACGCTCGACCCGTCGAAGGATGTCCACGTCGCGATGCTCACCGCATGCACCACTGTGCTGCGCGGCGCCGCCTACGCAGCCTTCGACGGCGAGTTGCCCGCGCAGCCCATGCAGTCAGCGGTGGCGGCGGAGTATGCCCACGCCACCGCGCCGCTTCGCAGGCTGGTGGACCGCTACGTGGGCGAGGTCTGCGTCGCACTGTGCGCGAACCAGCCGGTGCCGGACTGGGTGCGCAGCGCGCTGCCTGCGCTACCCGACCTGATGGCTGAGGCGGATCGCCGTGCCAAGCGCTACGAACGCCAGGTAATCGACCTGATCGAGGCGGTCCTCCTGGTGCCGCGGGTTGGCGAAACCTTCACCGGCGCCATCGTCGAAATAAACGGCGGGCACGGCAACGGCCACGAAGGCGTGGTGATGCTGCGCGATCCGGCGATCGAGGCGCGCGTCAAGGCCACTGCGCCGTTGCCACTGGGACGGGACGTGGCGGTGCGGCTGGTCGAGGCCGATCCGGTGCGGCGGCTGGTGCGTTTCGAACTGTTGGCCGGCGCATGACGGGGCAGCTGCCATGTCGTCCTGACTCTTCAAGTTGCTTTTGTCCTGCCGATACAGATCCGATACAAACCGGTGCCAGGAGCATGGTGGCGGGCAACGGGCGGCGAAGGCGACATCGCTTGCGCAGGCATGCACTAGCCTCGATGCTGACGACGCGCCGTTAGTCGAGTGCGATGGAGATATGCGTGTGAGCGGATGGAGGGTGGCATGCCTGGCCGGATTGCTCTGCTGCATGGCGGAGGTCTCCGCCGCGCCCGTGTCGGAGGCCCCGGCTGCCAAGACGCTCCCTGCGCCGACGTTTGCACGCATCCGCGTAGCCAGCAACGACGATTATCCGCCGTTCATCTTCCTCGATGCCGATGGCAAGCCGCGCGGCTATGAAGTCGACATGTGGAAGCTGTTTCAGCAGCACACAGGTATCAAGGTCGAGCTGATGCTGACGGACTGGGCTGGTGCCACGCAGAACATGGAGAGCGGGCGAGCCGACGTGATCGACATGCTCTACCGCACACCCACGCGTGTAGCGGCGTACGACTTCTCCGCGCCCTATGTGGACCTGCCGGTGGGCATCTATGCGGATCGCCGCATCGACGGCATCCGTGACGTGGCCACGCTGCGCGGACTGCCGGTGGGCGTGCAGCGCGGCGATGCCTGCGCGGAACGCCTGAACGACGATGGCATCACCACCCTGCAGTTCTACGAAAATTACCAGGAGATCATGCAGGCCGCGACCAAGGGTGACTTGCGCG
Source organism: Rhodanobacter sp. (assembly GCA_027450005.1). Classification (GTDB taxonomy): domain Bacteria; phylum Pseudomonadota; class Gammaproteobacteria; order Xanthomonadales; family Rhodanobacteraceae; genus Rhodanobacter_A. The sequence goes on along the minus strand of DAIDKO010000126.1, from coordinate 30,861 downwards.
TGTTCTGCATGGACCAGTACCCGGCGGATTACGACCTGTACCGCTACGCGGCGTCGAACCGCTTCTACGAGGCGTTCGTGCTGTTCACCGAGCAGTCGCACTGGGCCGTGCGCAAGGGGGATACGGCGCTGTACCAGGCGATCCAGAGCGGCATGGCGCGGATCACGCCGGCTGAACGCGAAGTGCTGCGCAAGCGCTGGCTGGACCACCCATTCCTGACGGTGCGCTATCGACGCGCCGCGGGCATCGCGCTGTCCGTGGTGGCGCTGCTTGCGGCATTGCTGACGCTGTGGGTGTGTACGCTGCGCCGCACCGTGGCGGCGCGCACTGCCGCGCTGCGGGCCGAGGAGGGCAAACTGCGTGCGGTGTTCGACGCCAGCCCGGACGCGATGTGGGTGAAGGATCTGCAAGACGTCTATCGTGACGGCAATGACCGTGCGGAGGCCTTGTTCCGCGTTCCCTGCGAGACGCCGGCAGGTCGTCGTTGCGACGAGCTGTTCGACACGCCGTTCGCGGCCAGGATACGCGAGCTGGACCGGGAGGTGAAGCGCCTCGGCGGCAATGCCAGTGCCTCGCTCTCGCTCGATGCCGGGGGCGGCGATGGCCGGCAGTTCGAAGTCATCAGTGCGCCTTTGTTCACGCCGAAAGGCGAACTCTGCGGAGTGGTCAGCACGGCGCGCGACGTCACCGAGCGGCAGCAGGCGGAGACGCAGCTGCGGCTGTGGGCGCACGCATTCGAGAATGCCGCGTTCGGCATGTACATCTGCGACGCGCGCAACAGGAGCGTGATCTCGGCCAATGCGACCTTCGCCGCCGAGCGGGGCTACGCGGCCGAGGAAATGGCCGGAATGTCCGTGGATGCGCTGTATCCGCCAGACCTGGTGGCTGAGCGGGAGGCGCTGCGGGCGACGGCGGAACGCATGGACCACTACGTCTGGGAGACCGAGCACGTCGCCAAGGATGGACGGCGCTTTCCGGTGTTGCTCGACTGCTCGGTTTTTCACGATACCGACGGCAATGCGCAGTATGTTTTTGTCCACAGCCAGGATGTCACCGAGCGCCAGCGGGTGGACAGCGAACTACGCTTGGCCGCCGTCGCGTTCGAGACGCAGGAGGCGCTGATGGTCCTGGACGCCAACCGCTTCATCCAGCGGGTCAACCAGGCTTTCACCAGGCTGACCGGCTACCGGACCGAAGAGGCAGTCGGACACCCATCGTCGCTGCTGCGCTTGCAACAACAAGGCGAGGAGATCTACGACGACTTCTGGGATACGGTGCGGCGCGGCCGCTACTGGCAAGGCGAGCTGTGGATCCACGTCAAGCAGGGCCAGCCCAAGGTGGTGCGGATCGCGATTTCGATCGTCGCCGGGCCCGAGGGTCAACTTAATTACTTCGTCTGTTCGATGGTCGACCTGACCGACGAACGCGAAGCGCATGCGAGCGTTGACCACCTGACCTATTTCGACCCGCTGACCGACCTGCCCAATCGGCGCTTCCTGCACGGCCAGCTGCAGCACCTGCTCGCCCACGAAGGCTCTCATCGCCTGGGTGCGCTGTTGCTGTTCGATCTCGATCACTTTAAGCGCGTCAACGACCTGCACGGCCATGCCGCCGGCGACCGCCTGCTCGAACTAATGGCGCAGCGCTTGCGTGGCCTGCTCAACGACGATTGTCTCCTGGGCCGGTTCGGCGGCGGCACGTTTGCGTTGCTGATGCCTTCCTGTGCGGAAGGACTGCAGATGCTGGCCGAGGACGTACCAGCCTTCGCCGAGCGCCTGCGCCAGGCGTTACGCGAGCCGTTCCGGCTGGACGGTAACCTGCTGACCGGCATGACCATCAGCTTGGGCTGGACCGAACTGCTGCCTGGGCGCGACTCGGCGGAAACGGTGCTAAAGCAGGCAGAGCTGGCGATGTATGCGGCCAAGGCCGCCGGACGCAACCAGGTGCGCCGCTTCAAGTCGGCCATGCTGGTCGAGTTGGCGCGGCGCGAATTGCTGGCCGGCGAACTGATGCATGCGATCGCCGACGAGGCGCTGGATCTCTACTTCCAACCGCAGGTCGACCGCCGTGGCCATGTGATCGGCGCCGAGCTGCTGCTGCGCTGGACACGGCACGATGGTACGTCCGTGTCGCCTGATGAGTTCATCTCGATTGCCGAGGAAAACGGACTGATCTTGCCGCTGGGCGACTGGGTGTTGCGACAGGCCTGCGTGCAGCTGTCCGCCTGGGCCAGGCGGCTGGTGGGGCGCCAGCTGTCGCTGGCAGTCAACGTGAGTGCGCGGCAATTCGCCCAGCCAGGCTTCGTGGATGACGTGCAGCGTGCGCTGATCCTGTCCGACGCCGACCCCACGCAGCTGATGCTGGAAATCACCGAGACGGCCATCATGGACGACCTCGATGCAGCTGCCGACAAGCTCGTCCGTCTGAGGGCGCTCGGTCTGCGCATCTCGCTGGACGATTTCGGCACCGGCTATTCCTCGCTGGCGTATCTGTCGCGCCTGCCGTTGGACGAGCTGAAGATAGACCAGGCCTTCGTCGCCCGGCTGCCAGAGAACCACAGTGATGCGATGGTGGCACAGACCATCATCGCGATGGGACGCGGCCTCGACCTCCAGGTGGTGGCCGAAGGCGTGGAAACCGAAGCGCAGCGAAACTTCCTGATGTCGCAGGGCTGCGACATCTTTCAGGGTTTCCTGATCGCGCGCCCACTACCGCTGCACGCCTTCGAGCAGATTTTTGCCGGGCCACCGGCAAACACCGCCTCGGCGTAGCGCGCGGCAGCCGGTGAACGGCAGGCGCATATACCTGCCGCGGCATCCGTGCCAGGGCGACGGCCACTAAACTCGCGGCGGATTTCGCGATGGAGGCGGCAGGACATGCGGGGAGATCCGGTCGGACACCTGTCTAGGCTTGCGATAGCGGCGCTGCTTCTGTGCCTCAAAGCCTGTGCCATGGTGGGCGTGAGCCGGGTCAGGCCCGACGATGTGTTAAACGAGCGCCGCGCCGACCTGATCGGCAGCGGACGGCTCTGTGAAGGCACGCTGCAGGTGCTGAACAGCGTAGCGCTGACCGGCAAGCACTCCGTGCAATCCTTCGGCGACTGCAGCGCAAGCGTCGAATACCCCAGCGGAGTGAACGACGAGCGCCGCCTTTCCGCGCTGTCCGAGCTGTGGCTGGGCCGTGCACTGGGCAGCAACCGCCGACCGTCGATGGACGATGCCACGCTGGATGCCTACCCGCAAAGCGCAAGACGTGCCGATGCTTACTTGTCCTAATCCCGGTGCCCACTTGCCGAGAGCGTGTTCGACCAGCGGCAGGCCAAGGTGATCGCGTTCTAAGACTCCGCGGTGGAGCGTCTGGTGGGGCGATAGTTCCAGGAACTGCGGAAGCTCATACCGCCTGGAAGCGCAAGCAGCTGACCGGCTGGACGGTCCTGCGGCCGGATCCGACCTGCGGCTGGCCGCTGCGCCGACGGAACTGCTGCCCGCGTCCTCGCTGCGCTTCAAGGGGCTGCACAACGTGTACCGGCGCGATGGCTTCGGCTCAGATTTCGCGGCCGTGGCGCCGGGTGTGCCGGATGCAGCCGCCTTGCCGTGGCGGCGGCCGCGCTACGTGGCGATGACCGGTGTGCTCGCGTTCGGCGGCAACACGCTGGACGCGGTGATGCACACCCATCAGGTGCAATTGCTGGCAAGCGATCCTTACCGCGATGCACGGATGGACATCGCCGGGCGTAGCGTACCGCTGGGTGCTAACTTCACCGTGTCCTACGTTCTGTGGCTGGCGCGCTCGGGCTTCGCGGTGCAGTCGATCCGTTCGCTGCTGGGACGCCACGGCGGCATCAGGGCGCCGCGTGTGCTGCTGATGTAGCCGTACGATCCCAACCGCCTTGCCGTAGTGATGCTGCACGGCCCCTCCATCAGTCCGGAGGTGTGGGTGAACATGGCGAACGAGGTGCTTGGCGACGAAACGCTGGGCCCCAAATACTTAGGTATGGCACGTGTACTACCCTAGCAATGCGCCAATTGCGGTGAACCTGCTGCAGATACGCCGGGCACTGTGAAGCCGCCATTCGCCAATTCGACCCTGCCGGCAGCGCGCGCCACCCGGCACATGATGCTGGTGGGCCACATCATTGGCCGAATGAGCGCGCAGCTGCGGGTTTCCTCCAGCGGCGACCGGCTGTGGAGCCTCTTGCCGGACGACAGGCGCTTGCCCGCAGCGAAGCGCGCTCGGTTGCGTCGACGGCTGGCACCCTACTTGCAGTTTTCGCCGATGCCGCAGGCGGATTCCGAAGTGTTCCTCGCCGCTCCGCAACGCGGCACGCCGACGGCACGGCATCGCTTCCTCCTTTGGGCGACCGAGCTGATCCGCCTGCCGCCCAGCCTGCTCAGGGAAATGGCTAGCATCTTTGACTCACTCAAGGACGAATCGGCTCAAGGCGCGCCGATCCACCTGCCGAACGGCGCGGGCAACCTCAGCGACACCGATCCCTTCATCGCCGCCACTGCGAAGCTGCCGATCTCGACGAAAGTGCGTTACCGCTCGATCATTTGCCTTTACAAGACGCACGGCGGCCTGGCGCATTGCAGCGACGGTGTGGTTCCTTACGCCAGTACGCACCTCGCGGGCGCGGCTTCGGAAGTGGAGATCCCGGCATGGCACCGCATGCGTGAAGCGCCGGCGGCAATCCTCTAGCTGCGCCGCATCATGCGGCGTCATCTGCAACGTGTGGGGCGCTGCGTCCACGGCGCTACTGGAACAGACCGGAGGCAATGCTGCGGCTCCGGGTTGACCGGTCCAGCCCGGCGGTCGACATTGGAGTGTCGATTGGTCGGCCTCCAGCGTGCATAAAAACGTCCGGGGTAGCCCGGGCGCCTTTATGGAATGATGCCCGGCGGCCGCCGGCTCAGGACGTGGAAGCCGCTGAAGCCATCGCGCCGTCGCCTGTGGAATCCACGGTGAGCGAAACGCGGCGGTTGTCCGCACCACGGTTGCGGGTGGCTCCCTTCACGACTTGGCGGTTTGCATCCTTGCCGTACCTCACCGCGCGGATCTGGTCTGCGTGGGTGCCGCTGTAAACCAGGAAGTCACGCACTACCTCGGCGCGCTTCATGCTAACCCGATTGTTGTAGGCGCGCGAACCGGCCGGATCGGCAAAGCCTTCCACCGTGATCACTACGTTCGGGTGGTACTTGCTGATCGTCTGGACGAAGTTATGCAGGGCCGGCTTGTCTTGGTTGCTGAGCTCGGCGCTGTTGGAGGCGAACTGCGCCACGATGTCCATGCTGACGCAGCCCTGCATGGCGTTGATCTGCGAGTCGTACCCAGAGACCTGCGACGGCATCTGCTGCTTGATCGCATCGATCGGCTGCTGGTCCTGCTGTTTCTGCTGGATGGCGGCGTTGGGCTCGTCCTTCTTCACGTGCTGCGGGCAACCAGCCAGGCCGACGGCAAGGATAACTGCTGCAAGCATCGCAGTGCGCGGGGTTCGGATGAAAGCAGCTAGGCTGACAGTTCATGGATGCCCCCTGTCGTGTGCTGCCTCGGGGAAGTTACTCCACGTGAGCGGCGAGCCACGCGCATGAACGATCCATGGCTACCGTTGAGTTTAGTTTATCGCAGTGGAGGCGATGGACCATCCGGTCGCTGCCTCGCGTGGCGCATGCCCCATGAAAGCGAAGCCCGGCAGATGCCGGGCTTCGCTTCGACGCAGGTTCGGATCGTGCGTCAGGCGATTTCAGGGAGGCTCGCCACGCCGGCCTCGATCGCGGCCTTGTGCATCAGCGTGCGCGGCAGGATGCGCGCGAAATAGAAAGCGGCGGTGTCGCGCTTGGCCTGCTTGAACGCCTCGGACTGTGCGCTGGCCTCGGCGGTCGCCACCGCGCGTGCCTGGAAGTAGGCCAGCGTGACGTAGCCCGAGTACCACAGGTAATCCGTCGCGGCGGCGCCCAGTTCCTCCGGGCTGGCCTGCACACGCTGAGCCAGAGTGAGCGTGAGATCACCCCACTGCTTCAGCGCGGCGCCCAGCGGCGCGACGAAGGCGGCGACCCTGGCGTCGCCCGCGTGCGCCTTGCAGAACGCACCGATCTCGGCGGCGAAGTGCTTGAAGCCCACGCCCTGCAACTGGAGGATCTTGCGGCCCAGCAGGTCGGCCGCCTGGATGCCGGTGGTGCCTTCGTAAAGCGTGATGATGCGTGCATCGCGTACGAACTGCTCCATGCCGTTCTCGCCGATGAAGCCGTGGCCGCCGTACACCTGCAGCGCTTCCTTGGTGCATTCCTGCGCCAGTTCCGTCACCACGCCCTTGGCGATCGGGATCAGGAAGGCCACCAGTTCGCCGGCCTGCTTGCGCTCATCCTCGTTGGTGCCGCGCGATTCGATGTCGGTTTGTAGCGCGGTGTAGTAGAGCAGGGCGCGCGAGCTCTCCACGAAGGCGCGCTGGGTCAGCAGCATGCGACGCACGTCGGGTTGCACCAGTAGGTTGTCGGCGGCCTTGTCGGGGAACTTTGCGCCCGACAGTGCGCGGCCCTGCAGGCGCTCTCGCGCGTAGTTGAGGCTGTTCTGGTAGGCGCGCTCGGCCAGTGCCAAGCCCTGCACGCCCACCGACAGGCGCGCGGCATTCATCATAGTGAACATCGCGGCCAGGCCCTTGTGCGGCTGGCCGATCAGGTAGCCTTCGGCGCCGTCGAAATTCATCACGCAGGTGGCCGAGCCTTTGATGCCCATCTTGTGCTCGATGGCGCCGACATAGACGCTGTTGCGCTCGCCCAGCGAGCCGTTGGCGTTAACCTTGAACTTCGGCACGATAAACATCGAAATGCCGCGGCTGCCGGCCGGCGCGTCTGGCAGGCGTGCCAGCACCAGGTGCACGATATTCTCGGCGAGGTCGTGCTCGCCCGCGCTGATGAAGATCTTGGTGCCGCTGATCGCGTAGCTACCGTCCTCGTTCGGTTCCGCGCGCGTCTTCAGGAGGCCGAGGTCGGAGCCGGCCTGCGGTTCGGTTAGGCACATTGTGCCGGTCCAGCGGCCTTCCACGATGGGCATCATGTAGGTCTGCTGCTGTTCGGCGGTGCCGTGCAGCTCCATCGCATGGCAGGCGCCCTCGCTGAGCAGCGGGTACAGGCTCCACGACAGGTTGCCGGACTGGAACAGCTCCGTGGTGGCGATGCCGACCGCGCCCGGCAACGCCTGGCCGCCGAACTTTTCCTGCGCGGTGAGCCCGGCCCAGCCGCCTTCGGCGAACGCCTTAAACGCTTCCTTGAAGCCCTTGGGCGTGGTGACCGTGCGGGTTTCCTTGTCGTAGTGGCAGCCCTCCTGGTCGCCCGGCCAGTTGGTTGGCGCCAACACCTGCTCGGCGAGCCTGGCGGCCTCCTCGAGCACGGCGTCGAGCAGGTCGCGGTTGTGTTCCGCGCCACCCTGCAGCCTGGTCAGGATAGCCTCGGCGCCGAGCAGGTCGAAGAGTGCAAAGCGCTGTTCGTCGAGCGGGGCCTTGTAGATCGTCATGGTTGTTCTCTCGTGGATAGGAATCAGCGGAATGTATTGGCGATGCCCGGCACCGGCGACAGGAAATCGCTGTGCTGGAAGGGAAAGTCCTGCGGATTTTTCTTGTCCGGGTGGTCGGCCAGGTCGGGCTGGGCGCGGATGGTGCCCCCGATGGCGTAGGCCAGCGAGCCGCCGCTGCCCTTGGCGGCCACCGCAGCGAGTGCGCTGGCCATCTCGGGCGTGGGCAGCACGTCCACCGTAACCACGTCACTGGCGAACGTTGGAATGTCGCGGTGGAAGGCGGCGTGCAGCCGCACCGGCGTCGTTTTGGCCACTTGCAGCGATCCTTCGATGGACTGGAAGTCCACGCCGCCGTAGCTGTTGTTCTGGATTCGCACGGTGAGACGCCAAGCTCCGTTCGGCAACAGTTGTACCTGCTGCACCGTGAGCGAGGGCGGGAACACACTTTTTCGTTGTGGTCCGCAGGCGGCAAGGCAGGCGGCGAGGGCAATGAGCGCGAAAAAGCGGAACAGTCGCATCACGGCTGTGGCCTCATGGCGAAGATCTCAAACGATTGTTTGAATCTTGACTCCGGCCGCCGCACACGTCAATGGTGGACGGTTTTCACGGCTGCGTACTACAGGCATCATGCGACGATCCGCCACCGTCGCCAGCACGCCACATGACCCGTCGCATCGTCGCCCGTCGCTCCCCCATCCATGGCAATGGCGTGTTCGCCGTCGAGCCGATCAGGAAGGGCGCAGAAATCATCCAGTACCGGGGCACGCTGATGACTCACGTCGAAGCCGACGAGATGTACGGCGACGGCGGCGAAACCGGCCACACCTTCCTGTTCACCCTCAACGACCACTACATCGTCGATGCCAACCGCAAGGGCAACACCGCGCGCTGGATCAACCACAGCTGCGCCCCCAACTGCCGCGCCGTGATCGAGGAAAGCGCCGGCGGCGATCCGCGCAGGGACAAGGTGCTGATCGAAGCCATCCGCAACATCAAGCCTGGCGAGGAGCTCACCTACGACTACGGCATCACGCTAGAAGTACCGCACACGGCGAGGCTGAAGAAGCTGTGGAAGTGCCTTTGCGGCGCGCCAAACTGTACGGGCACGCTGCTCAAGCCGAAGCGCTGAGCGGCCGGCCACCGCTAAAGTGCATGCCACGCCTGCCGATATTAGACGTAGGCGCCGTGCCCCAGCATTCCGCGCCGTCGCACCGGGCGGAGGAGGCGATTTGCGGAGCAGCTTGCAGGCTTTGTTGGCATGCGCGGCATTGGTCGTGTTCCCGACCCTGCGTGCTCAAGGGGCGACGGCGCCCGATCCAGTCGCGTTTGACCACTTGCTGCAACAATTGAACGACGGAACCATCGTCCCCGGCAGCGATGCGGCGGTAAAGAGAACGCTGGCGAAACTGCATTCCCTGCTGCCGCCGCATGATGCAGCCCGCGAACGTAGCTATGGCTACATGTATTGCTTTCTCGCCTTCCAGAGCGACGCCAGCGGCGGCGTAGCCTATGCGAAGCGTGGGGTCGAGATGGCGCGACAGGCCGGCGACTTGAAAGCCGAGTCGAATTTCCAGATGTGCCTGGGCAATTACCTCATCCAGACCAGTGGCGATCGTGAGGCATTGCCGAGCTTCGACGCCGCGGTGCGGACCGCGAGGCGGTTGGGCGACACTCACCTGATCGCGGATGCGTTGACTTGGCGCGGTACCGAGCTGTCGTTGCTGGGCGACCAGGCCAAAGCGATGATCGACCTGCTGGACGCGCAGACCGACTACGAGAAGATCGCCAATGCCGCGGCGCCCGCACGCGCCAACCTCGTCAACATCGCCAGCCTATACCGGCGCATGGGCGATTACGACGATGCGGCTGATTACCTGCGCCAAGCGTTGGCGGCGATCGGCGGCGCGAGGGAGAAACGGCAATTGCTCGCCATCGACATGGAACAAGGCTTCCTCGCCAGCGAGCGGGGCGAGCCGGGTGCCGCTGTGGAGCCCCTGCAAAGGGCGCTGGACCTGGCGCGCGAGATCGGACCGCCGCAAAACGTTGGCGCGGCCCTGCTGGCACAGGCGGAAAACAGCAACCAGCTAGGCCAGTACGACACCGCACTGCAGGAGCTCGCGGAGGCCTCCAGGATCTTCCAGTCCGTTTCGGACCACTCCAACACCGACATGCTGGCGCTTCAGTCGGCCGAGGCACACGCCGGGCTGGGCCAGCACAGCCTGGCAGCTCAGGAGTTCCAGGCCGCGGCGAGCGCTCTGTCTAGCAGCGGCAACCTGCGCTACCTCGCCGAGCTGTATGCCGCACGCTCGAAGAACGAGGAGGCGCTGGGACAGACCCAGGCGGCGCTTGACGACCTCAAGCGCATGATCGCAACCAACAAGAAGCTGGAGCAGAAAACCAAGGCGCAGGTCACCACCTTGATGCGCTACCGTTTCGACAGCGCGCGCCGCGACCTGGAAAACCGCCGCCTCGCCGACGAGAAGGAGTTACAAAGCCAGAAACTGGCCTCGCTGGAAAGCGTGCGTAAATGGCAGTGGCTGGCCATCCTGCTGAGCGTCGTGCTGATGCTTGGCGTGGCCTGGCTGGCCTATCGGCAATTGTTGAAGAGCCGCCACCTGCACCGGTTGTCGCTAATCGATGCGTTGACCGGCATCTCCAACCGGCGCGACATCGACCACGTGCTTGAGACGGCTACCGCGAGGGCAAGCCAGTCGCATGAGGAATTGACGGTGGTGATACTGGACATCGACCATTTCAAGCACGTCAACGACGCATATGGCCACCAAGTCGGCGACCAGGTGTTGCGCGAAACCGCCCGCTTGTGCCAGGACTCTATGCGCGAGCATGACCGCTTCGGCCGGTTCGGAGGCGAGGAGTTCCTCGTGGTGCTGCCGGAAACCGATCTCGAACACGGCCTGATGGTGGCCGAGCGCTTGCGCGCCAAGGTTGCAGCCACCGTGTTCGCCGTCGGCGATGCGCAGATAAGGATTACCGTCAGCTTCGGTGTCGCGTCGTTGCGCGCGAACGAGTCCACCCCGAGCACGTTGGTCATGCGAGCCGATCGCGCGCTCTTCCGCGCTAAGCAAACCGGCCGAAATCGTGTCGAGTCGGCCTGATCAGTCGTCTTCCAGCTTAGGCCTCCACCCCTCGCTGAGCTGTTTCTGTACGGGCGGCGGCACCGGCTCGTAGTGGCTGAGGTCAAGGCTGTAGCGGCCGCGTCCGCCGGTCATGGCCTTGAGTTCGGTAGGGTAGTCGCTTAGCTCGGCCAGCGGCGCCTGTGCCTTGATCAGCAGCTCGCCGCCGCGCCGGCTGTCGGTGCCGAGGATGCGTGCACGCTTGCCGGCGAGGCCGCCGCTGACATCGCCCACGTCGCTCTCGGGGATCGTCACTTCCACGTCCACGATCGGCTCCAGCAGGATAGGACGTGCCTTGGCCACGGCGTCGAGGAAGGCCTTCTTGCCGGCACTGACGAAGGCGACTTCCTTGGAATCGACCGGGTGGTATTTGCCGTCGTACACGGTGACGCGCAGGTCCTGTAGCGGGTAGCCGGCCACCGCGCCGCGTTCCATCGCCTGGCGCACGCCCTTCTCGATGGCGGGCAGGAAGCTGCCGGGGATCACGCCGCCCTTCACCGCGTCCACGAATTCGAAGCCGGCGCCGCGCTCCAGCGGCTCCACGCGCAGGAACACTTCGCCGAACTGGCCGGCGCCGCCGGTCTGCTTCTTGTGCCGATGATGGCCTTCCGCCGGCACGGCGATGGTTTCGCGATAGGCGATGCGCGGCGGATGGGTTTCCACTTCCACCCCATAACGTTCGCGCATACGCTCCAGCGTCACCTTGAGGTGTAGCTCGGAAAGGCCCCGCAGAACGGTCTCGTTGAGCTCCTTGTGATGTTCCATGCGCAGGCAGGGGTCTTCCTCGGCCAGACGCGCCAGCGCGTTCGCCAGCTTCTGCTCCTGGCCCTTGTGCTTCGGCTCCAGCGCCAGGCCCGACATCGGATGCGGAAAGCGCATCGGCTCCAGGTGGATGTGATCTTCCTCGTGCGCATCGTGCAGCACGGCGTCGTAATGGATCTCCTCCACCTTGGCCACCGCGGCGATGTCGCCAGCCACGGCCTGTTCGATCTCCACGTGGTCCTTCGCGTTGAGTCGGAACAGGTGGCCCACGCGGAACGGTTTGCGGCCATCGTCCACGTAGAGCTGCGCGTCGCGACGCACCGTGCCCTGCCACACGCGGAAGATGCCGAGCTTGCCGATGAAGGGGTCGTTGATGATCTTGAACACGTCGGCGATCACGTGCTGCTTCGGGTCGGCGTTGACGGTGATCGGCTCACCCTCGCCGTTGACGAAGGGCGGCGGGTTGCCTTCGGCGGGGTTGGGCAGCAGGCGGTCGGCGATGTCCAGCAGCTCCGCCACGCCCACGCCATTGCGCGCGCTGACGAAGCAGATCGGCACCAGGTGTCCCTCGCGCAGGCATTGCTCGAACGCGTCGTGCAGTTGCTGGCGACTCAGCGAAGCCTCGCCGTTGTCGAGGTAGGCACCCATGGTGGCCTCGTTGATCTCCACCACCTGGTCGAGGATGCGCTGGTGCGCGCTGGCCAGCGAGGAGAAGTCGGTGCTGCCCTCGGCGTGGAAGAAGCAGTCCAGCACCTTCTTGCCGCCTTGCGCGGGCAGGTTCACCGGCAGGCATTCGGGGCCGAACTCGTCGCGCAGTGCCTCCACCAGCGCGCCGAGATGGGCGCCTTCGTAGTCGATCTTGTTCACCACCAGCACGCGGGCGAGGCCGCGCGAACGGGCGTGTTCCATCATGCGGCGCGTACCGTGCTCGATGCCGTTGACCGCGTTCACTATCACCATCACGGTTTCCACCGCGGCGAAGGCAGACAGCGTACCGCCGCGAAAGTCGTCGTAGCCAGCGGTGTCGATCAGGTTGACATGGCAATCACCGCGCTCGATGCCGGCGATGCAGCTGTCGATGGAATGGCCGCGTGCCTTCTCCTGGGCGTCGGTGTCGGATTGCGTGGTGCCGCGCTCCACCGAGCCTTGCGTCTGGATTATGCCGCCGGCATGCAACAAGGCCTCGAACAGCGTGGTCTTGCCGCTGCCGGCGTGCCCGGCGAGCGCGACGTTGCGGATGCTTTCCGTGTTATAGGACACGATGCGACCCTCCTCATGGACGAGGCGCGGAATCGCATCGGCATGAGCGGCGCCGCGCGAGGCCGCGCGTGGCGGCTGACGGGGCCGTCATGGTCGTCCGGGCGCGTACGCGGGGGCGGTCATGGCGGGTGAAGTCGGCGATGTTACGTCGATGCGGGGTTAGGCTTGCGTCAAGGCCGGCGGGAACCGCCGCAAGGTATCGCGGTCTGAAAGCCGCGCCGCGCTCTCTGCCTTGCCGTGCGGGCGGGGGAGAGAGCTTCCCCCGCGTCGCCGCCCATCCGGAGCAGTCCCATCGTCGATCGCATGCAGGCCGACAACCGCGCCACGGCACCGACCGGCTCCCACCGGAGCGGCATGTACGCACTCGACCACGCGACCATCACCCGTCTGCGCCAGTCGCGTTGGCGCCAGCCGCAGCGCAACCCGCGACTGACGTGGCTGGTGCTGGCCGTGGTCGTGCTGCTGCATGTGCTGTTCGCGGCGATGACCTGGTGGGCGATGCGCCCGCCTGCCCCGGCGCAGGGCGGGCAAACCGAAGCGGCTAGCGATGTGCTCGAGGTGCGTTTCATCGCGGCGACGGCAGCGGCCGCGAAAGCGCCGCCGCCCTTGCCGCTGCCGCCGCCACCCGCGGCGCAGCGGCTGCTGCGACGTGTCGTCGCCGAACCGGTGTCGAAGAACGCCCTGAGCGTGCAGCTGCCCGCGCCCGTGGCCAGCGTGGCAGGGCCACCGCGCCTGTTCGACAGCAGCGGCATGCCCATCCTGCCGGCCGCCCCGGGTAGTGCGCCCGTGCCGGACTACGTGCAGCGCATGCCGCAGGGCGATACCCGGATCATGCGGCACACCAACCCGGTTAAATACCGGCCCACGCGCTTCGAGAACGCCTGGCAGCAGGGCGGCGGCAGCGCCATCGACGACGCGTTGCAGAAGGTGGTGGACAAGACCACGGTGAAGCACACCTTCAACCTGGGGCATGGCATCCATATCGATTGTGGCCTATCGCTGGCCGCGCTGGCCGGCGGGTGCGGCGGTGATCCGCCGTCGCCGCCGTCCCGCAAGGACGGCGACGTGCGTCTGGACATGCCGCCGCCCAGGCCATTGGCACCCGACCCGAACGCACCCAGGCCGCCTCCCCTGTCCCGCTGCATCGCCTTGTACCGTGCGGGCAAGCCGCTTGCCGACGGCTGCCCCAGCGACACGCCGCTGCGCGCCGTGGACCAGGAACTGCGCGAGCAGCGCGAGAAGCAGGCAAAGCAGGCGGCCGGTCGCTGACAGGAGACAGCTGCCCGCTAAACTCGCGCGATGCCACCGACCACGGATCCGAACGCGCCTCGCCCTTCCGCCCAGCGGCCGGCGCAGGTGCTGTTGAATTCCCCACTCGCCGCCTCCTCGCGCATGCTCGGCCTGCGCGCATCGCGGCGACCAAAGCCGCGCCTGCTGTGGCGGCGCGTGGTGGCGCTGGCCTGCAGCCTGCTGATCCACATCCTGTTCCTGCTCGGCTTCACTTTCGTGCCCGATTGGGAGATGCCGCCGGGCAAGGACACGCCCGCAAAGATGCAGGCCCGCTTCATCGAATTGCCTGACCTCGCCCCACCGCCGCCGCCGAAGGGCGAGCTGCCGCGCCAGACCGGGCCGGTGCACCAGGGGCATGCTGCAGGCGCGGCGCGCGCCGCTAACCGCGTCTTGCGGCGGGCGCCGAGCGCGCCCGCCGTCGCCGCGAAGCCGGTGGCCTCGGCGACGACGCCGGCGAAGGTCACCGCGGCCCCCACCCCTCCGCCCAGCGTGCCGAGGCCGGCGCCTGTGCCCAGGTTGCAACCGGTGCCGGTCGCGAATGCGGCGCCGCAGGTGAGCCTGCCCGCGCCTGCGCTGCGGCCGCCGGTACCGCCGGCATTCCAGCCGAAGCCCGTTCGCGCACCGCAGCTCGAAGGCAACCAGCCGATGCTGCCGCCGCCCTCGCTGGCGCTGCCGACCGTGCAGGCGCCGGCGCAGCCCACGATCGCGCAGCCGTCGGTCGCGCTGGACCGCATGGTGCCGGATACGCAGGCGCCGGCCATCGTGCAGCCCGCGCATGTGGACCTCCCTGCCGCGCCGCCCGCGCCTGAATTGCAGGCGGTGCCCCTGTCGGCACAGGTCGCGCCGCAGGTGAGCCTCCGGATGGCATTGAACGCGCCCGCGCCGAGTGTGCCGTTGTCGTTGCCGAAGCTGCAGGCGCCTGCATCGGTGCAGGCGCAGGCCCCTTCGCTCGCGGCGGTCCCGCTGTCCGCAACCGTCGCGCCCAAGTTGGCGCCTGCGGCCAAAGCCACGGTCGAGATCGCCAACGACACCTCGCTCACCGCGATCGGCCAGCCATCGCCGGTGGCCTTGCCGCCCGCGAATAACCTGCCGACTGCGGCTGCCGCCACCACGGCCAACGCCCCCGGCGATACGACGGACGTTGCTGCCGGCAAGGCTGGCGCGAGCGCCGCGGCCGACGTCAGTACGGCGCCCGACGCAAGCCCTCGGGGTAGCGACAGCGCCCGTCCCGGCGAGCCGCAGGGCACCGGCAAGGGCCTCGAGACCGCCACCGTGCACGGCAACGGCCCGGCGACCTCGCACGGTGTCGGCAGCGCCACCCGGGGCGAGGCCGGCAAGGGTCTGGGCAAGGTGGCAGGCATGCAGCCCGGCCCCGCCAGCGCGGTCGCGCCGGCGTCAGGCGCGGAGGCGAACAAGGTGCCGGACTTCATCCAGCTCAAGCCCACCGGCGATACCGCGGTGATGAGCCATGGCATCAATGGCGTGAAGTACCGGCCGACCCGCTTCGATCCGTACTGGACGCCACCGGGCGAGAGCTCGCTGGACACCGCGCTGCGCCACGCGGCGGAAAAGACCACGCTGCGACATACCTTCCATCTGCCGCGCGGCATCCGCATCAGGTGCGTGGTGATGCCGCTGGTGCCAGTGGCGCTGCTGGGCTGCGGCGGTGCCGATCCGCCGCCCGCGCCGGTGGCGCAGAAGGTCTACGACCACCTCAACCTGCCGGACCTGCCCGGGGGCAGCGTACCCAGCATCCCGCCGCCCGCGCCCGCGGCGTCTGCCGCCGTTCCGGCGCGCGTCGTGCTGGACAATGCGGCGCAATGCGCTGCCGCCCGCGTCGCGGGCGGTCCGCTGCCGCCGGGATGTCCACCCACTGAGCCGGTGGTGAAGGGCTACGTGCCGGCGGCTTCGTCGAGTTCGTGGGTGCCGGCCAGCGACCAGTTTCATTGATCCGGGAGCGGGCGGTTTCGTTTGAGGCGCGCAACATCGATGGATCGCTCGTCGCGGCGTTGAGGCGGCTTTGTCCGTGGTCGCGCAAGCGCAGAGGGCACATAAAACCGCTCTGCCGCTGATGGCAAGCAGACAAGATCGCGTGATTGCTGCGGCGGAGGTGCGAGACCGCTTCGCGGCTTACGGCAGGCAGCGGAAGCCGTGCCTGCAGGCAAAGACAGGCCAACCCGCCACGGGCGACGCAAGTCGCGACAGCGAATCCCGCGCCCGATTAAGACAGCCGCAAGAACTCCCTCATCAGCGGCAGTCGCCGCACGCGCACTGCGCTGACGCGGAATACCGAATTGGCGAGCGCCGGGGCGGCGGTAGGCATGGCCAGGAAGCTGGCGCCGGCGGGCGGGCGGCCGTCGTCGGGGACGATGATGGTTTCCACGCTGTTCGGCAGCTGGGCCATGCTGGCCAGCGGGTAGGCCTTCCAGTCGTGCTGCTGTACCTTGCCGTCCCTGGTGGTGATGGCGAGGTTGAGGGCGGTGGAAAGCGCGTCCAGCGTGGCGCCGGCGACCTGGCCTTCCAGCCCCAGCGGGTTGATCACGCGGCCGACGTCCACCGCGCAGACCACGCGCTCGATGCCGAGCTTGTCGTTCTGCAGCGAGGTTTCGATGGCGTGCGCCACGTAGGCGCCGTCCATATGCCAGCAGGCAATGCCGAGGCCGTTGACGCTGTGCAGCCAGTCCTTCCAGTCGATGCGGTCGGCGACCAGTTGCAGCACGTTGCGCAGGCGGCCGGTGTCCAGCGTGCCGCCGCCCTGCAGCGTGATGCTGCGCGGCTCGCCGAGCAGGCGCAGGCGGGTCTTCATCGGATCCTCGCGCAACTGGTGCGCGATCTCGTCGATGAAGCTCTCGGCGGCGAAGGCGTTGGCCAGGTGCGGCATGGCGCGGTGTGGGCCGCGCGGCAGGGCGGACTGCTGCGCGTACCAGTCGCTGCGGAAGTTGGGCACCAGGCCGGCCGGCAGCTGGTCCGCCGAAACTTCCGAACTCCACAGGCGGTCGGCCGGCACGCCGCGGCCGGCGAGCGCGGAGGCGCTGGCGATGCGCTGGTTCCAGCCGGCCAGGTTGCGCTTGTGGTCGATCACGGCGTTGATCTTGTGCACGCTGGCGGGGCGATAGTAGTCGTGCGTGAAGTCCTCGCCGCGCGTCCACAACAGGCGCACGGGCTTGTTCGCGGCCTTGGCAAGCAGCACGGCTTCGGCCACGTAGTCGTGGTCGAGGCGGCGGCCGTAGCCACCGCCCACGCGCGGCACGCGGATTGCGATGCTCTCGGGTGCGATGCCGGTGAGCCGCTGCACCACGGCGCAGGCCTGCTGCGGCGACTGGGTGGGCACCACCAGGCTGGCCTTGTCCTTGTCGATGCGTACGAGGCAGTTCATCGGTTCGGCGCAGGCGTGCGCGAGCCAGGGCTGGTAATAGGTCGCCTCGACGCGGATCGCGGCGTATTTCGATGCTTTCTCCACGTCGCCGTCGTCGCGCACGCGCGTGGTGGGCGCGGACTGGCTGTCCAGCAGCGCGGTGGCCTGCTGCTCCAGCGCGGCGCTGTTCTCGGCAGCGCTGGGACCGGGCTTCCATTCCAGCTTGAGTCTGTCGCGGCCTTGCAAGGCCGCCCAGGTGCTCTCGGCCAGCACAGCCACGGCGGGGGCGATCACCGTGTGGCCCGGCGGCTGGTCTGCTTCCGGCTTGAGCTGCAGCACCTTGACCACGCCCTTCACTGCCAGCGCCGGCGCGGTGTCGATGCTGGCGAGCGAGCCGTCCGGCCACGGACAGTGCGACAGCACGGCGACCAGCGCCTCGGCCTCGTGGTGGTCGATGGCGTATTTCGCCTGGCCGGTGACGATGGCGTGCGCATCCACATCGCCCACCGGCTTGCCGATCAGGGTGTAGCGCTGCGGCGGCTTGGGCGCCGGCGCATGGGTGGGCAGGTCGAGCTTGCTGGCGTCGTCCACCAGGCTGCCGTAGGTGACGCGGCGGCCGTCCGGCGCGATCACCGTGCCGGCTTCGCAGCGCAGGCGGTCGGCGGCGATGCCTAGGCGGCGCGCGGCGGCTTGGGTGATCAGCCAGCGCGCCAGCGCGCCGGCCAGGCGAAGGTCGGCCCAGGCGGCAGGGATGGAGTCGCCGGTGCCGCCGCGCTGGCGGCCGTAGGTCCAGAGGGGATGGCCGTCGTTGCCGGCCTCAACGCCCAAGCCGAGGTGCACCACGCTGACGCGGTTCCAGTCCGCGTCGAGTTCGTCGGCGAGGATCATCGGCAGCGCGGTGGCGACGCCGGTGCCGGTGTCGGGATCGCGCGCGCCGATCAGCACGTTGCCTTCGGAGTCGATGCGCACATAGGCACCGAGGTCGTGGAAGTCGTTTCCCAGCCATTCCGGCGGCAAGGGTGGCTCGCCGGCCTCGGCGAAGCGCACGCCCACCACCAGTGCGCCTGCGGCACCGGCGAGGACCTGCAGGAAGCGGCGGCGCGACAGCCGGATGCCGTTCGAGGTGTTCGCGCTCATGCCGGGCCCGCCTTGCCGGCGGCGGCGCGCTTGATCGCCGCGCGCACCCGGGTCTGCACGCCGCAGCGGCAGCTGTTCGGCAACTGGTCGATGTCGCTGTCGTCGGGATGCGGCTTGCGCTTGAGCAGTGCCACGCCGGCGATCAGCCAGCCCGGCGTGCAGTAGCCGCAGCCGATCGCGTCCTCGTCGATGAAGGCCTGCTGTAGCGGATGCAGCGTTCCGTCGTTGGCGGCCAGGCCTTCGACCGTGGTGATGCGCTTGTCGGCGAGCCGGTTCATCGGCTGGCCGATCGCCGAGACCGGTTTGCCGTCCACCAGCACCAGGTCGGCCCCGTTCTCGCCGTGCTCGCCGCCGTATTTGGTGCCGGTGAGCCACAGCACGTCACGCAGGTACCACAGCAGCGGCATCTGCGGGTCGCCGGTGTGCACGAAGCGCTCGCCATTGATCTCGACCGCGATGCCGCTGCGCACTGCCACGGGCGTGATGCCGCTCTCCGGGACGGCCGGTGTGCCGTGGGCTTGGGCTGGCGCCATGCGGGATCTCCTCCAAACGTATCGCGCGCATTGTGGCATTGCGGCGGGCGGGTTAGGAACGCATGGCGCTACGTCGAGCAAGGACTTGAGGGGTTTCCCCTGCGACGCCGTCGGTCCTATCCCCCAAGACGACTGGCGCTGCGCCGCCCTCGAAGCCTAGGCGCCCGAATGGCGCAGGCGCAAGTGGCGGCGCGGCGGATCGCAAAAAAGTGCCACCGCAGCGCGATTCGCGGTACGGCGGCCAGAGGGGGGAGTGGGGCAGCTTGTTATGGCTCGGGTGCTGCTCGACGCAGCCCCGTCCCTGCCCGGGGTTAACGGCGGGCCAGTCTGGAGCTTGAGCAGCCAGGGCCGCCGGGTTGGCGCCCCGGCCAGGAGCGGGAGGTCGTGCCTGGAGGCTTGCGGCACAATAGACGTTTGCCGCGCCGCGGCCGGTGATCCGGCGGCGCCCTTTCCCGTCCCCCAGCCAAGCCATCGCCATGACCGCCATCAAGCAAGAAGACCTGATCCAGTCCGTCGCCGACGCGCTGCAGTACATCAGCTATTACCACCCCGTCGACTACATCAAGAGCCTCGCCGCCGCCTACGAGCGCGAGGAGGCGCCGGCCGCCAAGGATGCGATGGCGCAGATCCTGATCAACTCGCGCATGGCCGCCGAAGGCCACCGCCCGCTGTGCCAGGACACCGGCATCGTCACGGTGTTCCTGAAGGTCGGCATGGACCTGCGCTGGGAGGGCTTCACCGGCTCGCTGGAGGACGCTGTCAACGAGGGTGTGCGCCGCGCCTACAACGATCCGGACAACAAGCTGCGCGCCAGCGTGCTGGCCGACCCGGCCGGCAAGCGCACTAACACGAAGGACAACACCCCCGCGGTGATCAACGTCTCGATCGTGCCGGGCGACAAGCTCAATGTGATCGTCGCAGCCAAGGGCGGCGGCTCGGAAGCGAAGAGCAAGTTCGTCATGCTCAACCCGTCCGACTCCATCGTCGACTGGGTCCTCAAGACCGTACCGACCATGGGCGCCGGCTGGTGCCCGCCGGGCATGCTCGGCATCGGCATCGGCGGCACCGCCGAGAAGGCAATGCTGCTGGCGAAGGAATCGCTGATGGAGCACATCGACATCCAGGAGCTAATCGCCCGCGGCCCGCAGAACCGCATCGACGAGCTGCGCATCGAGCTGTACGAGAAGGTCAACGCGCTTGGCATCGGCGCGCAGGGTCTGGGCGGCCTGACCACCGTGCTCGACATCAAGATCAAGGACTACCCGACCCATGCGGCCAACCTGCCGGTGGCGATGATCCCTAACTGCGCCGCCACCCGCCATGCGCACTTCACGCTGGGCGGTTCCGGCCCGGTGGCGCTGGCGGCTCCCTCGCTGGAGGACTGGCCCAGGCTCACCTATAGCCCGCAGAACGCGCGCCGCGTGAACCTCGACACGGTGACCCGCGAGGACGTCGCCGCCTGGAAGCCAGGCGAAGTGCTGCTGCTCAACGGCAAGCTGCTCACCGGCCGCGACGCTGCGCACAAGCGCATGGTCGACATGCTCAACAAGGGCGAGCCGCTGCCGGTGGATTTCGCCGGCCGCTTCATCTACTACGTGGGCCCGGTCGATCCGGTACGCGACGAAGTGGTCGGCCCCGCCGGTCCCACCACGGCAACCCGCATGGACAAATTCACCGAGCAGGTGCTGGCGCAGACCGGCCTGCTCGGCATGGTGGGCAAGGCCGAGCGCGGCCCGGCCGCCATCGACGCGATCAAGCGGCATCGCTCGGTGTACCTGATGGCGGTGGGCGGCGCCGCTTATCTCGTGTCCAAGGCGATCAAGGCCAGCCGCGTGGTGGGTTTTGCCGACTTGGGCATGGAGGCCATCTACGAGTTCGAGGTGCAGGACATGCCGGTGACCGTGGCGGTGGACAGCGCCGGCACCTCGGTGCACAAGACGGGGCCGCGCGAGTGGCAGGCGCGGATCGGGAAGATTCCGGTCGTCGTCGAGTAAACGCCGCCCGTACATTCCACGCTTTTTGCCTTCCCCCGGTGGGGAGAGCCTGCGCTCGACTCGATCGGGGGGCGGGGCGCCGTATCGACGCGATGGTTAGAAAGACCATACGGGTACTCTCTCCTGGCGACCCGGGAGAAAGTTGCCCGGTCGGCGAAGGCGAGCCAAGCGCCTTTGCACTGATGGCGGCAGCCGGTCCCCTCATATCGCCAGCGAGTCGCCCTCTCGGTGCCGGCATCGATCCCGGCAAAGTTCATGCGACCGGGATAATTGGAAGTCTAGACGTCCAAATCTGTCATCCGGTTGCAATTGAATTGCCGCAGCGCAACACTGGCGAACCTTTTCCCGCCACCTGGCCTGTTCACCCGTGACCCCGTTCGCCCCTGCGCCGCTTTCCGCGGACGCCCCCTGGATCGTGATGAAGTTCGGCGGCACCAGTGTCGCCACCCTGCCGCGCTGGCACAACATCCGCGAGCTAGTCGCCAGCCGCCGCGCCGAAGGCGCGCGCGTGTTGGTGGTCGTGTCGGCGCTGACCGGCATCACCGATGCGCTGAAAAAGCTGTGCGGCGAGGGCGACCAAGGCAAACGCAAGGCGGCGGCCGGCGCCATCGCGCAACGCCACCACGACCTGCTCGGCCACATGCGGTTGCCGCTACCGGCCACGCTGGGCGCACGCCTGGACGAGCTGGCCGCGCTCGCGGCGGAAGGTCCGGCGCGGCTGGGCGAGCTGGCCTGGGCGGCCTTGGTGCAGGC
Organism: Rhodanobacter sp.; assembly: GCA_027450005.1. Lineage (GTDB taxonomy): Bacteria > Pseudomonadota > Gammaproteobacteria > Xanthomonadales > Rhodanobacteraceae > Rhodanobacter_A. Next base: position 9,137 of record DAIDKO010000126.1, on the reverse strand, counting down.
GCACGGCGAGCTGATGTCCAGCGCGCTGGGGGCGGCTTTCCTCAGCCACACCGGGCTGGCCACGCAATGGCTGGACGCGCGTGATTGCCTCGCCGCGGTGGCGCTGCCGAACCAGAACGAACGTACCAAGCTACTCTCGGCGATGGTGGAGGCCAAGCCCGATCCGGTGCTCAACGCGCGCCTTGCCGCGCAGGGCGAGGTGTTCATCACCCAGGGTTTCATCGCGCGTGAGAGTGAGGGGCGCACGGTGCTGCTCGGGCGCGGCGGTTCAGACACGTCGGCCTCGTACTTCGGTGCCTTGCTCAAGGCGCAGCGGGTCGAGATCTGGACCGATGTCGCCGGCATGTTCACCGCCAACCCGCGCCAGGTGCCGGGTGCGCGCCTGCTGCAGAAGCTGGATTACGAGGAGGCGCAGGAAATCGCCTCCACCGGGGCCAAGGTGCTGCACCCGCGCTGCCTGTCGCCGCTGCGCGAACCGCGCGTGCCGCTGCTGGTGAAGGACACCAACCGCCCCGAGCTGGAGGGCACGGTGATTGGCCCGCAGGTGCGCGAACACGCGCCCAGCGTGAAGGCGATCAGCGCGCGCAAGGGCATCACCCTAGTGTCGATGGAGTCGGTCGGCATGTGGCAGCAGGTCGGCTTCCTCGCCGACGTTTTCGCACACTTCAAGCAGCACGGCCTGTCGGTGGACCTGATCGGTTCGGCCGAGACCAACGTCACCGTTTCCCTGGATCCCACCGAGAACCTGCTGGACTCCGACGCGATCGCCGCGCTGGCCGGCGATCTCGCCAAGGTGTGCCGGGTCAAGGTGATCGCGCCCTGCGCCGCGATCACCCTGGTCGGGCGCGGTATGCGCTCGATGCTGCACACGCTGTCCAGCGTGCTGGCCGAGTTCGACCAGTTGCGCGTGCACCTGATCTCGCAGTCGTCCAACAACCTAAACCTCACCTTCGTGGTGGACGAGGACGTGGTGGATGACCTGCTGCCGCACCTGCACGACCTGCTTATCGCCGCGGGCGCGCTGCGCACCGACGACAACGTGCTGTTCGGCCCTAGCTGGCAGCAGTTGTACGGCAGCGGCGAGGCCGTGGTGTCGCAGGCGTGGTGGCGCGAGCCGGCCCAGCGCAGCCGGCTTCTCGCCATCGCCGCGGAGGCTACGCCGCGCTACGTCTACCACCTTCCCACCGTGCGCCAGCAGGCGCGCGCGCTGAAGTCACTGACTGCCGTGGATCGCCTGCACTATGCGGTGAAGGCCAACACGCATCCGGCGATCCTGCGCGTGCTGGCCGCGGAAGGTTTCGCGTTCGAATGCGTGTCCCCCGGCGAGCTGGAGGTGGTGTCGGCGGCGGTGCCGGCCGACGTGCCGCTGCTGTTCACGCCCAACTTCGCCTCGCGCGCGGATTTCGAGCGCGGCCTGGCCACGCGCGCCACCATCACGCTGGATGCGTTGCACCCGGTGGAGCACTGGGGCGAACTGTTCCGCGGTCGCGAGGTGGTGCTACGGGTGGACCTCGGCCGTGGCCTCGGCCACCATGAGAAGGTGCGCACCGGCGGCAGCGGCAGCAAGTTCGGCCTGCCGGTAGAGCAACTGGACGCCTTTCTGCGCCACGCCGACGCGCATGGCGTGGTGGTGCGCGGCCTGCACGCGCACCTCGGCTCTGGCGTACTCGATGCGAAGCACTGGGGCGAGGTCTACAGCCAGCTCGCCAGCCTCGCCGAGCGCATCGGCAGCATCGCCTTCCTCAACATCGGCGGCGGCCTGGGCGTGCCCTCGCACCCGGGCGAGGCACAGCTGGATATCGCCGCGCTGGATAAGGTGCTGCGCGAGGTCAAGGCCGCCTATCCGCACTACCGGCTTTGGATGGAGCCGGGCCGTTACCTGGTGGCTGACGGCGGCGTGCTGTTGGCGCGCGTCACCCAGACCAAGGGCAAGGGTAGCTGGCGCTACCTCGGCGTGGACACCGGCATGAACAGCCTGATCCGCCCCGCGCTGTACGACGCCTGGCACGAGATCGCCAACCTCACGCGGCTGGATGAAGACGCCACTGGCCTGTTCCAGGTGGTCGGCCCGATCTGCGAGAGCGGCGACGTGCTCGGCAGCGACCGCCGCCTGCCCGAGCCGCAGGAGGGCGACGTGGTCCTGATCGCCCAGACCGGCGCCTACGGCAAGGTGATGTCCTCGCTGTACAACCTGCGCGGCGAGACGGAAGAGGTCGTGATCGACGCCTGACGCAGCTTCTCTCCCTCTCCCCTCTGGGACGCGGGGAAGGGCCATGGATGACCCTGCGTTGAGGAGCGAGGAAGAGGGCTGGGGTGAGGGGCGGGTGCTGCGGTGGATTGCCCGACAAGGCGAGGTTTCAAGGATGAAACGCATGAATGTGGATAGAGCACGGCGCTTGAGGGTCGCTCAGACCGACGCCGAACAGAAACTCTGGCGCCACCTGCGCAACCGCCAGATACAAGGCTGGAAATTCCGCCGCCAGCATGAGATCGACCGCTATATCGCTGATTTCGCCTGTCCGGATGCGGGCTTGATTGTGGAACTGGACGGTAGCCAGCATGGCGAACAGGTGATTTATGACGAGAAACGTACGCGCAAGCTGGAAACCATGGGCTCCCGCGTGCTGCGTTTCTGGGACAATGACGTACTGACGAATATCGAGGGTGTGCTCGAGGTGATCCTGGCGGCCTTGGCAAGTCCGGCCCCAACCCCAGCCCTCTCCCCGAAGGGGGAGAGGGGGCGCGCCGCGGAGACCGACAAGTGACCACCAGCACCGACCCCCGCCTGACCCAGGTGTTCCGCTTCCTGCATGCGCGCTACGCCGACGGCGTGGCCGAGCTGGCCTATGCCTTCGACGACGGCGAACCGATGGTGGAGCGCATCCGCTTCCCGCACGCACCCGCGCTGCCGGTCGAGCGCAAGGCTGCCTTCGAAGCCGCGCTGAAGCTGCTGCACCTGGTGGCCGGCGTCAGCTACTACAAGGCCGGCGTGCCGCCGAAGATCGACGTGGCCGACGGCCCGCTGGACGACGCTACCGCCGACCTGCTCGACGCGCTCTACCTGCACGGCCTCGCCGAGTTCGCCTATCGCAACGGGCTCGACCTGCGTGGGCGCATCAGCTTTCCGCGGTTTTCTCCCGCTCCCCTTCGGGGCACGCGGGGAGGCGCCATGAATGGCGCCGGCTTTGAGGAGCGAGGAGAACGGCGGGATGAAGGGGCAGCCTCGCCGCACGCTCCATCGCTGGCCCTGCCGCGGCGTACCCTCGTCCCGATCGGCGGCGGCAAGGATTCCCTCGTCGCCGTGGAGGCCATCAAGTCTGTCGGCGGCGAAGCCACCGCGGTGTGGGTGGGCAGCTCTGCGCTGATCGCCGCCTGCGCCGAGCGCACCGGCCTGCCCACGCTGAACCTCCAGCGCGAACTGGCGCCCGCCCTGTTCGAGCTCAACCAGCGCGGCGCGTGGAACGGGCACATCCCGGTGACCGCGGTGAACTCCGCGATCCTCGTCGCGGCGGCGATCCTGTACGGCTTCGACTCCATCGCCTTCGCCAACGAACGCTCCGCCTCCGCCGCCACGCTGGAATACGACGGCCAGCTGGTGAACCACCAGTGGAGCAAGGGCTATGCGTTCGAGCAGCTGCTCGGCGAGTGGCTGCACACGCACGTCGCCGCCGACCTCGACTACTGCTCGCTGTTGCGCCCGTATTCCGAGCTGGCGATCACCCGCGCGTTTGCCCGGCTCACGCCGTATTTCGACGCGTTCTCCAGCTGCAACCGCAACTTCCGGATCCTCGGTCCCAAGCCGGCGGATCGCTGGTGCGGACAGTGCCCGAAATGCCATTTCGTGTTCCTCGCGCTGGCGCCGTTCCTGCCCAAGCCCCGCTTGCTCACGATCTTCGGCCGCAACCTGCTGGACGACGAATCGCAGGCCGCCGGCTTCGACGCGTTGCTGGAATACCAGGACCACAAACCCTTCGAATGCGTGGGCGAGGGCGCCGAGGCGCGCGCTGCGATGTACGCGCTGAGCCAGCGGCCCGAGTGGCAGGAGGACGCGCTGGTGGTGCGCTTCCGCGACGAGATCCTGCCGCAGCTCGACGTGGCGCAGCTCGCGCTGGAGCCGTGGCTTGAACCTTCCGCCGAGCATCGCGTGCCGGCCCGCCTGCAGGCGGCGCTGAAGGCCATCGCCTGATGCGCATCGCCGACCTAGCGGGCAGGCGCGTCGCGGTGTGGGGCTTCGGTCGCGAAGGCCGTGCCGCGATCCTCTCCATCCACGCGCAGCTGCCGCAGTTGCCGCTGGCTCTTTATTGCGGCGAGGACGAAGCCGAGGCCGCGCGTGCGTTCGACGCCACGCTCACCGTCTACGGCCAGGAGCCGGGCTCGGTGGCGCTATGCGCCTACGACGTGGTAGTGAAATCGCCCGGCATCTCCGCCTACAAGGCCGCGGTGACCACCGCGCAAGCGCAGGGCACGACCTTCACTTCGGGTACCGCGCTTTGGTTTGCGGACAACCCGGGGGCGCGCGTGATCGCGGTCACCGGTACCAAGGGCAAGAGCACCACCACCGCCTTCGTCGCGCACCTCGCGCGCGCGCTAGGCGTGCGCACCGCGCTGGCCGGCAACATCGGCCTGCCGCTGCTGGAGCTGCAGGGCCAGTCCGCGGAGCTGTGGGCGATCGAGCTCTCCAGCTTCCAGACCGGCGAGGCGGGCGCGCTGGAACTGGGCGTGGTCACCAGCCTGTACGAGGAGCACCTCGACTGGCACGGCTCGCGCGAGCGCTACATGGTCGACAAGCTCAAGATGGCGGACGTGTCGCGCGCCCTGCTGGTCAACGGCCAGCAGGCGCATTTGCTGGAGCGCACCGCCGCTCACCCGCATCGTCTCGAATTCGGCACGCCGGCAGGCTGGCACGTGGCCGACGGCGCGATCCGCCGCGGCGAGCAGGCGGTGTTCGACCTCCATGCGATGGCCGCGCCCGGCCTGCACAACGCGCTCAACGCCTGTGCCGCGCTGGCGGCGCTGGAAACGCTGGGTTACGACGCGGTCAAGGCCGCGCCCGCGCTGGCGGATTTCCGCCCGCTGCCGCATCGCCTGCAACCGCTGGGCCTGCACGACGGCTTCGTCTGGATCAACGACTCGATCAGCACTACCCCGCAGGCCACGCTGGCCGCGCTGGACAGCCTCGCTGGACGCGAGGTCACGGTGATCGTGGGCGGCCACGACCGCGGGCTGGACTGGTCGGACTTTGTGCATGCGGCGAAGGATCGCAGTGACCTGCGCATCGTCGCCCAGGGCGCCAACGGCCCGCGCATCGCGCAGGCATTGCGCGCCGCAAGGGCCAGCGTGCCGCTGGGCGAAGCGGAGGATTTCGCCGACGCGGTGGCGATGGCGCGCACCGTCACGCCCGCCAGTGGCGTGGTACTGCTGTCGCCCGGCGCACCCAGCTTCGACCAGTTCAAGGACTACGCCGAACGCGGCCGTCGCTTCGCCGAGCTGGCCGGCTTCGCCGTCGAAGCCATCGGCATCGATGGGCTCGGCATCCGCTGACCGGTCGGTCGCTTGCCCGCTGTGCGGAGCGGCGACCGGCCTGCCGTGGCGCGAGACCAGCGGCATCTACCGGCACTGTGCGTGCTGCGACCTAGTCAGCCGCGACCCGGCTAGCTGGCTGGATGCCGCCACCGAGCGTGCGTACTACGGCACGCACGACAACCGCATCGACGATCCGGGCTACCGACGCTTCCTCGCGCAACTCGCCGAGCCGCTGATCGCGCAGCTCGCGCCGAGAACATGCGGCCTCGACTACGGCTGTGGCGGGGCGCCCGCGCTGGCGGTGATGCTAGGCGAGGCGGGCTTTCCCACGGTCGGCTACGACCCGTTCTTCGCTCCCGACGAAACGCCGCTTGCCGCGCGCTACGGCTTCGTCACCTGCACCGAAGTGCTGGAGCACATGCACGCGCCATTGCGCGATCTCGCGCGCATCGACGGCATGCTCGTCGCAGGCGGGGTGCTGGGGCTGATGACCGAGCTGCGCCCGCCGCGGACGGCGTTCTCGCGTTGGCATTACCACCGCGATCCGACGCATGTGGGGTTTCATTCCGGGCAGTCGCTGGAGTGGATTGCGCGGAGGTTCGGATGGGAGCCTATCGGTCTGGATCGGCGCGTGAGCCTGTGGCGGAAACGGCACTGAGTCGCTTTCTCCCTCTCTCCTGTGGGTAGAGAGCCGCATCTGGGCGCCGAGGAGCAGATCAGCGACGCGGTTCTTCCGCAACTTCGAAGCGCTCTCAACGCGTTGCCGTTGCCGCAGTGTCGATGCCGGCTTCATCTAGCAACCTCTCCAATTCCCCCAGCCACGGCCGGAATTTTTCCCAACGTCCCACAGCGCGGCGATGGAGCCCTTCGCGCACCTGCGCGGTGCTGGCGGTGGCGACGGCGGCGGTGTTGCGCCGGAAGTCGAGGCAGGCGTCGTGCCATTCCAGCTCGCAGTGGGCGAGCAGCCGGCGGTTGGTGCTTTCCTAGTCGGCGACCAGGGCCTCGGAGTCCAGTTGCAGGATTCGGCCCGGTAGCACGGTGTCCCGGTGCGGCATCAGGCGGTCGAACTGGACGTAGTAGCGGCCGATGTTGAGAAGGTCAAAGCTGTAGCCGTGGGTGGCCGAGTCTTCCGCAAAGGCCTCGCGGAAATTGCTCAGTCAGGTGTCCAGCGGATGGCGGCGCAGGCAGACAATCTTCGCCTTCGGCAGCGCCTTGGCGATCAGCCCAAGGTAGAGGAAGTTGTGCGGCAGCTTGTCGACGAAGCGCGGCTTGAGCGCGGTTTACGGGCGGTTGCCATCCACGTAGCGCAGGCCGACCTAGTGTCAGTCGAAGCGCGCCGATTGCGCGAGCAGTTCCAGACACAGCCGTGGCGGCACGCCCTCGGGTGCGAGGCGTCCCACCTGCATGCCGAAATCCATCAGCGCGCCGGCAGAATGCACGTCCGGGTGGCTGGACAGGATGCGCTCCACCAGCGTGGTACCCGAGCGTGGCATGCCCACCACGAAGATCGGCTCGTCGCTGCCGTAGCCGCCGTTGGTGGCGATAGTCTGGGGAACGCCGCGATCAGCGCGTCGACCAGTGCGCGATCCTGCTCGGGCCGGTAGTCCACGCGCGTGCGTGCGGCGGCCTCGCCCTTGCGCGTGTGTTCGAAGGCGGCGTAGTAGCCGCCGAAATCCTCTTACTCCTTGCCGAGCGCACCGTTGAGGTGGATCTGCGCGTCGACATCGTCGGCATGCGCGGCCAGCAGTCCTGCAGGGTGTCGACATGGTTGTTCGCCACCGTTTGCCGGCGCAGGCGGGAGCGCAGGCCGTAGGTCACCCAGTGCTTCGGAGCGAGGTCGATGCAGGTGTCGAACGGCGCCTCCGCCTTGACCAGGTCGCCGGTGAAGGTGCTGGTCAAGGCGAAGTTGACGTGGCAGCGCGCCTCGTCGGGTAGCAGCGCCACGGCTTAGCGGAACAGCGCATGCGCGCACCCGTGGGCGCTGCCCTGCAGGTAGACGCCGCCCAGCGCATCCAGCGTCAGCGGGTCAGCCTGCGTCAGCGCATAGGCTCGGAATCTCAACCGCCCCCACCGCGTGTCGGTCCATCCCGGCGCACGGTGAGGATGGGCGGCGGAGCCGCCCGACAGTCGGGTTCGCGGTTCGTCGAGGTCGGCGGTCCGACCGGCGGTGCCTTGCCGGCCGCGCACGCATCCTCTCCCCGCGCGTGAGTTCCCCGGCTCCTCCGGGTACGTTCCGGTTTCCCGGAGCCTTCGGCGAGAAGGCGCGGGCCTTCCCGCTCGATGTTGATCGCCGCGTTGAGGTCGCGGTCGTGCTCAGCCCCGCAGGCCGGGCAGGTCCAGCGCCGGTCGGCCAGGCGCAGTCCGGCGTGGACGTGGCCGCAGTCCCCGCAGGTCGTGCTCGACGGGTAGAACCGATCGACCGTGCTGACCACCCGCCCGCGCCACGCCGCCTTGTACGCCAGTTGCCGGCGCAGCTCGCCCAGCCCGGCGTCGGCGACGGAACGGCGGAACGCCCGCCGTCCCATGCTGCGCCCCATCGCCTTCACGGCCAGGTCTTCGAGGCACACCACGCTGGCCAACCCCACGACGCGGGCGCTCACCGGGTGCTGGTGATCGCGGCGGCTGTCGGCAATCCGTGCGTGCAGCCGGCCGATCCGCTGCTTCGTCACCGCCATCCGCTTCGAGGGCTCAAGGCGGGTGCCTTTCCGGAGCGGCCGCTTCGGATCGAGCCCCTGACGGGCCGCCGCTGCATCGCGCTGGCGCACGGAGCGCCGCTGGTAGCGGCGCAGCGTCGCCAGCTTCGCGGCCAACCGCCGGCCGGCGGCGATCCGCTCACCGGTCGAAAGGATGGCGGTGTCTTTGAGTCCCAGATCGACCCCGACACTCGGGATCGCTGCCGGCACGACGTCCGGTACCGGCACGCCATCGGCGGTGAAGCTGCCGAACCACCGACCGGCGCCGTCGCGGCTGACCGTGATCGACCGCAAGCGACCCGCGAGTTCTTCGGTGACCCGGAATCGCAGACGGCCGATGCCGTCGAGCTGCACCCGGCCGATGGATCGTTCGACCTGGGCCCGCCGCTGGTCGAGCGTGAAGCGCGCCGACTGCACGGTGCCGAACCGCTTCCTTCGCGGGCGCTTCGCCCGACCGGCGAAGCAGTTCGACCACCCGCGATCGAGGTCACGCAGCGTCTGGTTGAACGGCTGGCGCGGCAGCTCGGCCAGCCAGGCCGTCTCGGGTGCCTGCCGCAGCGCGGTCAACGCGCGGGAGAGATCCGCCGCGCCGGGGCGTTTCTCCCCAGTGGCGCGCGCTTCGACCTGCTGCTGCAACGCCCAGTTCCACACGAATCGCCGCGCGCCCATCAGGCGCTGCAGCGAACGCGCCTGCGCCTTCGTCGGGCGCAGCCGGACGCGATACGCGCGTTCGAGGGTGGCAGGTTCGGGGGTCATGGATTCACCGATAGCACGATGCGCGCATCGTTCAACCCGACCGTCGCAGCGGTTGAGATCAAGGCCCATGGCCGCCGGACGTCCCCTCGCTCGGCACGATCGACCGGGTGGCTGCCTGCCGGTCGCGGCGCGACACGCTCCGATTCGACTCCCTACGCAGGCGGG